>NZ_JBQSYJ010000019.1:0-42085 GCF_052379185.1 Corynebacterium sp. AOP12-C2-36 | reverse complement strand
CCCCGCTATATCCGCCCCTGTTCCGGCGGTGCACATGAGCGAACCCCTCCACCGTTCCCGTGCGGGAGGTGGAGGGGTCCGCGTCTACAGCGTGACGCCGGGGAGGGTCAAGGACTAGTTGTCCTTGAACTTCCCGATGACCTCGTTGGCCTTGTCGGTCGCCTTCTCCTTGACGTCCTCGAACTTCTGCTTCGCATCGGACTTGACCTGGTCGGCCTTGCCCTCGTTCTTGAGGTCGTCGTTACCGGCGGCGCCGCCGGCAGCTTCCTTGGCCTGGCCTGCTGCGTCCTCGGCCTTGTTCTTGATGTCGTCGATCCCTGACATTAAAGCTCTCCTTCGCTGTTGACGTAAAAAGGCTTGCGGGCACGAGCATAGTGAAATCCGTCGCGCCGTGCAGGGACCCCCGGGGGTATCTATGCGTAGTCGTAGAAACCCTTGCCGGACTTGCGTCCGACGTGTCCGGCCTGCACCATGCGGCGCAGCAGCGGCGGGCAGGCGTAGGACGGGTCGCCGAACTCCTCGAGCATCACGTCGGCGATGAACGCGCAGGTGTCGAGGCCGACCATGTCCGCCAGGGTCAGCGGGCCCATCGGGTGGTTCGCACCGAGCTTCATGCCGGTGTCGATGTCCTCCTTGGTTGCCACGCCCTGCTCCACCATGCGCACCGCCGAGAGCAGGTAGGGCACCAGGAGGAAGTTCACGATGAACCCGGAGCGGTCCTGCGCCTGGATCGCGGACTTGCCCAGCACCTCGGTGGCGTAGGTGCGTGCGGTCTCCACGGTGGACTCGTCGGTCGTCAGGGCCGGGATGACCTCGACGAGCGGGAGCACCGGGACCGGGTTGAAGAAGTGCAGGCCGATGACACGGCCGGGGTTCTCGGTGGCCGAGGCGATGGCCTGGATCGGCAGCGAGGAGGTGTTGGAGCACAGCGGGGCGCTCTTGTCCTCGACGATGGCGTCGAGCTTGGCGAAGACGTCCTTCTTGATCGCCTCGTTCTCGATGATCGCCTCCATGACCAGTTCACGGTCGGCGAAGTCCTCCAGGGCGGTGGTGAAGGTCAGGCGTGCCAGCGCGGCGTCGCGGTCCTGCTCGCTGAGCTTGCCGCGGTCGACGGCCTTGGCCAGCGACTTCTCGATCTTGGACTCGCCGAAGTCGAGGGCCTCCTGCTTGCCCTCCCAGACCAGGACGTCGCTGCCGGCCTTGGCCGCGACCTCGGCGATTCCGCCGCCCATCTGACCTGCCCCGATGACGCCTACACGCTGAACCATGGTGTTCTCCTTCATGCTCGTGAGAGCTGTCGTTCCTGCACTTGCGTATATGGTTATGTCTACATAGTGTAACCCGGCTCACGGTCGGCGGCGAACCGCGACCGGCGTCACCCCGGTCGCCCGCCCGAACCGTCCGGACCCTCCGGACCGTCCTGCGCGTCCTGAGTCTCCCCCAGCGCGTCGTAGTCCTCGGGATCGGCGTCGCCGATGCCGCCGACGACCCCGACGTCACCGGCGATGATCACGCTGCCGGGGACGATGAGGTTGCCGTCGGCGTCGTAGGACGCCCGGGGCAGCTCCTCACCGTCGTCGTCGTAGCCGGGTGCCGGCTTGCTCTCGTTCTCCTCCAACGCCTCCGGCGAGTCGGTCTTGTCCCACTGGCGGGTCACCGGCTCCGGCCGGGCGTGGAAGTCGTTGTTCATTCCCTTGAGCAGTGAGTACATCATCACGAAGAACATCAGGAAGAACGGCAGCCCGATGATGATCGACACCTCCTGCAAGGCCTCGATCCCGGCGTCCGGCGACATGACCAGGATCGCCGCGGCCACCGCACCGATCGACACCGCCCACAGCACCCGCTGGTAGGTCGGTGTCACGTTCTCCTCCCCCACGGCGAACATGTCGGTCACCAACGCCGAGGAGTCGATGGAGGTGACGAAGAAGATCGCCACGACCACCAGTGCGAAACCGCTGACCAGGGTGCTCCACGGCATGGTCTCCAGCAGGATGAACAGGGAGGACGCCGCGTCGCCGTCCTCGACGACCGGCCCCGACAGGCTCCCCGGGTTCGTGCGCTCGGCGTTCAGGCCGGCGTAGCCGAACACGGCGAACCAGATCAGGATGAACAGGGCGGGCAGCACCAGTACGCCGCCGACGAACTCCCGGACCGTCCTGCCCTTGGAGATCCGGGCGACGAACATGCCGATGAACGGCGACCAGCAGATCGTCCACGCCCAGTAGAAGACCGTCCAGGTGCCCTGCCAGCCCTCACGGGTGATCTGGTCGGCGTCCGACCAGAACATCAGTCTCGGCAGCCACTCGGCGTAGAGCGAGGCGGTGTCCATGGTGCCGCGCAGCAACAGCAACGTGGGCCCGGCGACGAGCACGAAGACGAGCAGCACCACCGCCATCACGATGTTGATGTTCGACAGGTTCTTGATGCCCTTGTCCAGGCCCGCGGCCACCGACCAGCAGGCGGCGCCGACGATGACCACGATGATGCCCACCAGCAGCAGGGTGGAACCCTCGATCCCGAACACGGTGCCCAGGCCGGACTCGATCTGCAACGTGCCCAGGCCCAGGGACACGGCGATGCCGAAGACGGTGCCGATGATGGCCAGCGCGTCGATGAGCTTGCCCGGCCAGGAGTAGATCGCCCCGCCGAGGATCGGCGCGAACACCGAGGACACCCGCGGCGGGAGGTTCCGCTTGTAGATGAAGTAGCCCAAGGCCAGTCCCGGCAGGGCGAAGATCACCCACATGTGGATGCCGAAGTGGTACATCGTGAAGCCCATGGCCTCGTTCACGGCCTCGTGGGACATCGGTTCGGCGTCCTGCATGGGCACGTTCACCGCGTGGTTGATCGGTTCGGCCACACCCCAGAACATCAGGACGCTGCCGAGACCGCCGGCGAAGAGCATGGCGAACCAGCTCTTCAGCGAGTACTCCGGTTTCTGCCCGTCGGGGCCCAGGCGCATGCGTCCGAAGTGGCTGAACGCCACGGCGATGAGGAAGAGCAGGGCGATGGTCACCCCGCCGATGTAGAGCCAGTTGAGGTTCGTCATCAGCCACTCGGAGACCACCGCGAAGTTGTCGCGGGCACTGTCGCCGAAGATCACGCACACCGCGACGAACACCACGATGAACCCGGCCGAGACCCAGAGGATCAGCGGGTCCGGACCGCGCCTGGCTCCGCTGCTTTCGTCCACCCCCTCCCCTGACGCGCCGCGTGTCGACTGACTGGCAGGTGAGCTGTCGGTCGCTGAACTGTCGGTCGGGGAAGTCACATCAATTCCGGTTCCTCCGGGGACACCGGCCGGTCAGGGCACCGTTGTTCCCGGATGGTTGAGGTCGTGTGGACAACGTGGCATCCGAGTGTACATAGGGGGCCAAAACCCGGCCGTGCGTACGCAGACACAGATGACCCCCGGCTCCTGACGAACCGGGGGTCATCTGCTGACGTTTCAAGAGGAGAATGCTCAGCTACCGAATACGGAGTCCTTTCGCGACGGCAATTCTGGATATCACCTCGCCATCTGTGGTGGCGATGTCTCCGACACTACGATCGCAGTCTTGGAGTTTCCTGACAGCCCACTGGAGCGTCCTTCAGAGGTGACTCCGGAAAATTCGGGAGAACGGCAACGAAAAGGTCACGCCCCGACGGCCGGGAGGTGCTCACGGGTCCCGTCGAAGGTGTTGAACAGCACCGGGGTGCCGTTGGACAGGGCACCGACGATGTGGCGCTTGCCGTCGGCACCGGCGACGTGCAGCGGGCTTCCGGAGTCACCGCTGATCGCCGGGATCAGGGCGGTGATCTCCTGGGAGTCGGTGTTCACCGCCAGGACCGGCCCGCAGGTGCGCCCGGACATCGTGCCGTCCTTGCAGACGATGGAGCCGACGAGGTTCTGGGTCACCGGGACCGGGTCGCCGAGGGGCTGGCTGTGGCCACGCAGCGCGTCGTCGAGCACCGGGATGCCCGTGTGCGCGGTACTGGAGACCTCCCCGTCATTCGGGGTGACCGACTCGTCGAGACGGAACCAGCCCACGTCGTCGAGTCCGGCGTAGGGGTCGAAGGGGTTGGCCTCGCCGCCGAGCTCCACACCGCCGGCGGCGATGTCCTCGGCGTCGGCGAGCAGCTGCCCGGAGTCGGTGGAGACCTTCACCACCGGCGAGCCGATCTCCGCCTCGCTGAGGCAGTGCCCGGCGGTCACACCGTAGAACGTGCCGTCCTTCTCGACGACGGAGTTCAGGGTGCACAGCGCCTCGGAGCCGTCGCCCAAGGTGAGCACGATGCCGGCGCCGGCGTGGGTCGAGGTCTGCGCGCCCGCCACCGCCGGCGCCACGACGGTGGTCCCGCCGGTCACCAGCGCGACCGCCATCGCCCCGGCGGACAGGACGCGTCCTGCCTTGCGCCCCGAGAAGAGTTTCGGGATGCGGCTCAGGGCACGGCTCGAACGGGTTCCGGAGTTCCCGGCTGACTCGGTTGTTACGGGCATGCTCGATCTTCCTTCGCTGTGGCAGGGAGGATGTACGTGGGGCATTGTAGCCGGTGTCGCCGAAAAATGCTCTCCACCGAGAAACTACCGGGGCACGGGAGCATGCCGTGTCGGTAGCCTCGGGGGAATGCGACTGCGCCTCCCGTCCTCCCCACCCCGACCGCCCGACCGCGCACTGTCGGAACGCGACCTCACCTACCCCGGCGAGTTCCGCGGACTGTCCGCCTCGGTGCACGACCTCGACGGCCACTCCGGGGTAGCCGACCGCCTGGAGCACCAGGGGTTCCACTGCCTGAGCACCAGCCGGGTCATCGGGCACGGCAAGGACGACCACGCCCGCGCGCTCGACAACCTGCTGGGAGGGCGGGCGCACCGGCTGGCCGGCGCACCGCTGCACCGCGCCGGAACACCGCTGGACGACACCGCGCCGATGGCGGTCGGCGACGTCGTGACGGTGACCCCGGGCCGCGGCCTGCTCACCCCGCTGGACTCGCCGTGCCTGGTCCTCACCGCCGGGCCGGACTCCCTTGTCTACGGCACCCTGCCGGGTCACGTGGAGTGCGGCGAGGAGGCCTTCACCGTGACCCTGCACTCCGACGGCACGGTCACCGCCACCGTCAGCGCGTTCTCCCGGCCCGGCACCCTGCTGACCAGGTTGGGTGGCCCGGTGGGTCGCCGCGTCCAGGCCCGGATGGCGAACGCCTACGTGCGCGGGATCGCCGCGCAGCGACCCTAGCCTCCGGTCAGTAGCCCTTCGACGGGTCAATCTCGGTGGGCATGCGCTCCCCGGAGAGGAAGGCGCGGTAGTTGTCGACGGTGGGCCCGGCGAGCTGGGCGTCCATCGAGGCGCGGGTGTTCGCCGAGTGCGTCGTGATCGTCACGTTGTCCATCTCCCACAGCGGGTGCCCGTCCGGCAGCGGCTCGGGGTCGGTGACGTCGAGTCCCGCGCCGCCGAGCTGCCCGGACTCCAGGGCAGCGACGAGGTCGTCGGTGACCACGACCGGCCCCCGTGCGACGTTGACCACGGTCGCCCCGGGACGGAAGGACGCGAACAGGTCGGCGTCGAACAGGCCGCGGGTGGCGTCCGTCAGCGGGACGGCGACGACGGTGTGGTCGGCGGCCGCCACGGCGTCCGACACCTGCTCGATCGGCAGCGTGCGCTCCGCCCCGTCCACCGGGTTCCCGGTGCGGTTGACCGCGATGACCGACGCCCCGAAGGGGGCGAGCATCTCGATGAGGTGCCGGCCGATGCCGCCGGCGCCGACGACCGCCACGGTGGTGCCGTGCAGCCACCGGGTGTTGTCGTCGACCTCACGCCACACCGACCAGCTGGCCGCCCGGGCGATCCTCTTGTGCATGTGGGTGACCGACAGGAGCAGCGCCATCGCGCTCTCGGCGACCTGGCGTCCGTACACCCCGGACGCGTTCGTCCAGCGGCGGTCGCCCTGCGCGCCGGCGTCGATGACGTCCTGCTTGAAGAAGCCCTCGATACCGGCCTGGCACAGCTGCACCCACTTCACCCGGTCGGGCAGCGTGGGGAAGTCCGCGGGGGCCACACCGTGGCAGATGAAGGCGTCGGCCTCGGCGAGGTCGTCGACCATCACCGCGCCAGCGTCCTCCAGTGCCGCGCGGGTCTGCGGCAGGGGGAACGTGGAGGTGAAGATGTTCAGGGGTGATGCTTGTCGGCTCATGCAACAATTCATACCTGCCACCCCCGGTGTCGTGCCCGGGCACGGGGGTGGGCCCGGTCAGGCCCGCTGGTCAGGCCCGCTGGTCAGGGCAGCTGGTCACGGAACTGGTCCAGGGTGTCGTTGAGCTGGTCCATGACGTCCGGGTCCAGGCTCGGCAGGTCCGGCAGATTGCTGGGCAGGTCCTCGAGGTCCGTGGGGATCTCGATGTCGCTGGGAAGTTCGATGTCGCTGGGCAGCTGGAGCCCCGGTGACGACGGTTCGCCACCGTCGTTGTCCTGGTTGTCCTCGTTGCCCTGGGTCTCCTCCGGTGTCTGCTGCGTGGTGGTCGTCGGGGCGGTCGCCCCGTCCCCGCTGCGGTTGAAGACGAACGTCACCAACGCCAGCACGATCGCGACCAGTGCGGCGACGACGAGCACGATGACGGCGAGCTTGCCGCCACGCTTCTTCCCGCCGCCGTTGTCGTCGGGCTGCCCCGCCCCGAACTGCGGCTCACCGTACTGCTGCTGGTCGTAGGGCTGCTGGTCGTACTGCTGCTGAGCGTAGGGGTCACCGTAGTACTGCTGCTGGTCGTACTGGGGCTGACCGTACTGCGGCTGCCCGTACTGGTCGGCGGGCTGACCGGGCCGGATGACCTGCGTCTCGTCCTCGTTGCCGTACTGGTACTGCGGAGGCTGGGGTGACTGGGGCGACTGGGGCGGTTGCGCACCGGCGCCGCCGTTCCACACCGTCGTCGGGTTCTCGTCCGCGGGAACGTCCTGCCCGTTTCCGTCCTGCCGGGGCCGGCCCGCGGGGTCCCAGGCCGTGGTCGGGGTCTCGTCCCCCTGCCACTCGCCGTCATCCGGCGTACCCCATCGACCGTTCGAGCGACCGTCCGAACTCATGGCCGTGTCCTTTCCTCGTGGGATCCTCATGGGCACGGTCATTGCCACCGGCCCGGTCCAGGCTCACAGGGTACCGCGCCGAGGCGCGGACACGGGCACCGAACACCGCACCGGTCGGCCTCAGGGCCGCCCCCGGTGCGTGCGGGGTGGGGCACGGGAAAAGGGCCGGTCCCGCGTTCCGGACGCACCTGCGGGGTTGCCCGTGTACCGATGCGCAGGTCCGACCAACTATGCTCATGGACGAGTACCCCACGGGAGGACGTGACTACCTCCCGCTGATCCACCGCTGACTCACTCAGGAGAGATGAGATGACCCGCACCCGCCGGACCACCGCCCTGCTCGCTGCCGCCGTTCTGGCGCTGGGGGCGACCGCCTGCCAGCCGCCGAGCGAGAACGACAGCGAACGAACCGCCCCCTCGACCGAGGTCACCCCGGACAGCGGCTACGAGGGCGCCGGCGTTCCGTCGAGTTCCTCCGCCTCCTCCAGCGAGGAGCCCTCCGAGGGCGCGACGGTCTACGGCACCGACGGCGAGCCGGAGACCGTCGGCGACACCGAGCCCTACGCCCCGGGCGCCCAGTCCTCCCCCGTCTCATAGGCGTCTGCGACTGCTCCTTCACCGGCGGTGACGTCCCGGCCCCCGCACGACTGGCGGGCAGGCGGGACGTCGCCGCCGTACGTGCGTTGGAACGACGTGCCGGGGAACCCTTCCGCACCGTCGGGCTCGACGTGGTCGCTGACGACGACCCTCCGGGCGTCGCGGAGCTCACCGCCGCGGTGGACGCCCACCACGTCCTCGTCGTCGACGGTGCCGGGGACGGTTTCACACACCTCGTCGCCTGGTTGTGGGTGGGGCTGGCCGACGGCGACCTCCTGATCGAGCAGGTCTCGGTGGATCCGTCGTGCCGGGGCCGACGCCTCGGCACCCGGCTCATTGCACTGGCGGTGGAGCATGCCCGCGCCCGCGGGTTCCCCGGGGTGTGCCTGACCAGTTTCGTCGACGTGCCCTGGAACGGCCCGCTCTACCGCAGTCTCGGATTCCTCCCGCTCGACGCCAGCGACCTGCGTCCCGATCTACGCCCCGACCTGCATGCCGTACGTGCCGCAGAGCAGGACGCCGGGCTGGACGTCGCACCGCGCGCCGCCTTCCGCCTCCCGCTGCGCTGAGCGGCCCCCCGTCTCAGCGCAGCGGCGCCACCGGCAGGTCGTGTTCACGGGCCCACCGACTCCAGTGCTCCAGGGTGCCGGCGGCGAAGAACTCCCGGAGATCCTCCGCGGTCACCTCGAACGCAGACTCCTCCCCCATCAGTGCTGCCAGTGCCGCGGCGAAGTGCGGTTCGATCGCCGCCACCGCCACGAAACCGTCGCTGGCCGGGTAGATCCCGTAGAGCGGGTAGCCGCCGCCCAGGATCGTCCCCGGCCCGGAGAGCCCGCACCGTGTGGACGCGGCGAAGTCGTCGACGACCCCGGACAGCGCGACCTCGACGTGGTGCCCCTGCCCGGTGCGTTGCGCCCGGAGTACCGCGGCGATGCCGTCGGCGACCGCCCGTTCGGCGCCTCCCAGATCCGCGGCCGGCAGCGTCGGCATCACCGGGACACCGTCATGCCGGGCGATCGTGCCCGCCGCAGCCTGGTAGGTCAGGTCATGCCCCGGGGTGTCCGCCGCCTCCCCGGGACTGCCGGTGATCGCCACCTGGCTCAGGTGGGGATGTCGGGCGTGCAGGTCCTCCCAGTCCAGCCCCAACGCGGCCAGCGCCCGCGGCCGGTGCGAGGTGACCAGCAGGTCAGCGTCCTGAAGAAGGGTGTGCAACCGCTCGGAGCCGGCGGTGGACTTCAGGTCCAGGGCCACCACGTCCTGGCCTGCGGCGAGGTGCGCATAGTACTCCGGGGCGACGAGCGACAGCGGGTCGCCGGACGGCGGCTCGACCTTCGTCACCGAAGCACCCAGGCCGCGCAGCCGGTGCGCGGCGACCGGGCCGGGCAGGTTCACCGCCATCGAGACGACCCTGACCCCGGCAAGCAGTTCATCGCTACTGTCATCCATGGCGGTGATGCTACGTGGGGTCGGCCTCAGGCGGTGGTGGGTTCGGGAAGAAACATGGCGCCGACCATCGCCACCACGAAACCGGCGAGGATGACCAGCCACACGGACTTCCAGTGCCGCAGCGGGAGCACCGGCAGCTCCTCCGGACGAGCGAAGACGGCCCGCTCGTCGTCGGCCAGCATCTGCCAGTTGACCCGGTAGTCCTGGTTCGTCTGCAGCCACCTCTTCAGGGTGCGCGAATCACGCCGGTTGCACAGCAGCCAGTACGCCCCTGCGTTCGAACATCCGGGCCCCGCGAGACCGCCGAAGCCCCCATTACCTAGTTTCGTTACCTACTAAGAGCAGGGATAGGATGAGTCTCATGAGCACCCTCACCTCCCTCCTGTCACAAAGCAGGATCGACCTGGATGTGACTGCCGCCGACTGGAAGACAGCCGTCGCGCACTCCGGGGAACTCCTGGAAGACACCGGCGCGACCGACGCCGCCTACACGACCGCGATGATCGACTCGGTGATCGACAACGGCCCCTACATCGTCGTCGCCCCCGGCTTCGCCTTCGCCCACGCCCGCCCCAGCGAGGCCGTGCACGAGACCGCGATGAGCTGGGTGCGCCTGGCCGAGCCCGTGGAGTTCGGCCACGAGAAGAACGACCCGGTCACCCTCGTCGTCGCCCTGGCCGCCACCGACGCCACCACCCACACCAGCGCCATGGCGCAGCTGGCCAAGGTCGTCGGACGCAAGTCCACCCGCGCGAAGCTGGACGCCGCGCAGACCCCCGAGGAGATCCTCGCCATCCTCGACGGACGCGACGCGCCCGCGTCGGACGCCGGCACCGACAGCACTGCCGCTGCCAGCACCGCCAGCGCCGCCGGGGCGTCCTACTCGATCCCCGACGGGGAGCGCTACCCCGGCGGGAACTCGCGCAACCACATCCTCACCGTGTGCGGCAACGGGCTGGGCACCAGCCTGTTTCTGAAGAACACCACCGAGGACGTCCTCAAGCGCTGGGGCTGGGACGCGCTCGTCTCCGTGGAGGCCACCGACACCATCTCGGCGAAGGGCAAGGCGAAGGACGCCGACCTGATCCTCACCTCCGGTGAGATCGCCAAGACCCTAGGCGACCCCGGGATCCCGGTCTGGGTCGTGGAGAACTTCACCAGCCCCCGCGAGATCGACTCCGCGCTCCGCGCGCTCTACGCCCTGTAAGAACGGCCCCCTCAAAAGGAGAATCCCCCATGGACTGGTTGCTCGCCATTCCAACGTTCATCGTCAACGAGATCCTCGCCGTCCCGGCGTTCCTCATCGGTATCTTCACCGCCATCGGCCTGATCGCCATGCGCCGCAGCGCCGGGCAGGTCGCCGGCGGCGCGATCAAGGCGATCCTCGGCTTCCTGCTCATCGGTGCCGGCGCCACGCTGGTCACCGCCTCGCTCGACCCGCTCGGCGTGATGATCGAGGGCGCCACCGGCATGCACGGTGTGGTGCCCACCAACGAGGCCATCGCCGGCATCGCCCAGGAGGAGTTCGGCTCCCAGGTCGCCTGGCTGATGATCCTCGGCTACGTGGTCAGCCTGCTGTTCGCGCGCTTCACACCGCTGCGCTACGTCTTCCTGACCGGTCACCACGTGCTGTTCATGGCCACGATGATCACCATCATCCTGGTCACCGCGGACTACGCCGACTGGATCGTCGTGGGCCTGGGCGCGGTGCTGCTCGGCGTGCTGATGGTCGCCCTCCCCGCCCTGGCGCACCCCTGGACCCGCAAGGTCACCGGCGACGACTCGGTGGCCATCGGCCACTTCGGCACCGCCGGCTACATCGCCGCCGGTGCGGTGGGCAAGGCCGTCGGCGGCAAGGGCGCCAAGGCGTCGAAGTCCTCCGAGGACCTGAAGGTCCCCGAGGGCCTGCGGTTCCTGCGCGACTCCATGGTCGCCACCGCCCTGTCGATGGTGCTGATGTACCTGGTCCTGGCGATCCTCTACGTGGTGCGGGCCGGGCAGGACGAGGCCTTCGCCGCCTTCGGTGAGGACTCCGTGGCCACCGACCTGGGCAACTACCTGATGCAGGCGGTGACCCAGGGTCTGCAGTTCGGCGTGGCCGTGGCCGTGATCCTCTTCGGTGTGCGCACCATCCTCGGCGAGCTCGTGCCCGCCTTCCAGGGCATCGCCGCCAAGGTCGTCCCGGGTGCGATCCCCGCGCTCGACGCCCCGATCGTGTTCCCCTACGCGCAGAACGCCGTGCTCATCGGCTTCATCTCCAGCTTCTCCGGTGGCCTGGTCGCCCTGGTGATCCTGTCGACGTGGCTGAACCCGGCGTTCGGCGCCGCGCTGATCCTGCCCGGCCTGGTGCCGCACTTCTTCACCGGCGGTGCCGCCGGCGTGTACGGCAACGCCACCGGTGGACGCCGCGGCGCGGTGCTCGGCGCGTTCGTCAACGGTGTGATCATCACGATCCTGCCGGCGTTCCTGATCAACGTGCTCGGCGACATGTCGGGCGAGAACACCACCTTCGGCGACGCCGACTTCGGCTGGTTCGGCCTGCTCATCGGCAACGCCCCGGCCGGGGTGTGGGGCCTGGTGGTCATCGTGGCCGTGGCCGTGGCGGTCTTCGCCGCCGCCCTGGTCGTGCAGAAGAAGCTCGTCGACGGCAACTGGGACGCCGCCCCTGGCCGCTCCGCGGGCTCCTGGATCGGCGAGGGTGCCGAAGAGGGCACAGAGAACGCAGGAGACGCTGCAGGTGCCGGCGCCACCGGTGCCATGCAGGACGCCTCGGCCGGTGCGTCCGGTGCGACCGCGGCCTACTCCCGCATCGCCCCGCCCAAGGGCGCGCCCACCCCGCCGGCACCGCCGGCGGAGTAGGGTCCGCGAGCCTCCGGGGAGCCTAGCTCCCCGCCTCCTGGCGGGACACCATCTCCGCGATCCACGCCGGCGCATACGGTGACGTGCAGTTCTTCGGCGTCGGGTAGTCCTTCAACACGCCGAGGCGCTCACCGATCTCCACGGCACGCTCCCGGAAGTCCGGGTGGTTGATCCCGATCTGCGCCAGGCACTCGTTCTGCGCCCACTGCAAGGTGTCCGGACTGTCCGCCATCGTGGACTCGATCAGGTCGAGCAGGCCGGTGATTTCACCGGCCTGTTCTGCCTGTTCCTCTGTCACGGGGTCCCAGGCAGCCACCTTCTCGGTGGTCAGTGCCCAGCCGGCGGAGGCGACGGTGGGGTCGGTGGCCGGGTCGGTTTCCTCGAACCAACGCTCTCGCAGCTCGTCGACGTGCGCGCTCTTCTTCACCACGTAGCTCAGCAGCCAGGTGTGCACCTTCGGGGTGCCCGCCTGACGCAGCATCGTGTCCAGGGCGTCGGCGTCCAGCGACTTCGGACGCATCAGCAGCGTCGCCGCCAGACGGCAGGCCGAGTCCCCGGTCTCCCACAGGCCCAGCGCCAGCTCGTGTTTCACCGCCGGCTTGCGCCCGGTCCCGGCCTCCTTGGCCACCGCGCGCAGCTTGGTGAGGTTCACCGCGTGGTCGTCACCGTGACGCTCGTTGACCACCAGCACAGCCGGGTCCGCCAGCGCGTCCAAGGCCTCGCGTACGTCGGCTACGGCGGTGTCGGCGGCTTCTGCCTGACTGTCGTCGGTCTCACTCATGCCGCCATCCTATTGACTCCGCCGGTCGAGCGCAGCGTCATCACTGCAGCGGTCCTGCCGCCGGCCTGGCCCCCGGGTCACCGACCCTGGTCTGCCAGCTGGTCGTGTAGGTCATCGGCGCGTCGTCCTGCAGCACCTCGCCGTGGAACCAGTCGACCTGGGTGCGGGTGGAGTCCACGTCGACGACCATCATGCCGTGGCGGGTCAGGTCCACGTACTTGTACCAGTGGTCGATCGTGGTCAGGGCGTCCTGCCCCACCCGCAGCGCCTCCTTCACCGCCGGGGCGGCGACCGGGGACGGCACGATGGCGTCGTAGGCGCTGCCCGCGGTGACGGAGGGGACGATGAACTCCGCGGCGACGACGTCCATGTCGCGGCGCAGCCGGTAGTCCGCCGCCGACGCCGGGATGTCCGCCGCCCACGAGGAGTGGATGTCGCCGGTGAGGAAGACGACGTTGAGCCCCGGCTGCGACCCCTTCGCCCGTCGCTCGGCGATGAGGTCAATGATGCGCTGACGCTCGACCATGTAGCCGTCCCACTGGTCGGTGTTGAGCGCCACCCCGTCCGGCGGCACGCCGACCTGGTCGACGAGCCAGTCGTGCACCCGCGGGTCCAGCGTATTCGGCAGGGTCATCGGGGCGAACATCACCGAGTTGCCGATGAGCTGCCACGTCGTCGAGGAGGTGGTCAGCACGTCGCCGAACCAGCCGAACTGGTCGGTGCCCATCATCGTGCGCGAGGAGTCGTTCACCGTGTTCAACGGCCCCTGCAGGTCACGGTAGGTGCGCAGGTCCGGCAGGATCAGCTCGAAGAGCCGGCCGTAGCGCAGGTGGCGGTAGAGGTGACGGTCCTCGCCGGTGTTGAAGCCCTTCCCGGCGCGCACCGGCATCCACTCGTAGTAGGCCTGGGTGGCCGCGCGGCGCACCTCGGCGTACTCCGCGGGGCCGCCGTACTCGGAGTCGCCGGTGGCGCCGTCGCGCCAGGCGTTGTCGAAGAACTCGTGGTCGTCCCAGATGCAGATCATCGGCTTGGCGGCGTGCAGGTCGGCCAGGTCGCGGTCCCGGTGGTAGTGGCCCTGGCGGATGCGGTAGCCGGTGAGGGTGCGGGTGCGTTGCGCCGGTTCCACGGTGCGCACGATCTCTCCGTAGGCCGCGCCGTACTCGCCGGAGTCGTACTCGTAGGTGTAGTCGCCGAGGTGCAGGATGAACTCCACGTCCCCGCGGTCGGCGAGTTCCCGGTAGGCACGGAAGTAGCCGGCCTCGTAGTTCGAGCAGGAGCACACCCCGAAGCGCACGTTGTCCGGCTCTGCCTCCAGCGCCGGTGAGGTGCGGGTGCGCCCCACCCGCGAGGTCGCCCCGGTGGCCGGGCCGTCGAGCACGGTGAAGCGGTAGTGCAGGTCGGTCGCCGGGGTCAGCCCGGTGACGTTGACCTTCACGGTGTGATCCACGGTGGCGTCGGTGACCTGCTCGCCGGAGGCGACGGTGGATGCACCGAATCCGGGGTCGGTGGCGACCTCCCAGCGCACCTTCGTCGGCGCGCCCGCCCCCGAGCCGGGCGTGGCCTCTGGCGTGGGGGTGACCCGGGTCCAGATCACCACGCTGTCCGGCCAGGGGTCGCCGGAGGCGACGGAGTGCAGGAAGGCGCCGGACGCACCGGACGATACAGCGTCCTGCGCGCCGCCCGGGGCGTCCTGCGCGTAGGCCTGCCCGGCGCCGCCGGCGACGGTGAACCCGGCACCGGCGACGACCGCCCCGGTGAGGAAGCGGCGGCGGGTGACACCCCCGGGTGCCGTCGCGTCCTGCGGTGTCCTGTTTCCCGGCGTCCTGATTCCCAGCGGCCTGGTCGGCACAGTCGTGTTCTCCATCTTCTCGCATCGGCAGCGGCCGTCCACCGGCTGCCTCGTCGGGAAATCACGCTATCGGCCCCCGGGGGTCGCCGCCGGGCGAGAAGAGGGTTGTCGGGGACTGTTGTCGCAGTGTTCATCCCGGGTTAACGCACGGGCCCCGTCCCAGACAGTGGGACGCAAACTGTCGCATTTTAGGATAATCATTCTGGGGCCGATACATTCGTGAAGCATGACGAGTCACGACAGAAGCTCCCCCGCTGCATCCACAGCCGCGCCCACCGCCGCACACTCCCCTGAGGCCCGGCACAAGGAGGACCGCTCCGCGGCCATCGCCGTCACCGCTTTCCCGGTGTTCATCCTCGCCGGCACACTCGCCGCCTTCCTCGCCCCGGCCGTGTTCATCCCCCTGACCGACCACATCAACCTCTTCCTCATGGTCATCATGTTCACCATGGGGCTCACGCTGACGATCCCCGACTTCAAGGTCATCGCCACCCGGCCCACCCCGGTGATCGTGGGCGTGATCGCCCAGTTCGTGATCATGCCGCTGCTGGCCATCGGCGTGGCCAAACTGCTCGGCCTCAACCCGGCGCTGGCCGTGGGACTGCTGATGCTCGGCTCGGTGCCCGGCGGCACCGCATCCAACGTGATCGCCTACCTGGCCAAGGGCGACGTCGCCGTCTCCGTCGCCATGACCAGTGTGTCCACCCTGGTCTCCCCCATCCTGACCCCGGCGTTGATGCTGCTGCTCGCCGACACCCGCACCGAGGTCGACGGTGCCGGCATGGCCCTGACCCTGGTGCAGACCGTGCTGCTGCCCGTCGTCGGTGGCCTGCTGATCCGCACCGTGCTCAACCGGTGGGTCGACAAGGTCGCCCCCGTGCTGCCGTGGCTGTCGATCCTCGGCATCGGCGGCGTGGTGTTCCCCGCGGTGGCCAACAACGCCGAACGCCTGGCCCAGGTCGGCCTGATCGTCTTCGCCGCGGTGCTGCTGCACAACCTCTGCGGCTACCTGCTGGGATACCTCACCGGACGGCTCTTCCGCCTGCCCGAGCCGGTCAACCGCACGATGGCGATCGAGATCGGCACCCAGTCCGCCGGACTGGCCTCCGGCATGGCCGGACGTTTCTTCTCCCCCGAGGCCGCGCTGCCCGGCGCCGTGGCCGCGGTGCTGCACAACATCACCGGCGCGGTCTACGCCGCGCTCGTGCGACGCCGCCCCCTGCCCGGCGAACGCGACGCGGCGCCCGGTGCAGCGACCGGTGCAGCGTCCGAGGCTTCAGTTCAGCAGACTCAGCCGACGATCTCGTAGGAGTCGGCGGTGACGCGCGCAGTCACGCCGTCGGCGGTGATCAGCGCCGCGTCCGGCTGCGTGGTGTCCACCACGAAGCGGTCGCCGACCTCGGTGACCGCACCCTCGTCGAGCGTGCCGGCCTGGTTGGGGCTCGCGGCGTTGCCCAGCAGCCCGTAGAGCTCCGGGTCGCCGCCGACACGGTAGGCGACACCGTTGGCGTCGCCGCCGCGGGTGGCCTCCCACCCGGCGTGGAAGTTCTCCGCCTGGCAGCCCCAGTCGAAGCCGTCGGCCTCCTGGCTGTCACGGAACATGCAGATCATCGAGTCCTGACCGTTCAGCGGGACGGTGTAGTCGGCCAGCTCCACACGGTTCTGCTGGGTGGCAACCTGCTCGTCGCCGGAGGACGGCACGGGGTCCGGTGCCGGGGCGCCGTCGGCGGCGGCACCGGCCGAACCATCGGTGGACGCCGCGCCCGGCGTCGGCTCCGGAGCCTCCCCGGCGTCCTGCTCGCTGGTCATGTCACCCGACAGGGCGGCGTCGGCCGGGTCGGCGCTGACCGAACCGCCGCCTTGCGCCTCCTCGACACCGGCACCGTCGTTGTCGCAGGCGGCGAGGAAGAGCCCTGCTGCGGCCGCCAGGGCGAGCCCTGCCGCGGGCAAGGTCGTGCCTCGTCGAGTTCCAGTCACATCACGCACAGGACTCATCTCCAGTATCTGTAGTTCACAGTAGTGTCACCACCACCGTGCCACACCGGTCCGGTGGCGCGCCAGAGAACGGGGTCTTCCCCGCCTCGCGCACGACCCGGGTCGTTACCATCGGAGAAATGGCCTTGTCAGTGTTCCGGGACCGCCGCGGCCCCGTCCTCGTCGCGATCATGCTGTCCTCCGCGCTCATGGCGGTGGACGCCACGGTGCTGGCCACCGCCGTGCCCAGCATCGTCGACGACCTCGGCGAATTCTCCCGTTACCCGTGGCTGTTCTCCGGGTACCTGCTCGCCCAGGCCGTCACCGTCCCGGTCTTCTCGAAACTCGCCGACACCTACGGGCGCAAACCGGTGATCCTCACCGGCATCGGCGTCTTCGTCCTCGGCTCCGCCCTCGCCGTCGCCGCCCCCTCGATGACCGTGCTCATCCTCTGCCGCATCATCCAGGGCGTCGGTGCCGGCGCGGTGCAGCCGATGGGCCAGACCATCGCCGGCGACATCTACTCCGTGCGCGAACGCGCCAAGGTGCAGGGCTACCTCGCCAGCGTGTGGGCCATCTCCTCGATGCTCGGCCCGCTGCTCGGTGGGCTGTTCTCCCAGTACGTGTCCTGGCGCTGGATCTTCGTGATCAACATCCCCCTGGGCCTGCTCGCCGCGGTGATGGTGTGGCGCAACTTCCACGAGAAGGTGGAGCGCACCCGCCACCGCATCGACGTCGAAGGTGCCCTGCTTCTCACCCTCGGGCTCACCCTGCTGCTCCTCGGGCTGCTGGAGGGCGGCGAGGCATGGTCCTGGACCTCCACCGCCTCGCTGGTCTGCTTCCTCGGCGGCGCCCTCACCCTGGCGGCGTTTGTAATGGTGGAACGCCGCGCCGCCGAACCCGTGGTGAACCTGCACCTGCTGTCGCGGCGCCTGATCGTGCACGCCGTGGTGATCTCCGCGGCCATCGGGGCGATCGTGCTCGGGCTGACCAGCTTCGTACCCACCTACCTGGAGCGCGCCGCCGGGGCCACCCCCGTCGCCGCGGGCATCGCCGTCGCCGCCCTGACCATCGCCTGGCCGCTGGCCAGCGCCAACGCCGGACGCATCTACGTCCCGCACGGCTTCCGCGCCTCGATCACGTTGGGCACCTCGATCGTGATGGTCGGTACGCTCCTGCTGCTCCTGGTGGTCGGCCAGCAGAACATCTGGCTCATCGTCGCCGTCGCCCTGGTACTGGGCGCGGGCATGGGCTTCACCGCCGCACCGAACGTGGTGGCCGCGCAGTCCTCGGTCGGCTGGTCCGAGCGCGCCGAGGTCACCGGGCTGACCATGTTCGCCCGCTCGGCGGGCAGTGCCGTGGCCGTGGCCGTCTACGGCACGGTGTCCAACGCGGTCTACTCCGGCGGCGGCTCGGTGGTCGACGCCACCACCGGGGTGTTCTACGGGGTCGTCGTCGCGGCCGTGGTCCTGCTGGTGGCGGCGTGGACGCTGCCCCGGCGGCAGGCGGGGCAGACAGGGCAGGCGGAGGAGGTGCGACCGGCCTGACACGGTGGTGCACGGCGTGACCAGTCAGCGTGACCAGTCGATGTCACCTGAGTCATGCCCCGGGGAGAAAACGGCCGGTTCTCGACCTGGGGCATGAGTCAGATGACATCCCGGATGGCCTTGCGGCGGTCGGCTCACCCACCCCACGACCGCACGCCGATGACGCTAGCATGGGGGCCATGACAATCCTGCGGTTCGTCCTCAACATTCTCTGGCTGGTCACCGGCGGAATCTGGCTGTTCCTCGGCTACATCCTCTTCGGCCTGATCGCCTGCGTCTTCATCATCACCATCCCCGCCGGCGTTGCCTCGTTCCGGATGGCGAGCTACGCCCTGTGGCCCTTCGGCCGCACCGTGGTCACCAAGTCCACCGCCGGCTTCGGCTCCGGGCTGATGAACGTCATCTGGTTCCTCGTCGCTGGCCTGTGGCTCGCCCTCGGGCACATCGCCACCGCCGCCCTGCAGGCCATCACCATCATCGGGCTGCCGCTGGCCTGGGCGAACCTGAAGATGATCCCGGTCACCTGCTTCCCCTTCGGCAAGGCGATCGTCGAGGACTCCTCGGCGCGGATGATCCCCGAGCCCAACGCCTGACCTCCCGGCGCCGCATGAACCGGCGCGCCCTCACCACCCCCGCCCCGAGGACCGCGAGTACAGGTGCTCGGGGCGTCCTGAACTTCCGTACCGCAGCCGCACGGTGACGACCCCGCGTCCGGCCAGCGCCGATAGCCTGCGCTGCGCGGTCGCCCGGGACACCCCGGCGACCTCCGCCACCTGCGCCGCGGAGTGCTCACCGGAGCCCAGCGCCTCGAGGACGAGGTCCTCGGTGGAGCTCCCGGCCGCGGTGACCGGCTGCGTCGTCGCGTGCATCACCGCCATCGCCCGGTCGATCTCCTCCTGCCGCAACGGGTGAGGCGTCCCGGTCACCCGGCGGAACCTGATGTAGCGCTCCAGGCGCTCCACGAGCTCCCTGCGGTTGAAGGGTTTCACCAGGTAGGCGTGGACCCCTGCGGTGAAGGCGCGCCGCACGGTGGACGCCTCGACGGCCGCGGACAACACGAAGGCGTCGACGCGTGCCGCACGCACCAGCTCGATGCCGTCCCCGTCGGGCAGGTAGACGTCGGCGAGCACGAGGTCCGGGACGAGCCCCGGCACGACGTTCGTGTCCCGCCCCTCCAGCACCGCCCTGGCCTCCGCGCAGGTGCCGACCGTCGCCTGGACCTCCAGGCCCGGTACCGAGGCGACGATGTCGGCATGGATCGAGGCGACCCGGAAATCGTCGTCGAGGACGAGCACCCGCAGGTTACGCGGTGTGCGGGTGGTCGACCGGGCGTCCTGGTGGTGTGTCATCGTGTCTCCTCGTCTGGATTGGTTGAGCCCTCGGCCGTCCCGAACACCCCGGGTAGTCGCACGCCGAAGACCGCCCCGTGCCCCGGGTGCGTGCCGCCGCGGTCGATGACCCAGAGTTCGCCGCCGCGACGGCGCAGCATCTCGCGCGACAGCGCAAGCCCGATCCCGTGGCCGTGGATCGGGTCCGAAGCAGGGGCGGGGTCTTCGGCGGGGACGGGGTCGCCCGCGTCCAGTCCGGGTCCGGAATCGGCCACCATGAGGGTGAGCGCCAGGTCGTCCTGCATCGCGGTGACCTCCACCCACCTCTCCCCGTCGGTATCGTCCGCGCCGCCTGCACCGTCGCTACGCAGGGCGGCGGCCACGGCATTGTCCACGAGGTTCCCCAGGACCGTGGCCACGTCCTCGACCGCACCGTCGCCGCCGATCTGGCCGAGGACCAGCGTCTCCTCCCCTACCCGCAGGCCCACACCACGTTCACCGGCCTCCATCGACTTGCCGCCGAGGAAGGACTGCAGGAACGGTTCGTCGAGCAGCTCCGCGCCCTGCAACGGGAAGTCCACCGGGCCGCGCTCGGCCATGTCCTGCAGGAACGCCCGCGCATCGTCGATCCGTCCGGCGTCCAGGAGCCCGGAGGCGGCGTGGATCCGGTTGGCGAACTCGTGGCGCTGCACCCGCAGCGTGGACCCCATCGCCTGCACGGTGCCCAACCTGCGGGTCAGTGCGGCCAGGTCCGTGCGGTCACGGACCACCACCACGGTGCCGAGGTGGCGTCCCGCCCTGGTCACCGGGTGTGAGTCGAGGTAGAGGACGCGGTCGCCGACGACCACGTTGTCCAACGACGCCGGACGCGCCCCCTGCCGGGCGCCGGTCGCACCGTCCCCGGTGAGCTCGCGGACCACCCAGGTAGGAAGACCCAGCTCAGCGAGCGTGACCGTGACTGTGGAACCGGTGCCGGTGCCGGTTCCGACCCCTACGCCGTCCGCGCCGAGCAGCCGCGCGGCGACCTCGTTGCACACCTCGACCGCACCGTCCGGGGTCACCGACAGGACGCCGTCGTCCACCCCGTCGAGCACCGCGGACTGGTGGCGGACCAACGCCACCAGCTCTTCGGGCTGCACCCCGAGCGTCAGCCGCTCCCAGCGACGACGCATCAGCACACTGGCGAGCACCCCGATGGCCAGGGCCGTCGCCCCGGCCGCGGCGACCCCTACCAGGACCAGCGGCAGGTCGTCGAAGACGCTCGCCCGCCGGAACCCGACGCTGACCTCGCCGACCGGCTCACTGTCGGCGACCTCCCGCGCCGAGGCGTCCGGCGCGTACACCGGGACCTTGGCCCGGGCGGACTGCCCGAGCGTGCCGGTCTCCCAGGCCGTGACCTCCTCGCCCCGCAGGGCGGCCTCGTGGTCGGTGCTGACCCGCTCCCCGATCCGCCCAGGGTCCGGGTGCGCCAGCCGGATGCCGTCGGCGTCGGTGACCACCACGAACAACGCACCGGTCCGGGCCTCCACCCCGGCGGCGAGGTCCACCAGGGCGGCACCGTCCGCGGCGTCCGACCCCGTGTCCCTGTCGCCGCTATCTGTCCCGTCAGCCTCGTCCGCCACCGCGGCGCGCACCTGCGGGTCCTCCGCCACGGACCGGGCGATGGACACGGCCGAGTCCATCGCCTGCGACTTCAGCCGCTCCACCGAGATCCAGGTGAAGACCCCCGAACACACAGCGACGACGGCAACCACCGTCGCGAGCTGCAGCAGCAGAACTTTCGTGGAGAAACGCACGTCGTGGAGTCTACTGCACCTTTGGCAGAGCCAGTGAACAGAATGCACACAAGTCAATGTTTGCACTCAAGGAGATCTAACGCACACAAGGATCGTCACGTGGTCTGCATCACTTTAATCTTCCACTGTCCGGTCAGACACACCTGAAGGAGATGCGATGACCACCGCAGACACCCTGCTCCTGGCAGAAGACTACAACCTGAGCCACACACCGTCCGACGGGATCCTCGACGCACTCGGCGTCCAGCTGATCCTCACGTTCATGGCTCTGATCATGACCAGCCGGATGACACCGATGCTCGCACTGATCCTGGTGCCCACCGTCTTCGGCCTGATCGGCGGCGCCGGCCTCGGCATCGGCGACATGGTCATCGACGCCGTCAAGGACATGGCACCGACCGCCGCACTGCTCATGTTCGCCATCATGTACTTCGGCATCATGATCAACGTCGGACTCTTCGACCCGCTGATCACCTGGATCACCCGGATCCTGGGCAACGACCCGGCGAAGATCGTCTTCGGCACCGCCGTGCTCGCCGGCGTCGTCTCCCTCGACGGCGACGGCTCCACCACCTACATCATCACCACCTCCGCCATGCTCCCGCTGTACCTGCGCCTGGGCATGAGCCCGGTCATCCTGACCTGTGTGGCCGGCCTGGTCAACGGCACGATGAACATCGTCCCCTGGGGCGGGCCCACCGTGCGCGCCGCCGCGGCACTGGGCGTGGAACCCTCCGAGGTCTTCGTCCCCATGCTGCCGTCACTGGCCGCCGGACTGGTGATCTGCTTCGTCTTCGCCTGGCTCATGGGCCTGGCCGAGCGCAAGCGGCTCGGTCGTCTGGAGACCTCCCACCTCACCGGGATGACCCCGCGCACCGATTCCACCGATGCCACTGTTGCAGCGTCCGGTACCGCAGGCGGTGCCGGCGGTGCCGGCGATGTCCCGCCGGTCCACCAGCAGACCTCGATGGCGGACACGATGCTCGACCCGAACCGGGCCTCGCTGCGTCCGACGCTGCTGTGGTTCAACCTCGCACTCACCGTGGTGGTCATGGTGCTGCTCGTCGCCGACCTCTTCCCCCTGGCCTACGTGTTCATGGTCGGCGCGGCGATCGCCCTGACCGTCAACTTCCCCCGCCTGAAGGACCAGGCCAACGAGATCGTGGCCCACTCCAGCTCGATCGTCGCCGTGGTCGGCATGGTGCTCGCCGCCGGCGTGCTCGTCGGCGTGCTGGACGGCACGGGCATGGTCACCGCCATGGCCGAGTGGATCACCGGGATCATCCCCGACTCCCTCGGCGGTTACCTCGCCCCCATCACCGGCCTGCTGTCGATGCCGATGACCTTCTTCATGTCCAACGACGCCTTCTACTTCGGCATCCTGCCCGTGCTCTCCGAGAGCGCCGCCCACTTCGGCATCGAGCCGGTGCAGATGGCCCAGGCGTCCATCACCGGCCAGCCGGTGCACATGCAGTCCCCCCTGGTCCCCGCAATCCTGCTGCTGGTCTCCCTGGCCAACGTCGACCTCGGCGCCCACCACCGCAAGGTGCTGTGGCGGGCGGTCGTGGTCTCCCTGGTCATGCTGGCCGTCGGCATCCTGCTCGGGCCGATCCCCTTCCACGTCGGGTAGACGGGCCCTGCTCAACTCAACTGTTCAACTCACCGGATCAACTCACACGGTCGAAGGTGACCTCGGACATCGTGGACTCGACGTTCACGGTCAGGGTGTTCACCTCACCGTCGGCGGTACTGCCGGCGCTGCCGGTGCTGCCGGTGCCAGTGGCACTGTCTGTGCCACGGACCAGCGTGCCGTCCAGGCTGCCGCAGTCGACGCCCGCCATCGTCACCGACTCGCAGTTCAGGTGCACGCGGTAGGACGGCCCGTCGGTGGTGCGTGGGAACAGCACCGTGACCGAACCCATGGTGGACGACAGGTCGACCACGCTGTCCTGCTCCACCGTAGCTCCGGTGAAGTCCAGCGTCGGTGAACTCATCGTGTAGGAGTAGCTGCTGTGCGCAGGCACCTCACCGATCTGCTGCGCATCACTGGTGAACGTCCCGGAGTAACTGCTGCCTTCCGCGGAGGTCACCCCACCCCACCGGGGAGCCAGGATCGCGCCGAGCGCGATGATTCCGGCAACCACCGCCAGGACCACGGCCAACACCATGGCCACGACCAGGGCGCGCAACCCGCGGCGCTTCTTCTTCGGGGCGCCGGACGCACCGGACGCCGCATCTGCGTCACCGTCGCCGGGCTCACCGGGGTCCGGCAGGTCCCACGCGAAGGGGGCGGTGCCCAGCGGATCCCACGACGGCGGCTGACGACGCGGCGGCTCGAAACCCGGCGCGGCGGAAACGTCGCCGAGGTCGACGGTCGGCGCAGCGTCCTGCCCCTGCGCCGGCTCGTACGTCGGCTGCGTCGGCGCAGCGTCCGACGGCCGGGTCGGCTGTGCCGGCCCCTGGGTAGGCCCCTGCCACCCCTGGTGGTCGTCGCGTTCCAGCAGCCCGACCGGCGCCACCGGCTGGCGCTCGTAGAGCAGCCACCAGGCCACACCCGTCACCGCCGCGCAGACCACCATGCCGGTGAGCGTGATCCCGCCGCTGAGGATGCCGCCGAAGACGAGGAACACCGCGCCCACGATCAGGGTGCCGATCGCCAGCGAGCGGTCCTCGGCGAAGCGCGGGTCGCGCTCACCACGCATCAGCACGTCCAGCGGGGAGCGCGGCACGGTGTAGCGCCGCATGACCAGCAGTGCGATGCCGTAGGCCCACAGGCCCACACCGCCGACGAAGGTCGCCAGGACGAACACCAGGCGCACCAGCAGCGGCGAGACCTGGTAGCGCACGGCGATGCCCTCGCAGACGCCGAAGAACCAGGAGCGGGTGGACTGGCTGCGCGGGAAGCGGACGGGGCGGGTCTCCCACATCCGACGGACCGTGGATTCGAAGTTGCCCCGGGGGCTGCCCGTGCCCGGGCTCGTTGACTGTGCCGTGTAACTCATGGTCCCCATTCTTCGCGGAGCTCCAGCAAAGCACATCGGGGACAGCCCTGAGATCATCCCTGATCATTTCCCTGACCGCGGATCTCAGGGTTTCCCCCGATACCCCGGGGACCCCTGGCCCTGGCAGGCTGGTGGGTATGAGTCACTCCCCTGTCCCGCGTCCCCGGCCGGGCGCGCGCACGACCGGCTCGCCCACGCCCGACCTGTTCCGGGTGTCCGACGGCAAGCTCGTCGCCGGGGTGTGCACCGGGCTGGCCGCGCACCTGGGTGTGCGTCTCACCGTGGTGCGCCTGTTCTTCGCCCTGGCCAACGTGGTCGCCGGTCTGGGGTTCATCTCCTACGCCGCGCTGTGGGTGTTCACCACGCGGGTGGGCACCGCCGCCGAGGCGTGCAACCCCACGTCCGTGGCGTCCTGCCGCGCCCGTGGTCTGGACCCGGGGCTGGTCAACCGACCGGTGCGGGGCGTCGACCGGTTGCTCGTGGCGCTGGCCGTGGTGGTCTTCCTCGCCGGGGCGGCGACGCGCCCGCAGGTCGCGGTCAGCGCGTTGCTGCTCGCCGGCGGTGTGCTGCTGGTGTGGCGCACCTTCGGCCCCAACGCCCTCGCCGGACGCCCCGGGCAGGACGGCCCGGCGTCGCGCGTGCCCGGCGGGCTGCAGTGGGCCAGCCTCGTCGGCGGGCTGCTGCTGCTGGTCGTCGGTATCGGCGTCACCGTCTTCGGCATCAGCCTCGACGACGGCAGCGCTGACGGGACAGGCGGGGTGATCGTACCGGCGCTTATCGCCGCGGTCGCGATCATCGCCGGGCTCATCGTGGTGCTCATCCCGTTGTGGCTGCGCCTGTGGTCGATGGCCAACGCCACCGCCCGCGAGCGTGCCGCCGAGGAGGAACGAGCCCGCATCGCCGCGCGTATCCACGACTCCGTGCTGCAGACCCTCACCCTGATCCAGAAGAAGTCCGGCGAGCCGGAGATCGCCCAGCTGGCGCGCAGCCAGGAGCGTCAGCTGCGCCAGTGGCTCTTCGCCCCCGGCGAGTCGGTGCGCACCGAGACGCTCTTCGGCGCGCTACGCGTGGCCTGCGGCGAGGTGGAGGACACCTTCGGCGTGCAGATACGACCCGTGATCGTCGGCGAGGACCGCGACACCGACGACGCCTCCGTGGCCCTGCTGCTCGCCGGACGCGAGGCGATGGTCAACGCGGCGAAACACTCGGGCTGCCGCGAGGTCAACGTGTACCTCGAGGTGAGCGAGGCAGGCACACTGGAACTCTTCGTGCGCGACCGCGGCCCCGGCTTCAGCGTCGAGGACATCCCGGCCGACCGGCAGGGGGTGCGCTCGTCGATCATGGACCGGATGCGGCGCGTGGGCGGTAGCGTGGAGATCAACTCGGGGCAGTTCGGCACCGAGGTCATCCTGCGGCTGGAAGGGCATGCACAGTGACGGTTTCGGTGTTCCTCGTCGACGACCACGCGATGTTTCGCACCGGGGTGCGCGCCGAGCTCACCGGACGTCCCGAGGTAGAGGTCGTCGGTGAGGCCGGCACCGTCGGCGACGCGGTCGCCGGCATCCGGGACCTCGCGCCGCAGGTCGTCCTGCTCGACGTGCACATGCCCGACGGCGGCGGGCTGCAGGTGCTGCGCGACCTCGCCGCCACCGACCACCTTCCGCAGGTGCTGGGGCTGAGCGTGTCCGACGACCCGACGGACGTGATCTCGCTGATCAGGGGTGGTGCACGCGGCTACGTGACGAAGAACATCAGCGGTGACGAGCTGGTGGACTCCGTGCTGCGCGTGCACTCCGGCGACGCGGTGTTCTCCCCGCGCCTGGCCGGCTACGTGCTCGACGCCTTCACCGCCGGTCCCGCCGAGGCACCGGCCGTCGAGCCCACGGAAGGCTCAGAAGCCACAGAACCCGCCGAACCCGCCCCCTTGCCCGAGGACGCCGACCAGAGCGTCCTGTCCACGCTCACCCCGCGGGAGAAGGAGGTCCTGCGCCTGCTCGCCCGCGGCTACACCTACCGGGAGATGGCCGCCCGCCTGTTCATCTCGGTGAAGACCGTGGAGACCCACGTCTCCAACGTGCTGCGCAAGACCCAGCAGACCAACCGACACTCCCTGTCGAGGTGGGTGTCCGACAACAGGCTGGGATGAGCGTGTAGAAGTGGTGGGCATGAGTAACCAGAACGCCAGCTACACCGTCACCGTCGTGCGCGACGATTCTGTGCAGGACATGCAGGACGCACCGGCGTGGTGCGCCGCCGTCGCCGGCGTCGAGGGTGCCGTCGTGTGGGGCGACGACTTCGACGACCTGGAGGCCGGGGTACGTGCCAAGCTCGCCGACCACGCGCCCGGCGTCGACCCCGACCTGACCTGGGAGATCGACACCGGCGACGGTCCCGGCAGCGCCCACCAGACGCCCCTGAACTCGATGTAGGCGCGCCATGGACCCCGCGACCCTCACGCTGCAGACGCAGCTGGCCACCACACCGACCCGCGCCTTCCGCGCGCTGACGCGGGCCGGCCAGCTGCGCCGCTGGTTCGTCGACAGCCTCGACTACGACCGTTCCCTGCTGGTCTTCGGCGCGGGACGCCAGCTCACCTTCATCACCGGAACCGTGCTCGCCGGGCAGGGGCAGGTCACGACCTTCCGTCCGCCGTCGGTGCTGGAGTACAGCTGGAACAACGAGACGCTGCGCTTCGAACTCGACGCCGAGGGCGAGGAGACCTCCCTGACCTTCACCAACACCATCTACGGGGCGCAGGCCGAGGCCATCGCCGAGGCCTCCGTGCCCGACTGGGAGGAGGCCCTGGCCCGGCTGCGCGGACTGTTCACCGGCGACGGACCGGAACTTCACGGCGACGAGGCACAGGAGGGGCAGGAATGACGGGGACCCCGGGGCCTGAATCACCGGACGCCACGCCGGACGACCGGCTGACCAGCCGCTACGGCCGGGCCCAGTCGTGGACGCCGCCGCAGTGGAACTCCACGCTGGACACCGTCACCGCCCACCGCTCGGTGCGGCTGTGGCAGGACCGGCCGGTCGACGACGCGACCCTGGACACGATTCTCGCCGCCGCGCAGTCCGCGCCGTCCTCGTCGAACAAGCAGACCGTCTCGGTCGTCGCCGTGCGTGATCAGGCGGTGAAGGAGGAGTTGGCGAGCATCGGCGCGCGGATGTCCTCGCACGTCGCCACCGCCCCGGTGGTGCTCGTGTGGATGGTGGACTTCTCCCAGATCCGTTTCCACGCCGCGCAGGTCAAGGCAGCGGAGGACGCCGAGGACGCGGAAGCCGCCGAAGGTAGCGCGGGGCCTGCCGAGGAGATCCACGGGGTGTCCTCGCGTCCCCCGCACGACCTCGGGGCACTGGACTACCTGGACGAGCCGGTGACCTCGGTGCTCGACATCGGCATCATCTCGCAGACCGCCGCGATCGCCGCGGAGTCGCTGGGGCTGGGCACGGTGTTCCTCGGCTCGATGCGCAACGACATCGGCGCGGTGCAGGAGATCCTCGGCGTCCCGCAGGACGTGGTCCCGTTCCTCGGGCTGGCGATCGGCTACGGCGATCCGTCGGAGAACGCCGGGGTGAAGCCGCGGCTGCCGATGGAGCTCTTCGTGCACCACGACCACTACAACGACCGTGGTGGCGACGAAGCTGGTTCAGCCGGGGAGCGTGAGCGTGCCGCCCTGCTCGCCGACTACGACGAGGTTCTGGGCGCCTACTTCGCCCGCTACGGCCAGCACCCGCAGTGGTCGACGCAGACGCTGCACCGGGTGTCGGACAAGGCCGCCACGAAGACGAAGCGTCACCTGCTGCGCCGCTTCCTGGAGCGCGCCGGCTTCGCACTGCGGTAGTCAGCAACCCCGGAGGGTGGTGCGACCATCCTCCGGGGTTGCTCCGTGGGGTGCCGCCCGCCCGGACTGTTACCCTGCACAGACATGACACGACGACCGGACTCAGCGTCAGACCTGCGAAGCACCCTGAACGGACTCGACGGTGCAGGCTACGGCGCGTACAAGAAGCTGCGCGGCTCCCACCGGCTGCACACCACCTCCGGCACACCGGTGACCCTGTCGATCGACAAGGTGCAGGCAGACCCCTTCGCCCCGCCGTCGTTGATCCAGGCCAGCGTGCCGTGGTCGGCGACCGGCATCCCCGGCGACGCGTCCGGCGAGGTCCCGCTGCGCGACCACCTCACCCGGCGCGTGGCCACCGCCCTGCGCGCCCACAACCCCTCCGGTGGCAAGGGCGCGGGTTTCCTGTCCGTCGATGCACCCGGCCAGCAGGTCCTGGACCGCAGCAGCGTGGCCGTCGAACCGGCGGGGAGAGCCGGGCAGGACGCCCACCTCACCGTCCGGCTCGAGGCGGCGATGCCCGCCCAGGGCCGACGCATCCGCGGCCGGGCGGCGGCGACGTTGCTGTGCGAGGTGCTGCCCGCGGTGGTGCAGGATGCGCTGCTCGACCTCGATACACCGTCGCTGGACGCTCTCGCCCAGGCCCGCAGAACCTACCGTGACCAGGAGTTCCTGCGCTCCTGGCTCGGCGGGGAGGGCCTGGTCGGCTTCGTGGCGGACGGTTCGGTCCTGCCGCGTGCGGCCGGCAACTCGCAGCGTCCGCTCACCAGCGCGGTCCCCTTCGAGGCCCCGGAGTCCCTGCGGCACACCGTGACGCTGCCCTCGGGCCGGACGGTGAGCGGGCTGGGCGTGCCGACGGGTGTCACCTTGATCGTCGGCGGCGGCTACCACGGCAAGTCCACGCTGCTCAACGCGCTGGAACTGGGGATCTACAACCACGTGCCCGGCGACGGCCGCGAGTTCGCCGTCACCGACGCCGACTCCGTCGCCCTGCGCGCCGAGGACGGACGCCCGGTCACCGACGTGGACATCTCCGCCTTCCTCCACGACCTGCCCGGCGGGACGAGCGGGAGAACTCCCGACACCAGCTGCTTCTCCACCACCAACGCCTCGGGCTCCACTTCCCAGGCCGCCGGACTCGTCGAGGCGGTGGACTCCGGTGCGACCACCCTGCTCATCGACGAGGACACCTCGGCGACGAACTTCATGATCCGCGACGACCGGATGCGCACCCTCGTGCCTGCTGCGAAGGAGCCGATCACCCCGCTGGTCGACCGCGCCCGCTCCCTGCACGATGACCTGGGTGTCTCCACCGTGCTCGTCGCCGGCGGCTCGGGCATGTTCATCGACGTCGCCGACACGGTGATCATGCTGGACGGCTACCGTCCGGTGGACGTCACCGCGCGCGCCGCCGAACTCGCCGAACCTGCCGGACGCACCGAGCCGATGCGGCGTCCTGCGCCCCGCACCCTGGCGCGTGCGTCGTTCTCCTCCCCGGGACGCGGCGGCAAGGGGCCACGTCCCCCGCAGGCGAAGGGCCTGCACACGGTGCGTGCCGGCGGGAAGTCGGACGAGGACCACATCGACCTGGCTGCCTGGTCGCAGCTCGTCGACTCCTCACAGACCAATGCCATCGCCGCCGCTCTCGCCGGGCTGGATCTCGACGGTGCCACTCCCCTGGTCGAGCTCGTCGACGAGGTTGTCGCCCGGGTCGACCACGACGGGCTGGACGTACTGTCCACCCACGGCGCCGGACGCCACCCCGGGCATCTGGCGGGAGTGCGCCGCCACGAGATCGCCGCCGCGGTGAACCGCTACCGCGGACTACGCGCCACCCGGGCCTGACCGGCTACTGGGGCACGGAACCTGGGGGCGTGGCGATGACCACGTCGTCCGGACCATTGCAGATCTCGCCCGCCTGAAGCTCCGCGCTGCGTCCGGCGGACGGAATGGAACAGCTCCACTCCCCGACCATCATGGCCAGGGTGTTGCCGCCGCCCTCGGACGGGGCGCGCTCGCGGTACTCGTCGATCACGCCCTCGGCCGTCAGGCACGACACCGAACCCTCGCGGACCTCCACCAACGTGTTGCCGGACGCCGCCCCGCACGTCGTACCCGCCGACACCGGTTCGTCGGTCTCGGCGTAGTCCTCGGTGATCTCAGGTTCATCGGGGGCCACGTGGTACTCGGAGTCGAGGACGTCGCCGGCGACGGTCATGGCGCGGTCCTCCCCGCTGACGGTCAGGCCGATGTCGCCGACGGTGCAGTCGAGTTCACCCTCCTCCAGGGCGCAGGATGCCTCACCGACGCTGATCCTTTCCCCGTCCTGCAGTTCCCCCGGGGCCGGCGGCACGCCCTCGAGCAGCGTGTAGGTGACGCCCTCGGCGGTGATCGTCGCCGCACCCGGACGCTGCCGCTCGAAGGGCGGGACCTCGATGTCCGGGGCATCGTCCGGGGCGATACCGCTGCAGGTCACGGACGTGGAGTCGGACGCAGCACTGTCCTCGGCGACCACGCAGAGACCCATGTCCGCCGAATCCGAAGCACCCGTGCGGTAGTTGAAGATCGTGCGCCCGTCCCGCTCGAAGTCGGCCGGGTCGACGTCCACGACCGTCGGGGTGTCGGTCGCCGAGGCCGTCGCCGACGTCGATTCAGGGGCGAAGGTCGGCGTCGGTGCGTCCTGCCCGTCCCCTGAGGAGGAGCAGCCGACGATGAGGGATGCCACGGCAAAGGCACCGGTGGCGAGGGTGGTTATCTGTAGTCTCCGCACAGGAACGTGTCTACCAGGTGGGCGTACGCCCTGACCGTCAAATCCAGATCCTCGAGGTACAGGTGCTCGTCGTGGGTGTGCAGCTGCGCGTTGACCTCGGCCAACGTGCGCTCGCGGGCGTTGAGGGCGAAGCCGTAGCCGACACCGCCGAGGCGCCTGGCGAAGCGAAGGTCGGACCCACCGGCGGCGAGGGCGGGCACGATCCTCGCCTCGGGGAAGAACTCCCCCACCGTCTCCCCGATCGCCCGGTACAGCGCGGAGTCGGTGGTCGACACCTCCGCCGGCTCGGAGATCAGCCGTTCGATGGTCACCTCGTCGGCCAACTCACCGAGGACGGCGCGCAGTTCTGCGTCGACGGAGTCGTCGTCCTGCCCGGGCAGCGGGCGGATGTCGAGCTCCAGGTAACCGCCGGACGGCAGGACGTTGATCGCCTGACCGGCACGCAGCACCGTCGGCGCGATGGTCAGGTGCGACACCGCGTCGGCGTAGCGCGCCAGGTCACCGAACTGCAGGTAGGCGGCGTCGTCTGCACCCGCGAGCAGGGCGTCCTGCACGTCGGGGTCGAAGCGGAAGGCCTCGACGAAGCCCCGCCACAGCGGGTCCTTCGACACCGCCGGACGGTGCGCGGCGATGCGTCCGGCGACCTCAGCCAGGCGGGCGACGGTGAGGTCGCGGCCGAAGGGCTGCGAGCCGTGGCCGGCGTCGCCGGAGACGTGCAGACGACGCTGGGCCGCGCCCTTCTCCCCGACGACGACCACCACGGCGTCCTGCCCGTCGGTGGTGGGCAGGTGCGATCCACCGGTCTCGGAGACGCAGTTGCGCCAGCTGAACGCGTCCGGGTGCTGCTCGGAGAGCCATTTCGCACCCAGCCCGCCGCGGGCCTCCTCGTCGGCGACGCCGACGAAGGTCAGCGTCCCGCGCGGTGGGCGGCCGGAGCTCGCGGCTCCCCGGGCGGCACGGGCGGCCTGCCGGGTGACCACCGCCATCGGCGCGGTGAGCCCCAGCATGTCCACGGTGCCGCGGCCGTAGATCCTGCCGTCGATGACCTCGCCGCCGAAGGGGTCGACGCTCCAGCGGTCGCGGTCGACCGGGACCACGTCGGTGTGGCCGAGGAAGGTCAGCGGTTCGGCGTCCGGGTCGCTGCCCGGCACGGTGACGATGATGCTGGTGCGCCCCTCACGCGGCTGCAGGCGGGTGACCTGAACGGACCCGGCGGCGATCTCCTCGGCGAAGAAGGCCTCCAGGGTGTCGGCGTTGCGGACCTCCTGGCCGGAGTCGGCGGTGAGGTCGTTGACGCAGGCGTTGCGCACCATCGCCTGCAGCAGGTCGAGGGAGTCTGTGTAGAGCTCGCCGTAGGAGTCGCTCATCGCAGCGCCTCCGGCACGTACCAGTAGTCGCCCTCGCCACGGCCGTCGAGGTAGTCGGCGAACTCGTCGGAGCGGTAGGCCTCGACCACGGCGTCCGCCCAGTCGGTGTCGGTGTCCTCACCGCGCACCACGGCGACGAGCTCGAGGTCGGGCAGCAACTCCTCCTGCAGCAGCTGCAGGTCCGGGTCCACCCCGGCGGCGTAGGACATGGAGCCGGGGATCACCGCCCAGTCGACGTCGTCGAGCGCGCGCGAGATCAACCCGGAGTCCAGGGTGCGGATGTCCAGGTCGTGGGGGTTGCCGGTGATGTCGGCGGCGGTGAGGTTGGTCTCGTCGGCGTCGTCGGCGAAGGTGAGCCAGCCGGCCTGGCCGAGGATGCGGTAGGCGCGCGAGGCGTTCGACGGGTCCTCGGGGATGCTCACGGACTGCCCGTCGGCGGCGGCGTCGAGGTTGTCGTGGCGCGAGGAGTACAGGCCCGCCGGCACCGTGGGGATCGGCGTGATCGCCGCCAGGTCCGCCCCGGACTCGTTGTTGAAGTTCTCCATGTAGGCGGTGTGCTGGTCGACGTTGAGGTCCACGCTGCCCTCCTGCAGTGCGACGTCGGCCTGCTGCAGTTCGGAGAAGTCGTCGAAGGTGACCTCGTAGCCCTCGTCCTCGAGGATCGGCACCACGCCCTCGCGGAAGAGTTCGCTGTAGGGCCCCGGGGACGTCCCGACGCGGATCGTCCCGTCCTGCGCGTCGTTTGCGCCGGATGCGCAGGACGCCGCGCCCATCGCGAGCGCGGCGGCGACGGTCGTCGCCCCGGCTGCGCGTAGGACGCGGCGGGTGGTGCTGCCTGTGGCGCTGGTGGCGCTGGTCATGCTGGTCTCCTCGTGGTGGGTGGAACGTCGTCCACCCACCACACTAGACCAGTCAGTCTAGTCCGTTACCGGAGGGGGAGACGAGGATCTTCACCGCGGTCTCGTTGCGGTTGATCAGCGTGTCGAAGCCCTCGTCGACCAGGCCCTCCAGGCCGATCTTGCCGGTGATGAACGGGGCGAGGTCGATCTTGCCGGACTCCACCAGCTCGATCGTGGACGGGTGGGAGTTGACGTAGCCGATGGTGCCGCGCACGTCGAGCTCCTTCATGACCAGCTTGTGCATGTCGAAGTCGGACTTGTGGCCCCAGATCGACACCACGACGAGCACACCGGTGGGACGCAGGGCGTCCATCAGCGTGTCGAGCACGACCTGCACCGAGGTGCACTCGAAGGCGACGTCCGCGCCGACCCCGTCGGTCAGCCCGTTGACCTCGTCGACGACGTTGACCTCGGCTGGGTTCAGGACGACGTCCGCCACCCCGGAGTCCAGTGCCTTCTGCCGGCGCAGCTCGGAGAGCTCCGACATGATGACCCGGGCACCGATGGCCTTGAGCACCGCGGCGGTGAGCAGGCCGATGGGGCCGGCGCCGCCGATCAGGGCGGTCTTGCCCTTGGCGTCGGTGGCCAGCAGGCCCGAACGCTCCACGGCGTGGTAGCCCACTGTCAGCGGCTCGATCAGCGCAGCCTGGTCCAGCGGGATGGACTCGGAGATCTTGTGGATCCAGCGGCGACGCACGACCACGTTCTCCGAGAGTCCACCACCACGGCCGGCGAGGCCGATGAAGTTCATGTTCTCGGAGAGGTGGTAGGTGGTGGACTCGGGGCCGGTGTCCACGCCGTCGGCGATGATGTAGGGCTCCACGACCACGTGGTCGCCGACCTTCAGGTCGTCGATGCCCTCGCCGACCTCGCTGACCACGCCGGAGAACTCGTGGCCGAGGGTGACGGGAGCGTCCTCCCCGGAGATCGGGTGCGGCTTGCCGCAGGCCGGACAGAAGATCGGGCCGTCGAGGTACTCGTGCAGGTCGGTGCCGCAAATGCCGCACCAGGCCACGTCGATGCGGGCGGTGCCGGGCTCCAGCGGCTGCTGGTCGATGTCCTCGACCCTGATGTCGCCACGGTCGTAGAAACGTGCTGCTCTCATGGTGCGGTCCAGTCCTTCCGGGAGGGTGTGGGACCACCGGGTTGACGGCCCCGCGACACCCCCGAGATTAGCCACTTCCGGGGCGCTCCGCCGTAAGGATATAACTCCAGAAATAGTTGGATTTATGACCCCTGAACGGCAGATCACAGCGCCTCTCGAGGGGCGTCGCGGAACACAGAAGCTGTGCCTGGCCTGAGCTCCAGCTAGTCTCCCGTCAGCTCCCCAGCACACCACAGGACGGTGTGGTCGCCGCCGCGGCGACCAGCCCGGCAGACAACCCGTTGATATAGCGCGCCTTCTCCGCGTCCGTGATCCCGTGCGCTCCCCCGCCAGTGGCGCTGCCGAACTCACTGTAGACCCAGGGGGTGTCGGCGATCAGGGAGATCACCGGGATGTCGCCCTCCCACAGCGGGTCGCGTCCATTAAAAGAGTTGTCGTGCACAGACACCTGCGTGCCCTCCAGCAGCGATCGCGCACCGGCCACCACCCCGGACATCCGCTGCGACTCCTGCGCCACCGCCGGGTTGTCGAAGGTCACCGTGGCGGACTGTCCGTCCTGCCCGGTGCCGGTGCGCTGACCACCCTGACGCTGCGGGAAGATCGCCGAGTTCGCCCCGCCGGGTGTGGTGTGCACCGACACCCCCACGAAAGCCCCGGCGTCCGACGCGCGGTCGACCCGCTCGCGGTAGGTCACGTCGTCGTCCACCGACTCCTTGAGCAGGACGCTATCCACGCCTGCCAGCACCAAGCGCGACTCGACGGCGCGGGCGATGTCCATCGCGTCGACGTCCTCCTGCTCGTTGGGGTAGTCGATCATGCGCACGCCGGTGACCGGGTCGAAGTCCTCGGTGCGGGTGCCGTTGTGCCCCGGGTCGATCGCGACGACGCACCGGTCCGCCGAGCTGCCCGACGGAAGAGAGGGCAGGGATGACTGGGCGTACGCCACCCCGGTCCCCGCCGCCCCCAGCGCCATCCCCAGCGCACCGACCAGGGCCACACCCATCCTGGCTGCGGTACGGGAGGGGCCGGAGTTATGGATAGGACTGAAGGGACTGAAGGTACGGAAGAAAAGCATGAGGTAATTCTAAGACATTGAGACGGAAACCCTACTCCGGCCACCCCACCGCCAGCGCCCGCTCGATGACCTCGAGCACCGCCACGCTGCCCGCCGGGTCGACCGGCACGGGCCCCTCCCCACGGATCGCTACGGCGAGCTCCCGGTAAAAGGCGGCGTAGTCACCGTCCAGCGTCTCCACCGTGCGCGGCGCGGCCTCGCCGGACACAGTCCCCCACGACTCCGGCGGGGTCACGCCGAAGCCCGCGTCGCCGGGACGCAGGCCGTCCTTCAACGCCTGTTCCTGACCGTCGAGCCCCCAGCTGGTGTAGCCGGCAGCAGAGCCCACGACCTGGAAACGCGGGCCCGGGTTCGGACGCACCGCGCTCATCCACAGGTGCGAGCGCACCCCGGAGGTGTGGTGCAGGGCGAGGAAGACGTCGTCGTCGGCGCTGGTGCCCGGCCGACGCCGGTCGATCTCCACGTGCATCGAGTCCGGCGCCGAGTCCAGATCCACCGGCCCGAAGAGCTGCAACGCCTGGTCGATCACGTGCGACCCCAGGTCGAAGAGCACCCCGGCGCCGTCGACGGGCCGACCGGAGTAGCGCCAGGACTCACCCGGGGTGGGCTCGAACTTCTCGAAACGCGACTCGAACCGTGTGACCTGCCCAAACTCCCCGGCCTCGACGAGGGAACGCACGGTGCGGAAGTCACCGTCCCACCGCCGGTTCTGGAACACGGTGAGGCAGCGTCCTTCCCCGCGCCCGGCGTCCCGCGCCTTCGCGATCAGCGCGCGCCCGGCCGCGGCGGTGAGCACGAAGGGCTTGTCGAGCAGTACGTGCAGCCCGGCGTCCAGCGCCCCGGACGCCAGGGCCTCGTGCGAGTCCCCGGGCGTACCGATGACGACCAGGTCGAAGGCGTCGGCGCGGGCGAAGACGTCCTGGGCGGAGTCCAGCAGTTCGGCGTCCGGGTACTCCTCGCGCACGGCCGCGCGGCGCGCACCGTCGGTGGTGACCACCGCGCGCAGCTCGAAGGCGGGGTCGGCGGCGATGAACGGGGCGTGGAAGATACGTCCGGACAGGCCGAAGCCGATCACGGCGGTACGGACGGGGGCACTGATGGGGGTGCTCATGGCTCCCCTTCTACACGAAGATCTACACGAACACCGAGATCAGCAGCGCCATGAGCAGACCGAAGACGGAGACCAGGGTCTGCACCGTCATGTGCGTCTTGGTGGCCTGGCCCAGCGTCATGCCGAAGGACTCCTTGACGAACCAGAATCCGGCGTGGTTGATCCAGTTCAGACCCACCGAACCCGAACCGATGGCGATGACCACCAGGGACACGTACGCCGACGGCATGCCCACCACCAGCGGGGCGAGGATGCCCGTGGCGCTGACGATGCCGACCGTCGCCGAACCGGTGCAGAACGACAGGATCAGCCCGATCAGCCAGCCCAGCACGATGAGGTTCATGTCGATGCCGGAGACGACGTCGACGATGGCGTCGTTCATGTCGGAGGTCTTGAGCACCGAGTTGAACATGCCGCCGCCGGCGATGATCAGCGCCACACCGGCGACCGAGCCGAGAGAGTTGCCGAAGGACTTCTTCACGTCCGCACCGCTCATCTTCGATGCCGCGGACAGCACCACCCCGGCGAAGAGCACGCCGATGAACATGGCGATGACCGGCTCGCCGAGCAGTGCGGCGGGGGTCTTCAGCGCCGAGTCCGGGGCGACCAGGTCCACCACCGTCTCGAAGAGCATGAGCACCACCGGCACCAGCACGCACACGAACGCCAGCCACGTGGGCACAGGACGCAGCACGTTGCCGGACTCCTCGCCGCGGCGCGGCTCCGTGGCCACCGCGCCGTCCGAGTCGTCCGCGCCGTCCGGGCCGGACGCTGCGGCACCGGTGCCGCCCGCGGTGGGCGCCGCGGTGTCGGCCTCCAGCTGCGCCGGTGTGGTGCCGGTGTACTGGCGCACCAGCTTCTCGTCGGGCTCCAGGGAGATGCGCGGGGCGATGAAGTGACCGTAGACCGGCCCGGAGAGGATCACGGCGGGCACCGCGCACAGCAGGCCCAGGCCGATGGTCAGGCCGATGTTGGCGTCCAGCCCGTTGACGGCGATCGTCGGGCCGGGGTGCGGCGGCAGCATGCCGTGCAGGCAGCTCAGCGCCGCGATCGCGGGGATGAGGATCTTGAGGTACCAGGTCTTCGGACGGCCCGCGGCCACGTCGAGACGCAGGGCGACGCCGTAGATCACCGGCATGAGCACGACCAGGCCGACCTCGAAGAACATCGGGATACCGATGAGGAAGGCCACGCCGGTCATCACCCAGGGTGCGGTGCGCGGCGAGCTGTGCTCCACGACGAGGTCGGCGATGCGTCCGACCGCGCCGGAGTCGGCGAGCAGGCGGCCGAGCATCGCGCCGAGGAAGACGACGAGGCCGGTCTCGCCGAGGGTTCCCCCGGCACCGTCGATGAGGGTCTCCGGGATGTCGGCGAGCGGCAGCCCAGCGGCGACGGCGGCGAAGAAGGACACGACGGACAGCGCGAGGAACGGGTGGAGTTTCGTGCGCCAGTTGATCAGGAAGATCAGCAGGACGATCGACACCGCCAGAACCCCAACCAAATAAGCTGGTGAATCATACATGGAGAGCCAGGTTACACGTTCACCATAAGCGTCTATTGCACCACGGTAGGGCTATTGATGTGTCGGAGGATTCCCGCTCCGGTCAGTGGGAGTTCAGTGAGCGGACACGAGCTCGCGTAGCGCCGTGATCTCGCGCGGGGTTACCCGGCAGCAGCCGCCGATGACGTGCACCCCGGCGTCCAACAGGTCGGGCACGCTCTCCAGCAGGCCCGGGCCCTCACTGCTGCGCGGCACCCACACCCGGTTCACGTGGTCCCAGGTCTCACCGCTGTTGGGGTAGGCGATCAGCGGCAGGTCGGTGAACTCGGCGAGCCGGCGCACGCCGGCCAGCACGTCCCCCGCCGACCCGCAGTTCACCCCGACCGCGCGGATCGCCGAGGAACCGGACGCCACGGCGGCGACCTCCGCCAGATCCGTGCCGTCGCTGAGCACCCCGTCGCGCCCGGCGGCGACCGTCACGCTGAGCAGAGCCGGACGCCCCACCCGGTCGAGTTCCCCTGCCAGCGCCTCGACCTCGCGGATCGACGGGACTGTCTCCGCCAACAGGACGTCCGCCGGAGTGTCGGCGAGGATCTCGATGCGACGCCGGTGCCAGGCCGCCAGCTCGGCGGTGCTCAACCCGTAGTCCCCGTCGTACTCCGTGCCCTGCCCCGGGCCCGCGCCGTAGGGGCCGACGGACGCGGCGACGAGCACGTCGCCCGCTGCGTCCTGCGAACTTTTTTGGGCAAGCAGGACGCTGCGGCGCAGCAGCGACTCCGCGACGTCCGGCGCCTCGGAGGCGTAGACACCGGCGGCGACGAGACCGTCGACGGTGACCTCGTAGGAGCAGGTCGTGGCGATGTCGGCACCCGCGTCGAAGAAGTCACGGTGGGCGGCGGTGACCTCCGCCGGGTCGTCGCGCAGGATCTGCGCCGACCACAACGAACCGGTGACGTCGTTGCCACGGTCGGCCAGGCGGGTGCCGAGGCCACCGTCGAGAATCATTCGAGGAAGAAAGGGGTCTGTCATCCGGTCCACTGTAGACCGGACCGTAGAGTGTCAGCCATGACAGTCTCCTCGGACGCCCCGGACAGATCCGAACCCCCGGAAACTTCGAACACCGGGCTGCAACGCACCATGGCCTCGCGCCACCTGGTCATGATCGCACTCGGCGGTGTGATCGGCTCCGGGCTCTTCGTGTCCTCCGGCTACACCATCTCCCAGGCGGGACCGCTGGGCGCGGTGATCGCCTACGGCATCGGCGCGCTGGTCGCCTGGCTGGTGATGACGTGCCTCGGCGAGCTGGCCGTGGTGTACCCCGTCTCCGGCGGATTCCACGTGTACGCCACCCGGAACCTCGGCCCCGCCTGGGGTTTCACCACCGCCTGGCTGTACTGGCTGTGCTGGGCCGTGGCCCTGGGCAGCGAGTTCACCGCCATCGGCATCCTGATGCAACGCTGGTTCCCGGACGTCCCGGTGTGGGTCTGGTGCGCGGTGTTCGCCGCCGTACTGTTCGCCCTCAACGCGGTGTCCTCGAAGGTCTTCGGCGAGTCCGAGTTCTGGTTGTCCCTGATCAAGGTCATCGCCGTGGTGGCGCTGATCGTGGTCGGCGCGGCCTCCATCATCGGCATCAACCCGCTGTCGGACGGGGCGATCGGGCTCGGCAACTTCAACACCCCCGACGGGCTGCTGCCCACCGGCATCGGCGGCATCCTGATCACCACCCTGGCGGTGTTCTACGCATTCTCCGGCACCGAGCTCATCGGTGTCGCCGCCGGTGAGACCAAGGACCCGGAGAAGACGATCCCGAAGGCGATCCGCACCGCGGTGTTCCGCCTGACGGTGTTCTTCATCGGCGCGATCGCCGTGATCGCCGCGATCATCCCCTACTCCACCGCCGGGCTGGACGAGAGCCCGTTCGTGACCGTCTTCGACGTCGTCGGCCTGCCGCACATGGCCGACGTGATGAACTTCGTGATCATCACCGCGCTGCTGTCCGCCGGCAACTCAGGACTGTTCTCCTGCACCCGCATGCTGCACTCGCTGGCCTCCGAGGGGCAGGCACCGGCGGCGTTGGCACGCACCACGCGGCGCGGGATCCCGATGCTCGCGCTGTGCGTGTCCATGCTCGGCGGGCTGGCCTCGCTGCTGTCCAGCGTGGTGGCACCCGGTTCACTGTTCCTGGCGTTGGTCTCCGTGGCCGGCTTCGCGGTGGTGGCGGTGTGGATCGCCATCGCCGCCTCCCAGATCGCCTTCCGCCGCCGCTACACCGCCACGGGAGGGCTGGTCGAGGACCTGGCCTACCACTCGCCGCTGTTCCCCTGGGTGCCCGTCGCCGCGCTGGTGCTGTTGGTCGCCTCGCTGATCGGGGTGGGTTTCGACCCGTCGCAGCGTGCGTCGCTGTACTTCGGTGTTCCCTTCACGCTGGCCTGCCTGGCGTACTACCGCTGGCGGCACGGGCCCGGGGTGTTCCGGGCCTGAGGGACTGGGTGCGGCGGTGAGTGTGGCGGTGGGTGCGGGATGGACTGACAGTATTTGAACCTGTGACCCCATCGCCACCATCTGCCTCTGCCGCCCCCGCCGCCCCCGCGTCGCGACCTGCCGTGTCGCTTATGGGCCACGCCACAGGATAGGGTGTGCGAGTTCCGCCTGCCGTCCCCCACACCTACGGGGGACGGCAGGCTTTCTGCCATAGGACCGACTCCGGAAAACATCCCGGTCCCGACCCCCTCCAGGAGGCCATGTGGAGTACACCCCTTTCACCATGCTGACCGACGTCGGCTGGATATCCCTGTTGATCGTCATCGGCAGCATGCTGCGCCGCCGTGTCCCGGTCTTCCGGTCACTGCTGCTGCCCAGCCCGATCATCGCCGGCCTGCTGGGGCTGGTCCTCGGCCCGCAGATCCTGGGCCTGATCGGCCTGTCGGACGCGATGGGCGACTACACCACCCTTCTCATCGCCGTGGTCTTCGCGGCGATGCCGTACTCGATGCAGTTCGACCGTTCGGTGCGCACCGGGGCCAGGACGATGTGGTCGTTCTCCACGGGCATGTTCCTGGCGCAGTGGGGTGTGTTCATCCTGCTCGGCGTCCTGCTCTTCCAGCCCGTGTGGGGCACGGAGGACTGGTTCGGCATGATGCTGCCCGTCGGCTTCGTCGGCGGTTTCGGCACCGCGGCCGCCGTCGGCTCCTCCCTGGAGGCCGCCGGTGCCGCCGGCGCCAGCTCGCTGGGCTTCACCTCGGCGACGGTGGGCACGTTGGCGGCGATCGTCGGCGGCATCATCTTCGCGTCCTGGGGCATCCGCAAGGGCAAGACCACGGAGCTTCCCGCGAAGCTGCCGTGGGACCTGCGCTCCGGCTACATCGACAAGGTCAGTGAGCGTCCCTCCATCGGCCGGGCGACCACGAACCCGTCGTCGGTGGAGCCGCTGGCGCTGCACGTCGGTATCCTGGCGCTCACCGTGATGGTCGCCTACCTGGTCAACCAGGGGATCACGAGCGTGTTCCCGGACGTGTCGATCCCGCTGTTCGCGATGTCCTTCGTGATCGGGATCATCGGCAAGCTGCTGCTGCGGGTGTTCCGCACGCCGGACTACCTGGACCGCGACACGGTGTCGTCGATCTCCGGGGCGTCCACCGACTACCTGATCGCCTTCGGCATCGCCTCGATCGTCCCGGCCGCCATCGCGGACTACTGGATCCCGCTGGTGGTGCTGTTCGTGCTGGGCGTGATCTTCTGCATCTTCTTCTGCTGCATCATGGCACCGACGTTCTTCGGTGAGAACTGGGTGGAACGTGGCCTCTTCGGCTGGGGCTGGGCGACCGCGGCGGTGGCGACCGGTATCGCCCTGCTGAAGATCGTGGACCCGAAGCTGAAGTCCGGCACGATGTCCGAGTACGGCGTGGCCTACGTGGGCTTCGCCCCCTTCGAGATCGGCATGACGATCATCGCACCCATCGCGGTGATCGCCGGCTGGACGCTGGGCCTGGGCGCCGCGACGCTTGTGCTCGCGGTGGCGATCCTCGCCGCCCCCTGGGTGTTCCGGTGGTTGCCACACCACCGGGAGGACGCCCCGGTCGGGTAGACCGGGGCCGACGGTGCCGTGACGCCAACGACTGATCGGCACGAAGGGCGACACTCGTTCCGTGATCTTCCCTGAACACCAGGGTTAAGGG
>NZ_JBQSYJ010000018.1:0-46037 GCF_052379185.1 Corynebacterium sp. AOP12-C2-36 | reverse complement strand
CGACTACTTCGAGGACGCCTACGAGATCGGCTACGAGAAGATCATCGACACCTACGCGGTGGCGACGCGCTACGTGGACCAGGGGCTGTCGTTGACGCTGTTCTTCAAGGACTCGGTCACCACCCGTGACATCAACAAGGCGCAGATCTACGCGTGGCGCAAGGGCATCAAGACCCTGTACTACATCCGCCTGCGTCAGACGGCCATGGCCGGCACCGAGGTCGAGGGCTGCGTGAGCTGCATGCTCTAAGGCTGCCTGGTTCGGCGCTCGGAGCGCCGGGTCGGGAACGAGTTGACCCCGCGCCACGTGCCGGATCCGCCCGCTCCGCGGCACGCGGAGACCGGATCCGGCACGCGACGCGGGGTTTGCCCCACCGGACCCGCGCCGCCCCTCCTGCAGACGCAAAACGACCACCCTTGGTCGGTTCTGTTCGTTCAGAACCGACCCAGGGTGGTCGTGTCAGCTGTGCTGGTGCACGCCGGCGCAGGCCGGTGCGGCGGGGGAGTGCCTACTCGCCGTCGCGGGCACCGAGCTTGGCGTCGATGCGCAGCAGGCCGGAGCCGTCGTTGCCGACGGTCTTGATCCAGTCGATGATGTCGTTGACGGAGGACTCCTCCTCGATCTGCTCGGCCAGGAAGAAGTTGATCAGCTGGCGGGAGTCGATGTCGCCGGTCTCGTCCGCGGTGCGGGCGAGGTCGCGGATCAGCTCGGAGACCTTCTGCTCGTGGGCGAGGGAGGCCTCGAAGGCGTCCAGCGGGGTGGCGATCTTCAGGGAGGGCAGCTCGATGTCGGTGAGGTCGACGCGGGCGTCGCGGTCGAGCAGGTGCTCGGCGAACTTCGCGGCGTGCTCGCGCTCCTCGTCGGCCTGGGCGCGGAACCAGTCGCGCATGCCGAGGAAGGAGAGGCGGTCCATCTCGTAGGACAGCTGGGTGTAGATGAGGGCGGCCTGGTGCTCGGCGACGACCTGCTTGTTGACGGCTTCCTGGAACTTCTCGTTGATGCTCATGGCGGTAACGGTACTGATCGGTAAAACCTTTCTCTAGCCAGTTCAGGCTAACCAACGGCCTATCGGTGCAGGTGAAAAGGCATGTCTGCCCTAATTATGCCTTGCCTGCACCGCTTAGGGGTAAAGGGTGTTTCCGCAGGTCCGCGCCTTTTCGTGCGAACGTCGGCGAATCGGAGCCTCGTATCACGAGGTTTCTGGGGTTAGTGTGGCCTCGGTCAAATTACCCTATAGTGGGGGGTGACTTCGCTCCGATGCGCCGGACGCCGGCCGGGGAACGCCGCCGACGGCGGCGTCCGGCGGACGGGTTAGCAGGGGCGGTCGCGGACGGCTAGGATGGCGGTGACTTGCGCCCGCCGTTCGCGTCGTCCGGCGTGGCGCTTCACGCATCATCACTTGCCCTTCAGGAGAGGTACATGACCACGTCCCGGCAGCCGCACTCGCCCGTCCACCACAGTGAGGGGGGTCCGGTCACCGCCATCAACTGGAACACCATCCCGGACGACAAGGACCTCGAGGTGTGGGACCGGTTGACGGGCAACTTCTGGCTGCCGGAGAAGGTGCCGCTGTCGAACGACATCCAGAGCTGGGGCACGCTCACCGAGACCGAGAAGCAGGCCACCATGCGTGTCTTCACGGGTCTGACGATGCTGGACACGATCCAGGGCACCGTGGGCGCGACCAGCCTGATCCCGGACGCCATCACCCCGCACGAGGAGGCGGTGTACACCAACATCGCCTTCATGGAATCGGTGCACGCCAAGTCCTACTCGTCGATCTTCACGACCTTGTCCTCCACCCCGGAGATCAACGACGCCTTCCGCTGGTCCGAGGAGAACAAGAACCTCCAGGACAAGGCCGACATCATCCTGAACTTCTACCGGGGCGACGACCCGCTGAAGAAGAAGATCGCCTCCACGCTGCTGGAGTCCTTCCTCTTCTACTCGGGCTTCTACCTGCCGATGTACTGGTCCTCGCACGCGAAGCTGACGAACACCGCGGACCTGATCCGCCTGATCATCCGCGACGAGGCGGTGCATGGCTACTACATCGGCTACAAGTACCAGCGCGGGCTGGAGAAGGTGTCCGAGCAGCGTCGCCAGGAGCTCAAGGAGCACACCTTCGACCTGGTCTTCGAGCTCTACGACAACGAGTCGCAGTACACCGAGGACATCTACGACGACCTCGGCTGGACCGAGGACGTGAAGCGTTTCCTGCGCTACAACGCCAACAAGGCGCTGAACAACCTCGGTTACGAGGGGCTGTTCCCGACCGACGAGACGAACGTCTCCCCGTCGATCCTGTCCTCGCTGAACCCCGGCGGCGACGAGAACCACGACTTCTTCTCCGGTTCGGGTTCCAGCTACGTGATCGGCACAGCCGAGAACACCAACGACGACGACTGGGATTTCTGAGCTCGGAGCTCTGAGCCAGCTGCGCCAGGTTCGCCCGCCCCGCCTGTCGTCCCCGCGAGGGGACATGGCGGGGCATTTGCGTCTCAGGAACGCCATAGCGTCCTGAAAGGATCGTCTTGCGGGACGCTGCGTCGGCTCTCCGGCGGTGCGGCGCCGTGCGGCGTCCTGACCTCCGAGCAGGACGCACCGCGTCGGTCACGGGCCTGTCAGTGACCATTTCCGACCATTTCCGACTGTTTCCAGCGCGGGGCATGGTGATGCGGGGGTGGGTTCCCGACGGGTGCGCGGCGCCTCGGACGGTGGGGGAGTGCAGGGGTTCGTGCACCCCCGATCGTGTCATTTGGGGCAGGTGGGGGGCTCCGGCTATTAAAGCCGGGGCCGAGGGATTAGTATTGTCCCCAGTCTGTGCGGGTGGCCCCGTGACGGGTGACGTTCAACGACACCGGGTCCTCGCTGTGCAGCTCATTCACTGGGTGTCGTCCCGACGAACGGCACCGCGTAGTCAGGAGGATTGAATGACCGCAGTAGCGCCCAGGGAAGACCAACCGGTCTCCCCAGCTCGGCCTGCTCCTCAGGGTGGGAAGTCGAAGAAGGGTGGTCATGCATGGACCATGCTGACCACGACTGACCACAAACAGCTCGGCATCATGTACATGATCACGGCCTTCACGTTCTTCGCGATCGGTGGCCTCATGGCCCTGCTGATCCGCGTGGAACTGTTCCATCCGGGCCTGCAGTTCCTGTCGAACGAGCAGTTCAACCAGCTGTTCACGATGCACGGAACGATCATGCTGCTGCTGTTCGGCACCCCGATCGTCTGGGGTTTCGCCAACTACATTATGCCGCTGCAGATCGGTGCGCCCGACGTCGCCTTCCCGCGACTCAACGCACTCGGCTTCTGGCTGACGACCTGGGGCGGCATCATCATGCTGACCGGGTTCCTGACCCCCGGCGGTGCCGCCGACTTCGGCTGGACGATGTACATGCCGCTGGCGGACGCCATCCACTCCCCGGGTGTGGGCTCGCACCTGTGGGTCGTCGGTGTCGGTGTCGGTGGTGTCGGCAGTATCGCCGCCGCTATCAACATGATCACCACCATCCTGTGCCTGCGCGCACCGGGCATGACGATGTTCCGCATGCCGATCTTCACCTGGAACATCCTGGTGACCTCGCTGCTGGCACTGCTGATCTTCCCGCTGCTGACCGCCGCGGCCCTCGGCGTGCTCTACGACCGGATCCTCGGTGGCCACATCTACGACCCGGCCAACGGTGGCGCCATCCTGTGGCAGCACCTGTTCTGGTTCTTCGGCCACCCCGAGGTCTACGTCCTGGCCCTGCCGTTCTTCGGCATCATCTCGGAGATCTTCCCGGTGTTCTCCCGTAAGCCGATGTTCGGCTACGTGGGCCTGATCTTCGCCACCCTGTCGATCGCCGCGCTGTCCCTGGCCGTGTGGGCGCACCACATGTTCGTCACCGGTGCCGTGCTGCTGCCGTTCTTCAGCTTCATGACGTTCCTGATCGCCGTGCCGACCGGCATGAAGTTCTTCAACTGGCTGGGCACGATGTGGAAGGGCCGGATCTCCTTCGAGACCCCGATGGTCTTCGCGATCGGCTTCTTCGCCACCTTCCTGTTCGGTGGTCTGACCGGTGTGATGCTGGCGTCGCCGGCGCTGGACTTCCAGCTCACCGACTCCTACTTCGTGGTCGCGCACTTCCACTACGTGCTCTACGGAACCGTCGCCTTCGGCTCCTTCGCCGGCGTCTACTTCTGGTTCCCGAAGATCACCGGCCGCATGCTCGACGAGCGCCTGGGCAAGATCCACTTCTGGTTGACCTTCATCGGCTTCCACATGACCTTCCTGGTGCAGCACTGGCTGGGCAACATGGGCATGCCGCGTCGTTACGCCGACTACCTCGACCAGGACGGCTTCACGCTGCTCAACCAGGTGTCCACCATCGGTGCACTGATCCTGGGCCTGTCCGTCCTGCCGTTCGTGTGGAACGTGTTCAAGTCCTGGCGCTACGGTGAGATCGTCACCGTGGACGACCCCTGGGGCTACGGCAACTCCCTGGAGTGGGCGACCTCCTGCCCGCCGCCGCGCCACAACTTCAACTCCATGCCGAAGATCCGTTCGGAGCGTCCGGCCTTCGAGCTGCACTACCCGCACATGGTGAAGACGGCCCGCGAGGAAGCGCACGTGGGACGCCACTTCTAGGGCCCACCGCAGGCGCGGCACCACCACGCCGCCACCACAGTCACCACAGAGACAGCCGCACCCCGACTACGCGGGGTGCGGCTGTTCGTGTGTCAGGGAAACCATGACAGAATGAGCCCCGTGGACCAGCAGACTTCCTCCCGTCACCTGACCGTCAGCCTCGCACCCGGGCTCTCACCCGGCGTCGTCACCGTCACCGGACCGGACGCCCCCGGCGTCTCCGCCGACTTCTTCCGCATCCTCGCCGACCACGACGTGCAACTGCTCGACGTCGAACAGGCGAACTTCCGCGGCACACTCAACCTCGCCGCCTACATCGGCGTCGTCGCCGGCAGCACCGAGGCCATGCGCCAGGAACTCACCGACGAACTCTCCAGCCGGGCGATGACCGTCACCCTCGACGTCGACGACGAGCTCGAGGGCAGCCGTGCACGCTCCACCCACGCCGTCATCGTGCTGGGTAACCCCGTCACCGCCGAGCACATCTCCGCCATCGGCCAGACCCTCGTCGACCACGGGGCCAACATCGACCGCATCCGCGGCATCGCCGACTACCCCGTCACCGGGCTGGAACTCAAGGTCACCGCCGCCGACCCCGCCCCGGGCGGCAGTGCGGAACTGCGCCAGGCCCTCGCCGCCGTCTCGCACGCCACCGGCGTGGACATCGCCATCCAGCGCGCCGGCCTGACCCGACGCGCCCCCCGGCTGATCTGCTTCGACGTGGACTCCACGCTGATCCAGCAGGAGGTCATCGAGATGCTCGCCGCCCACGCCGGACGCGAGGAGGAGGTCGCCGCCGTCACCGAGCGTGCCATGCGCGGGGAGCTGGACTTCTCCGAGTCGCTGCACGAGCGGGTCAAGGCGCTGGCCGGGCTGGACGCCTCGGTCATCGACGAGGTGTCGAAGATGGTGCAGCTCACCCCGGGCGCACGCACCACCGTGCGCACCCTCAAGCGTCTCGGTTTCCGTACCGGGGCGGTCTCCGGCGGTTTCGTCCAGGTCCTCGAGCCGCTGGCCCGCGAACTCGGCCTGGACTTCTACCGTGCCAACACCCTGGAGATCATCGACGGCAAGCTCACCGGCCGGGTCATCGGCCAGGTCATCGACCGTGAGGTCAAGGCCGAGAGCCTCAAGGAGTTCGCCTGGTCCAACGGCATCGCCCTGCACCAGACCGTGGCCGTGGGCGACGGCGCGAACGACATCGCCATGCTCTCGGTCGCCGGGCTGGGCATCGCCTTCAACGCCAAGCCCGCCCTGCGCGAGGTCGCCGACGCCACGGTGAACCACCCCTTCCTCGATGAGGTGCTGTTCATGCTCGGCATCGACCGCGAGGAGATCGACGCCGCCGACCTCGAGGACGGCAGCTACCACCGCGTCCCGCTGGAGGGCTGAGTGTCCTTCGCGCTCGCACACGACCGTCTGCGCACGGTGCTGGGGGAGGACGGCGACAGGCCCGACGGCGAGGACCCGTCCGACCCGTCGACGGTACAGGCGATGCCGCTGGTGCTGTACCTCCCGCACGAGCCGCGCCCGGAGCGTCGTGACCTTCTGGAGGCCGCGGCGATCGCCTGCGTCTCCGTCTGCCTGGACGAGCGTGCCGGGCAGGACACGGCCTTCGCTGAGGCGTTGATGAACTGGTACGGCGCGCGGATCCGCAAGATCGCCCGCCGGGCGCGCAACAAGAAGTGGTCGGACGTCCAGTCGCTGCCGGGTGTGACCGCCAGCGTGGGGGACCCGCAGCGTCCTGCATCGGTACGCGCCTTCCCCGCCTGCCCGGTCACCGAGACACCGGCGTTGATCAACCGGCTGCAGATCGAGGGCACTGACCTGCCCCTGCCCGAGGACGCCGAGGGCGTGCTCGACGCCGACGACCACCCGGTGGTCTACGTGGACGCCTCGTTGACGATGACGGTCGGCAAGGCCGCCGCCCAGGTCGCCCACGGCTCGATGCTGCTGGCCGCGGCCATGGGCCGCGGGCGGGCGTGGCGATGGGCGCAGGACGGGTTCCCGCTGCACGTCTGCGAGGTCGACGCCGGACGCTTCGAGGTGGTGCGCGCCGAGGCGGAGCGCAGGGAACGGGGCGCCGGCACGCAGGACACCGGTGCGTCCGACGGGAGCGGGGCGGACGGGAGCGCGGCCGTCGTGCGCGACGCCGGCTACACCGAGGTCGCGCCCGGGTCGGTCACCGTGGTGGCACTCGACCGGGGTGCCCCGGCACCGTCAGGCCAGTGAACGGCGCAGGATCTTGCCGGTCGCGGACTTCGGGACCTCGGCGATGAACTGCAGTGCACGCAGCTTCTTGTAGGGCTCCACGCGCTCGGCGACGAAGCTGACGAGGGTGTCGGCGAGCTCGTCACCGGCGGCGGCCGGGTCCTGTGCGACGACGAAGGCCTTGGGGATCTCCTCGCCGTCGGCGTCGGTCACACCGACCACCGCGGCGTCGGCCACGGCCTCGTGGGTGAGCAGCAGGGCCTCGAGCTCGGCAGGCGGGACCTGGTAGCCCTTGTACTTGATCAGCTCCTTGACCCGGTCGACGATGAACACCTCCCCGGAGGCACCCTGTCGGGCGAGGTCGCCGGTACGCAGCCACCCGTCGCCGGGCAGGGCGTCGGCCGTGGCCTCGGGGTTACCGAGGTAGCCGTCCATGATCTGCGGGCCACGGACCCACAGTTCACCGGCAGCGCTGAGTTCACCGCTTGTCCCGTCTGTCCCTGACGGCACCGCGATCTCCTCGCCGGTGTCCGGGTCGACGAGCTTGTGCTCGGTGTTGGCAACCGGGCGCCCCACGGAACCGGGGGACAGCCCGTCGCCGAGGTTGACGTGGGTGACCGGGCTGGACTCGGTGATCCCGTAACCCTGGTACACCTCGATGCCCAGCCTGTCGTGCACCGCGGTGGCGAGCTCCCCGTCGAGGCTCGCGGCACCGGAGAGCACCCCGCGCAGGGCGGAGAGGTCGTAGTTGTCGACCTCGGGGTGCTTGGCCAGAGCGAGGGCCACCGGCGGGGCGATGAAGGTGAAGGTCACTCCGTGCTTCTGGTGGTTGCGCAGGAATGTGTTGAGCTCGAAGCGCGGCACGGTGAGCAGGCGGGCGCGCAGGCGCAGCGTGAGGTTGGCCAGGGTGGTCAGTCCGTAGATGTGGAAGAAGGGCAGCACACCGAAGACGACGTCCTCGCGGGTGACCGGGCCCGAGACCTCGACCTGGGCCATGTTGGCCACCAGATTGCGGTGCGTGAGCCGCACGCCCTTGGGCAGCCCGGTCGTCCCGGAGGAGTACGGCAGGGCGGCGAGCTGGGTCGACGGGTCGAAGGACACCGACGGGGGAGTGCTGCGCTCGGCGAGCATCTGGTTGAGGCCCCGTGAGGTGTCGAGGTGGATGAGCCGCTCACCGGGCAGCCCGGCGAGCTCGGCGGCCTCCTCACCGCCGTCGCCCAGCCCGGCGAGGGTGAGCAGCATGACGGCGTGGGAGTCGCGCAGCTGCTCGGCGACCTTCGGCGGGGAGGCCAGCAGCGGCACGGGGGTCAGCACCGCGCCGAGACGCCACACGGCGTGGGCGGCGACGATGAACTCCACGGAGTTCGGGCAGTGCAGGGCGACGACGTCGTTCTTGGCGACACCGTGGCGTGAGAGCCACCCGGCGACCGAGTCGACGTGGCTGCGCAGCGTGGCGTAGGACGTCTCGGTGCCTCCGGCGAGGTCGACGACGGCGATGCGGTCCTCGTCCTCGGGGGACAGGTCGCCGTAGAGGTACTCGTGGATTCCGACGTCGGGGATGGTGACGTCGGGACGGTCGCTCGTGACGGGCATGCGTGTCCTCCTGCGCGGGATGGTCGGGGTAGTCGTGGCCCCGGTGTCTTTTGTGGTCGCGGTCAATCCTACCCGCGACCGTCGGTGACCCCCGCCACAATCCCCCGCGCGGCCACACCCGCCCCTGATACCCGTGCCGACAAGCGCCCCGCCGTCAGGCGCGCAACCGGCGCAGCGCGCCGCGCGCGGTGTCGCCGTCCACCGTCTGCCAGAACGGCGGCATCGAGGAGCGCAGGAAGGAGCCGTAGCGCTTCGTCACCAGCCGTTGGTCGAGCACGGCCACCACACCCCGGTCGTCGACGGCGCGCAGCAGACGTCCGGCGCCCTGGGCCATGAGCAGGGCGGAGTGCGTGGCGGCGATCTCCATGAACCCGCTGCGTCCGGCGGAGTCCACGGCCTCCTTGCGGGCCTGGGACAGCGGGTCGTCGGGACGAGGGAACGGGATCCGGTCGATGACCACCAGCGACAGCGAGGGCCCCGGCACGTCCACGCCCTGCCACAGGCTCAGCGTGCCGAAGAGGCAGGTCTCGGGCTCGCCGCGGAAGCGTTTGATCAGGGCGCTGAGGGAGTCGTCGCCCTGGCAGAGGATCTCGTGGGGCACGAGGGTGCGCAGTTCGGCGGCGGCGTTCTCCGCGGCGCGGCGGGAGGAGAACAGTCCCAGCGTCCTGCCGCCGGCGGCGGAGACGAGCTGGGCGAGTTCGTCGATGGACTCCGGTGAGGCGCCTTCGCGTCCGGGTGGGGGCAGGTGGCGGGCGGTGTAGAGGATGCCGTGCGTCGCCGGGTCGAAGGGGGTGCCCACGTCGAGGGTGGTGCACGCGGAGGCGGCCAGTCCCCAGGTCGCGAGCATGGAGGTGAAGCGTCCGCCGAGGGCGAGGGTCGCCGAGGTCAGGATCACGGTCTGGTCGGCGAAGAGGCGCCCGCGCAGCAGGTCGGACACGCTGAGCGGGGCGACGTACACGCTGCGCCGGTTGCGGTCGCCGGAGAGCCAGACGACGTCCTCGCCGAGCAGGTCGTCGGAGGTTTCGGACGTTTCGGACGCTGCGTCGCCGGTGGCGTCGCCGCTACCGTCCCCGCCCTCGGCGGGGGACGCCTCGAGGATGCGCACCACGGTGTCGTGCATCTCCTCGCAGGCGGTGAGGCAGGAGAAGATCTCCGCGGACTTCTCCTGGTCGGCCTCGCTCACGGCGCTGCCCGGGGAGCCGGACGCCCCGCCGGTGCCCTGCAGCCGGCTGCGCGTCTTCCACAGCGCGTCGCGCAGCGCGTGCAGGGGTTCGACGAGGGTGATCGGCACGGACGTCCAGCGTCCTTCCGGGGCGGTGTGCGCGGTGACCGCGGCCTCGATCTCGGCGGTCCAGGTGTCGCCGGCGGTGAGCAGTTCGGCGGCGCAGTCGTCCGGGCCGACCTTCTCGCAGCGCCGGGCGAGGATCGCCACCGCCGCACCGGAGAGTTCCTCGGTGGCCACGGAGGTGATGCGTCCCTCCAGCTCGTGGGCCTCGTCGATGACCACGGTGTCGTGGTTGGGCAGCACGGACTGTTCGGACAGGGCGTCGATGGCCAGCAGGGCGTGGTTGGTGACGACCACGTCGGACTGGGCGGCCTTCTCCTTGGCGGCCTCGGCGAAGCACTGGTCGCCGAAGGGGCAGCGGGTCGCGCCGACGCATTCGCGGCTGGTCACGCTGACCTGGCGCCAGGCGCGGTCGGACACGCCGCGGGGCAGGGTGTCACGGTCGCCGTCCTCGGTCTCCTGGGCCCACTCGTGCAGACGGGCGACCTGGGAACCGGTGGCGGTGACCTCGGCCTCGTCGATGAGTGCTTCCGTACCTTCTGCGCCGTCGGCACCTGAACCCGCGGTGCCGCCGCCGATCCGGTTGAGGCACAGGTAGTTGTTGCGGCCCTTGAGGATCGCGAAGGACGGACGCCGGCCCAGCTCGTCCTTCAGTGCCTCGGTCACCCGCGGCAGGTCACGGTCGACGAGCTGGCGCTGCAGCGCGATCGTGGCCGTGGAGACCACCACCCGCTCGCCCGAGCCGACGGCGTGCTCCAGCGACGGCACCAGGTAGGCCAGGGACTTGCCCGTGCCGGTGCCCGCCTGCACGGCGAGGTGACGCTGCGAGGAGATCGCCGTGGACACCGCCGCGGCCATCCGGCGTTGCCCGTCACGACGCGACCCGCCGAGCTCCCCGACGACGTGGTCGAGCAGTCCCGTCGTCCTCTCTTTTGCCTTGGTTCCCTTCGTGCTCACCTTGGTACCCACAGGTCCGCTCATAGATCGACGAAGCGGACGCTGAGGGCCGGCTCGTCGCGCGACAGGGCCAGCCCCTCCCACGGCAGGGAGACGAGCTGGCGGGCGAGGTGGTCACGGGACTCGTCGAGGGTGGGCAGGTCGTCGACGAGACGTCCGTCGCGCACCATCGGCACGGTGAGCTCCACCGGGTGCAGGATCCCGAGATCCGGGGTGTCCGCCTCCAGCGGGTACACGACCTCCTCGACGGCGGTGCCGGTGTCGCGGCAGGCGCGCAGGGCCCGCTTGGCCCCGCCGTGGCTGGCCTTGTGGCTGCTGCGCTTGGCCACCGGGTGCCCGTCGACGGAGGTCAACTTGTACACCAGGCCCGCGGTCGGCGCCCCGGAGCCGGTGACCACCGAGGTGCCCGCCCCGTAGGTGTCCACCGGTTCACTGCGCAGTGCGGCGATGGCGAACTCGTTGAGGTCGGAGGAGACCACGATGCGGGTGTCGTAGGCGCCGAGCCCGTCGAGCTGGGTGCGGACCTGCCGGGCGAGCACGCCCAGGTCACCGGAGTCGATGCGCACCGCACCCAGGGCGGTGCCGGCGACCTCCACGGCGTTGCGCACGCCCTGGGTGATGTCGTAGGTGTCGACCAGCAGGGTGGTGCCGGGGCCCTGGGCCTCGATCTGGGAGCGGAACGCCGCCTTCTCGTCCGGCCGGCCGTGCTCGTCGACGTGCAGCAGCGTCCACGCGTGCGCGCTGGTGCCGCCGGCGGGCAGCCCGTAGCGCGCGGCGGCCTCCAGGTTGGAGGTGGAGTGGAAGCCGGCGAGGTAGGCGGCGCGCGCGGCGCTCACCGCGGACTGCTCGTGGGTGCGCCGCGAACCCATCTCGATGATCGGACGTCCCTCCGCCGCGGTGACCATGCGCGCGGCGGCGGAGGCGACGGCGGAGTCGTAGTTGAGGATCGAGAGGATCACGGTCTCCAGGATGACCGTCTCGGCGAAGGTGCCGCGCACGGTGAGGATCGGCGAGTTCGGGAAGTAGACCTCGCCCTCCCGGTAGCCGTCGATCTGCCCGGTGAAGCGGTAGGTGCGCAGGTACTCGCGGGTGGTGTCGTCGAGGAAGTCCAGGCCGGCGAGCTGCTCCTCGGTGAAGCGGAAGTCGCGCACGGCCTCCAGCACACGCGCGGTGCCGGCGACCACACCGTAACGACGCTCATTCGGCAGCCGCCGGGTGAACACCTCGAAGCTGCACCGGCGGTGCGCGGTGCCGTCGCGCAGCGCGGCCTGCAGCATCGTCAGTTCGTACATGTCGGTCAGCAGGGCGGTCGACCGGCCTGCTGTGTCGGCTGGGTTATCGGTGTGCTCGGTCACGGTCGTCCATCCTAGTCGGTAGTCTGGACACCATGACTTCACCCGCCGCTCCCGCCGCACCGGCGGTCACCCCTGTGGAAGAGCAGCTTCCCGACACCCTCACCGAGGCGGACCTCCCCTGGCAGTGCATCTGCTGGGACGATCCGGTGAACCTGATGAGCTACGTGACCTACGTCTTCCAGACCGTGTTGGGCTACTCCCGCAAGCGGGCGACCGAGCTGATGATGCAGGTGCACAACGAGGGCAAGGCCATCGTGAGTTCCGGGGAGCGCGACAAGGTCGAGGGCGACGTGAAGAAGCTGCAGACCGCCGGCCTGTGGGCCACGATGCAGCGCTCGGAAGGTTAGTGCGGCACACGATGGAGGGCATGCGATGAAACCGTGGACGAAGAAGAAGAGCCTGGTGCGCGGCGTGCGTTTCGTCACCGAGCTGGAACCGGTGGAGCGCGAGATGCTCGGCAACAGCGCCGCCAACGTCGGCGAGCTGCTGATCGGACGGGCGCGTTCGGCGCCGAAGGACGAGCTGGCGGAGATGACGGGCCTGCCGTCGGGGCACACCGACGCACCGGACGACCCGGTGCTCGCGGCGATGCTGCCGTCGTTCTTCCGTGACGGTGACGAGGAGGTCGACGGCGAGGCGGGGGTGTCGCGCCAGTTCAACGAGACCGACATCATCAAGGGCAAGCTCACGAACCTGCGCCTGGTCAGCGAACTGCTCGGCCCGGACGGGTCGGTGAACGTGAGCCTGAACACCGAGCAGACCGGGCCGTGGCTCAATGCGCTGACGGACATCCGTGCCTTCCACAACGGCCAGATCGAGTTGATCAGGAAGCGTCTGGACGAGTTCGGCGAGACCGGTGGCCAGGCCGGTGCGGACGAGATCGCCGCGGCGGAGAACTACGTGGAGTGGCTCGGCTACCACCAGGACAGCCTGCTGACGGCCCTGATGGGGCCGATGGACGTGCCTGAGGAATGAGCGGGGAATGAGTACCGGCGGCCTGCCGGACGTGCCGGGCCTGTTCCTCGGCCACGCCGAGGTGCAGAGCTCGGGGGTCAGCGTGGTGGTGTGCCCCGAAGGTGCGGTCGGGGCCGTCGACGTACGCGGTGGGGGACCGGGTACCCGGGAGACCGACCTGCTGGCCCCGTCGAACTCGGCGGAGGCGGTGCACGCCGTCGCGCTGTGCGGCGGGTCGGCCTTCGGGCTGGACGCCGCAGGCGGGGTCATGGCCGAACTCGAGGACCGCGGCATCGGCCTGCAGGTGCTCGGCGACCTCGCCCCGTCTCTGATCGTGCCGATCGTGCCGTCGGCGGTCATCTTCGACCTGCCCGTCGGCGACCCCGCGTCACGTCCGACGGCCGACACCGGACGCCGGGCCGTGCAGCGTGCCCTCGACTGCTCGCAGGACGGCTCACAGGACAGGACGCAGGACGCGGGGAACGTCGGCGCGGGGCGCGCGGCGACCGCCGGCGCGCTGAAGGGCGGCTTCGGCGAGGCGTCCTGCGGGGTGGACCTGCCGGGCGGCGGGCGTGCGGTGGTGGCCGTCGGGCTGGTCGTCAACGCCGTCGGCTCGGTCGTCGACCCGTCCACCGGGGCGTTGTGGGGGAACCGGACACCCGAACCTGTCCCTGAACCGACCGCGGCGGGGTTGCGCACCATCCTGGAGCGCGGCGTCGACGGCACCAAGATGACCGGTCCGGACCCCTCGCCGATGAACACGACCATCGGTGTCGTCGCCACCGACGCGACGGTGACCAAGGCGCAGGCCGAGCGTCTGGCCATGGCCGCGCACGACGGCCTGGCCCGCGCCGTCCGGCCCTCGCACCTGCCGATGGACGGCGACACCTTCTTCGCCCTCGCACCGTCCGGCGCACGTGGCGGTGTGGCGACCACCGACCTGGCGGCGCTGTGCGCCGCGGCGGCGACGGTGACCGAACGGGCGGTCGTGGAGGCAGTCCTGGCCGCCGAGACCGCATTCGACGTGCCGTCCTGGCGCGACGTGATGAACTGACCCGGCAGACCCCACACACCCTGAGGAGAACCATGAGCGGATCAGACGTAACCCAGAGCAGTACGAACGATACGGGTCGGACGCGCTTCCGCGACCGCGGGCGGGTCGGCCAGGCGCTGGTCACCACCCTGGTGTTCCTGGCGGTGCTGTGGGCGGTGCAGGTGGTGAACTGGGCGTCCGGCAACCGGCTGGTGTCGTGGGGTATCCACCCGCTCGACTTCTCGCGGATCTGGGGGATCCTGCCCGCCCCGTTCATCCACACCAGCTTCTCCCACCTGCTGGCCAACACCCCGGCGGTGGCGGTGCTGCTGTTCCTCGTCGCACTGTCCGGGCAGAAGGCGGTGTGGGCGTCGACCGTGGTGACCACGTTGGTGGCCGGGGTGGGCGTGTTCTTCCTCGGCGGGGAGAACATGGTGCACGTCGGGGCGTCGATCCTGATCTACGGGTGGGCGGTGTTCCTCGCCGTGCGCGGCATCTTCACCCGGGCCGTCCCCGAGATCCTGCTCGGTGTGCTGGTCATCATCCTCTACGCCGGACTGTTCTGGGGCATCCTGCCCAACCAGCCCGGGGTCAGCTGGCAGGGGCACCTGTTCGGCGGCGTCGGCGGTGCCGTGGCGGCCTGGGGTGCGGGGCGTCCGGCGATCAAGCAGCGCGAGCAGGACAAGGCGCTCAAGGCGGCCAAGGGCTCCTAGTGCACCTGGGGCACCGCGTAGGGGAGCGCGGGCCTAGACTCGGAGGGCATGGACGACCTCACCCCCGCAGCACCGACCGCGTCAGCACCCATCGGCATCTTCGACTCCGGGGTCGGCGGGCTCACCGTGGCCCGCTCCATCATCGACCAGCTGCCCGGCGAGTCGGTGATCTACATCGGCGACACCGCGAACTCCCCCTACGGCGACAAGCCGTTGGCCAGGGTGCGCTCCCTGGCCACCAGCATCGCCGACCAGCTCGTGGAGCGCGGCTGCAAGATGATCGTGGTGGCCTGCAACTCCGCCTCCGCCGCCTTCCTGCGCGACGCACGCGAGCGCTACCCGGTGCCGGTGGTCGAGGTGATCCTGCCGGCGGTGCGCCGCGCGGTGTCGGTGACGCGCAACAACCGCGTCGGGGTCATCGGGACCCGGGCGACGGTCACCTCGGGGGCCTACCAGGACCTCTTCGCCGCGAGCCCGGGCGTGGAGGTCGTCGCCCAGGCGTGCCCCCAGTTCGTGCCCTTCATCGAGCGCGGCATCACCTCCGGACGCCAGCTGCTGGGCCTGGCGGAGACCTACCTGGAGCCGTTGAAGGAGGCGGGGGTGGACACCGTGGTGCTCGGCTGCACCCACTACCCGCTGCTCACCGGCGTGATCCAGCTGGTCATGGGTGACGACGTGACGCTGGTGTCCTCGGCGGAGGAGACCGCGAAGATGGTCTACCGCACCCTGAGCGACAACGACCTGCTCGCCGACCCGCACGCAGCTGACGGTGCAGGTGCCGCCGCCCCGGAGCTGACCTTCGAGTCCACCGGCGACCCGGCCCGTTTCGCGTCCCTGGCCTCGCGTTTCCTCGGCCCGTCGGTGGCCGGGGTCAGCCGGATCCCGGAGATGCTGCGGTAGCCGTCCGGCACCCGTTGGTGGCTGTCGGAGGCCTGGCTCATGGATCCACGGGGGTATCATGTAACAATGACGGGCATGGACATGACCATTCTGGGATGCTCCGGGAGTCTCTCCGCCCCCGGCAACCCCGCCTCCGGCTACCTGCTGCGGACGGCGGACGGGCGTCAGATCCTCATGGACGTCGGACCGGGCGTGCTGGCGCGCCTGCAGGAGCTGGGTAACCCCGGTGACGTGGACGTAGTCTTCTCCCACCTGCACCCGGACCACTGCTCGGACTTCCCGTCGCTGGTGGTGTGGCAGCGCTTCCACCCCACGCGTGCGGCGTCCGACCGCCACGTCCTGCTCGGCCCGTCGATCGCGGCACTGCACCTGGGGCGCGTCTCGGCGGACCACCCGTCGCAGGTCGACGACTTCTCCGACATCCTCGACGTGCACTCCTGGCGCGCGCCGGCGGCGCAGGACGCGCCGGTGGTCTTCGACGAGACCTCCCGCGGCACCGTCTATCCCGGTCACCGCATCGGCTCGGCGACGTTGTACGCCGCCCCGGCGGTGCACCCCACCGAGTCGTACATGATCCGGGTGGAGGACCGGGACGGCTCCTCGCTGGTCTACAGCGGCGACACCGCCGCCACCGGGCACCTCGCCGCGCTGGCCGCGGGGGCGGACGCCCTGCTGTGCGAGGCGACGTGGGGTGAGCGCGACAACGGCGACAACCCGCCGCAGATGCACCTCTCCGGTGAGGAGGCCGGCCAGGCCGCCGCGGAGGCAGGGGTGGGACGCCTGGTCATCACCCACGTGCCGCCGTGGGGCGACGCGGAAGGTGCGCTGCGTGGGGCGCGGCGTTTCTACGACGGCCCGGTGGAGCTGGCCCGGCCCGACATGGAGCTGCACGTGGGTGACTAGACTCTCGTGGCATGAGTAACCCCGAGAACTTCACCCGTGCCGACGGTCGCGCCGTCGACCAGCTCAGGACCGTGCGCATCACCCGCGGTTTCACCACCAACCCCGCCGGCAGCGTGCTCGTCGAGTTCGGCGACACCCGCGTGATGTGCACCGCCAGCGTCTCCGAGGGCGTGCCCCGTTTCAAGCGCGACTCCGGCGAGGGCTGGCTGACCGCCGAGTACGCGATGCTGCCCTCCGCCACCGCCGAGCGCATGCAGCGCGAGTCAGTGAAGGGCAAGGTCAAGGGCCGTACGCAGGAGATCTCCCGGCTGGTGGGCCGCTCGCTGCGCGCCGCGGTCGACCTGCGCGCCCTCGGCGAGAACACCGTGAACATCGACTGCGACGTCCTGCAGGCCGACGGCGGTACCCGTACCGCCTCGATCACCGGTGCCTACGTGGCGCTGGCGGACGCCCTGGCGGTGCTGCAGAAGCGCGGCGTGGTCCCCGGTGAGCCGCTGCTCGACCCGGTCGCCGCGGTGTCGGTCGGCGTGATCGACGGTGTCGGCTGCCTGGACCTGCCCTACGAGGAGGACAGCCGGGCGGACGTGGACATGAACGTGGTCATGACCGAGGAGGGCCACTTCGTGGAGATCCAGGGCACCGGCGAGAACTCCGAGTTCAGCCGTGACGAGCTCAACGTGCTGCTCGACCTCGCCGAGGGCGGGCTGCGCGACCTGACCGCCCTGCAGCGCAAGGCGCTGGACGCCGAGCTGGGTCAGGCGGTCACCCTGTGAGTGGGGGAGAGCACGTGCAGCCCCTGAAGGTTCTCGTCGCCTCGCGCAACGCCAAGAAGCTCGCCGAGCTGCACCGCGTGCTCGAGGCCGCCGGTGTCGACGGCGTGGAGCTGCTGAGCCTGCGCGACGTCGCCGAGTACCCCGAGACCCCGGAGACCGGTGCGACCTTCGAGGACAATGCCCTGATCAAGGCGCGTGACGGGGTGCGTTACGCCGGCCTGCCGACCGTCGCCGACGACTCGGGCCTGTGCGTCGACGCGCTCAACGGCATGCCCGGGGTGCTCTCGGCGCGTTGGTCGGGTGACCACGACACCGGTGACGGGGACGTGGACGCCGCCAACAACCGGCTGCTGCTCGCGCAGACCGCCGACGTGCCGGACGAGCGCCGCGGTGCCGGTTTCGTCTCCGCCTGCGCCCTGGCGGTCCCCGAGGACATGGCAGGACGCCTCGGCGGCGAGCAGGAGCTCACCGTGCGCGGCGTCTGGCGCGGCAGCCTGCTGCGCGAGCCCCGCGGTGACAACGGCTTCGGCTACGACCCGCTGTTCTCCCCGGACGAGGAGCCGCAGCTGTCCTCCGCACAGCTCGACCCGCGGCGTAAGGACGAACTGTCCCACCGTGGCCGCGCCCTGGCAGAGCTCGTGCCGTTCCTCACGGCGTTGCGCGGCTGAGACGGTAGGGTGGTGGGAGGAAAAACAACTCCCACCGGCACCGCAGAGTCGGTGACCGTCCCGGAAGGACCAGTGAGACCGTGCCCGTGACCGTCGAACCCGCTGACATCGTGGCAGGGACAACGCTTGACCGGGATTGGCTCACCAGCCTGTACAAGGAGTTCCACCGGCGTCCGGAGCTCTCCGGCGCCGAGGAGTGGACCGCAGCGCGTATCAGCGAGGAACTCGGCCGCTTCGCCGACTGGGAGGTCACCACCGGAATCGGCGGGTACGGCATCACCGCCGTGCTGCGCAACGGGGAGGGGCCCACGGTGCTCTTCCGCGCCGACTTCGACGGCCTGCCCGTCGCCGAGACCACCGGTGTGGACTACGCCTCCACCCACTCCCAGTTGGACGCGCAGGGCCAACGCGTGCCCACGATGCACGCCTGCGGGCACGACGCGCACACCTCCAGCGCCCTGGGGGCCATGTCGATCATCGACGCCTCGCGCGACAAGTGGTCCGGCACGGTGGTCTTCCTGTTCCAGCCCGCCGAGGAGGCGTCGATCGGCGCGCACGGCATGGTGAACGACGGGCTTCGTTCGATCATCCCGCGCCCCGACGTGTGCCTGGGCCAGCACGTGGTGCCCGGCCCGTCCGGCCAGGTGTACTCCGCGCCGGGACCGGTGCTGACCAGTTCCACGACGATCGAGATCACCCTGTTCGGGCGCGGCGCGCACGCCTCGATGCCGCACCGGGCGGTGGATCCGGTGGTGCTGGCCGCCTCGGTGGTGATGAAGTTGCAGACCGTGGTCTCCCGCGAATTGCCTCCGGGCAAGTTCGCGGTGGTCACCGTGGCCTCGGTGGAGGCGGGCAAGGCGAACAACGTGATCCCGGACTCCGCGCGTATCGCGTTGAGCTGCCGGTTCTACGAGGAGTCGGTGCGGACCCGGGCGGTGGACGCGATCAAGAGGATCGTGCGTGCCGAGGCCGCCGCAGCCGGCTGTGAGCGTGAGCCGGAGTTCAAGTTCCTCGGCCTGCTCGCCGCCACGGACAACGACAGCACCGCCTACGCGGTGGTGCGTCCGCACTTCGACAGCTTCTTCGGCGAGCAGTCCCACGAGATGGAGCCGTGGACGGCCTCGGAGGACTTCTCGGTGATCCCGCGGGCGTTCAACGCCCCGTACCTGTTCTGGACGGTGGGGATCACGCCGTTGAAGCAGTGGCGCCGTGCCGAGGCTGCCGACCGGCTGGACATCGACATCCCCTCGAACCACAACCCGGGGTTCCTGCCGGACATCACCACGCTGCCGGTGACCACGCAGGCAGCCGCACTGGCGGTGCTGGGCTGCCTGACCCACCGGTGGCCGGACGCCCCGGCGGGCTGGTCGCCGGACGCGGGCACGGGGACCGGCGACATCGACGCCGCCGCGGTGCGTCGGGCGAAGGTGGAGACCTCGCAGGCCGACTGAGTGGGGACGGTGTGCGGCCGGGGGACTGTCAGCTGTCGAGGCCGAAGGCCTCCACGACCTCATTGCGGCGCCGCTTCTCCAGCACGAAGGAGAGCACCGGGATCACGCCGGCGAGGATCGTGGTGACCCACTTGCTCGGCGCCCACCGTGCCTTGATGCCCAGGTCCAGGCATGTCGCGCAGTAGGCGAGGAAGACCCATCCGTGCACGGCTGCCACGATGAAGAACCAGCCCGGCGCCTCGATGTCCATCGGGGGGAAGATCACGTACTTGAGGAGCATTTCCACACAGAGCACGAGGAGCAGTACACCGGTGATGTAGGCGAGCACGGAGTAGCGCGTCAGTGCGCCCTTGACCCGGCGTTTACGCTCCGGGGTCACCTGGGGTGCGGGGGTGGAGGTGGTCATCGAGGTTCGTGGTCCGTTCCTGCTGTGTCGTCGGTCGTTTCGGTGCTCCCGCGGGCCTGCCGGGCCCGGCGTCGACGGTCGTCGAGGAGCGGTGCGTCCTGCGCGGTCGTCGCGCGGGAGGGGAGGAGGTCGCTGGGGATCTCACGCGGCGCGGACTCCGGGGTCTCCTCCGGGATCGCCGGACTGGCGTTGCCCTCCGCCCGGTCGCGCTCGTACTCCATGTACTTGCGGTAGGCGAAGATGAAGAACAGGCCGAAGATCGGCCACTGCAGGGCGTAGCCCAGGTTCTGGTAGGAGCCGTCGCCGCTGGACCAACGCCCCCACTGCCACCAGGCGAGGCAGAGCGTGGCGACAACCGCAAGGGCCAGGAAGACCAGCTGGACGACACGGACCCGCAGCGACTGCGGCTGCCGAGGTCCGGGGGACGTCGAGATGTTCGCTGATCCGGTGGTGTCGTCTGGCACGGGTTCAAGGGTACCCCTGGCGGTGCTGCTACCATAACCCAGAGCAGCCGGTCCTTTCCGGCTGTGAGGACCACCACGTCGTGGCCCTCACCGCGCCCGTGGCGGAATTGGCAGACGCGCCAGGTTTAGGTCCTGGTGTCCTTGATGGATGTGGGGGTTCAAGTCCCCCCGGGCGCACAGTGAGCGGTTCACGAACTGGACCGGCCGGAGGTCACACACTCGAAAGGGTTCGTGACCCCGGGTCTCGAGTTATGTGTCGATTGGGCTACCCGAGAAATGACAGCGCAGGGATCGCGGGACGAAGTCCTACAGTGCCACCGGGGTGCTGGAACTCCCGAGGATTTCGGGAATGGGGCGGTCGCGAGTTCCCGTACCCTCGGCGGCATAAACCCCAAGACCTGGAGGACGACGTGCCCGAGCCCACAACCGATGACATTCGACTTGCCCGATGTGGTGCGAATGCGGCATTGGAGAGACTTTTGCTGACCAGAACGCCGCGAGCGAATGGCGAAGATGCTCCCGGGAGGATTGCCGCGGTGGAGACTCTGTGGTGGGTGCGTTTACTGGCAGAGCAGCTCTCGTACCCGGGCAAGGAGCTGTCCGGCGACGGTACAGAGTCTGACGCGTCCGAACTAGTGTCGGCGCTCCGGGTGGTTCGCAACACGGTCACCCATAAAGTTCCCATCGTCACTGTTCACAAGCATGCTGAGGCGCGCCTGGGAACGAATTTCTTCCTCGGAGTGACGAGGTTGGGTGGGGAAGTAGAACTGTGCTGGGTTCCTGTTGACGACCTACCGCCGCCCGATCCTAGATTCGCCAAGCACTGGGTAGAGGACAAGTCTGACTACACCAAGCACCTAGCCGGTGAGCCCTGCTGGGGCACCCTGAAGCGGGCGGTGACCTGGTTGACTGGGGACTCCCCGAAGTTCCGGAAGGACGGGACACTGGTGGTCCTGCCCTCGGCGTCACGCGAGATGGACGAACTGGAGCAGGAGCCGGGGTCCTCTGGCATCACTCTCGGCTAGCTCGCTGCCAGCGCGGGATCAAGTCCTTTTGCGTGGCGTATCCGTGAACGGCTGCGGAGCTGGGTTCGAGGACCGCACAGTTGGGGGAAATGGTCGGCACGGTCTATACCCCTGGGGGTGTCTGCCACACTCCTTTGGTTTGCTCATGTAATGTTCTGGATGTGGAGACGTGATGAATCTCCATCAACGATGATCAGCGATCATTTTCCTTTCGAGTGGCGCACAGGCAGTCCGGAATGACGGTCACCTGTGCGTCACATGCGTGTGCACGTGTGGGCGTGCCGCGCGTCCGCCGCGCCCGGTGTCAAAGCTTGGCAGGTGGGCCGGCAAGTGGCCCGCAAAAGTGTCGGCAAAGGGGCTGGCCACGGGGCGTTCTTAGGTGATACACTGCAGCGTCCGGCTCGACCGTCAGGGTGGTGCCATGCGGGGAACCGCGCGGCAGCAAACCACCGGGGGACGGTGGAGCGGGCAATCACAGGGGAACGTCCTTCATGTCACGTCCCGGGAGCCCGACCGTAGAGCGCTTGCGGCGGCTTCCGAACGGACAGGCGCGTCCTCTTCCCTGTAAGTAACTGCTAAGAACCCTGTATCTCAACACTTTCTCAGACACCTGTCGTCGACACATTTTCCGAAAGGAGTGACCATGCCCCGCACTTTCCGCACGCTGATCCACAACCTCACTGGACCGGCCTATGAACCGACCGAGCCCCACCACCCGACAGTTGCCGTCGAGTATGACGCGCTGTTCCAGCTGCCGCAGGGCGTGGAACACCCCTAGCCGCGGGAGCTCCCCGCGCCCCGGATGGCTGCGGTCAGAGCGCGCCGATCCATTCGGCACGGTCGGTCCCGGCCTCGAAGTTCTCCTGGAAGCTCAGCCGGTACTCACCGGGGTCGACGGGGCCGTCGAAACAGATCGTCCCGTCCTCGCTCTGACCGGGGGCGACCTCGTCGAGCACGTGGACGGTCTCGTCGGAGACCGTCTGGGTGCGCGGATGCTGCTCCGGGTCGTAGAGCTTCCACGCCGCCAGCCCGCGCACGTTGAGCGGCTCGGTCTCGCTGGTGACCGTGAAGTTCACGTCCGCGCAGATCTGGTTCGACGGATCGCGTTCATACTCCCGCAGGTTGTCCACGGTGATGTCGGCCTTGTCGATGCTGATCGTCTCACCGATGCGCGGCAGGTCGGAGTCGATCCCGTCTCCGTCCCCGCTGTCCCCGTTGTCCTCTCCGTCCCCGCTGTCCCCAGCGCTGGCGGTGGACGAGCTTGTGGCACCGTCCCCGTCGCCGTCGCTGTTGTCGTCGTCCCCACCGCCGCAGGCGGCCAGGACGAGGGGTGCGGTGAGGACGAGGGCGGCGATGCTGCGGCGTCTGGTCATGGATCTCTCCTGGTGATCGTGCCGGTGGTTGCGACCGAATCTATAGCAGCTCCTACCGAACCTGCATCGGGATCGCGCTGACCAGCGCAATCGCCGGAAACGATGTTCGCCCCGCGAAAACCACGGTCGTTTTCCTTGCGTTCCGGAAACAAGGGCACCCCCACCCAGGTAGCGTCAGTGCGGACCCGAGGGGAGCCCGAATGACCGAATTCTCACGCCGCACGTTCTTCGCCGGCCTCGCCGCGCTCGGGGGCACGGTGCTCTGGTCGTCGCACACCGCGACCGCCGGTACCGCCCAGGATCGTGCGCAGGGAGCACCGGACGCCGACCGACTCGCCGTGGGCCGCGGCATCGCCGACACCACCGGCGAGCCCCTGGGCGCGGGCATGGACGGCTACGCCGTGCAGGAGCAGACGAGCGTCGGCATCCGCCAACGCCTGTACTCCCGCGCCTTCATCTTCGACGACGGCACCAACCGGTTCTGCCACGTCACCGTGGACACCCCGCTGATGTTCCAGTCGGTTTTCCTGGAGGTCCTGCGCCGACTGCGCGCGGACTACGGCGACACCTACACCAGCGACAACGTGGTGGTCACCGCCACGCACACCCACGTCGGCCCCGGCGGGCGGTCCGGCCACGCCATGGTCGACCTGGTCTCCCTGGGTTTTCGTCCGGTGACCTTCGAGGCACAGGTGGCGGGCATCGTGCGCTCGGTGCGTCGGGCACACGGCGACGTCGCCCCGGCCGAACTCACCCTCGTGCGCGGTCACCTCGACGGTGTGGGGGAGAACCGCTCGAAGCAGGCCTTCGACCGCAACCCGCCGCAGGACAAGGAGGCCAACCCGGACGGGGTGGACCGCACCTCGGTGACCCTGCACGTCGCGCGCGCAGGCACCCCGGTGGGGCTGATCAACTGGTACTCCGTGCACGCCACGAGCTTCAGCCCGGAGATCCGCCACATCTCCGGCGACAACAAGGGCTTCGCCGCCTACAGCGTGGAGGACGCCGCGGGCGTGGAACACCGCGACGAGTCCGGGCTGGCGGCAGCGCCGTTCGTCGCGGCGTTCGCGCAGGGCGCGCCCGGGGACGTGACCCCGAACCACGGCCTGGTGCCGGAGTCCGGGCCCGGTGGCGCCGGGGTGCAGGGGCAGAAACGTTCGGTGGAGATCCTCGGCACCCGGCAGGCAGACGCCGCGCGGGACACCACGGGCCGCTTCGCCGGCATCCCCGGTGGGCTCGAGGGACGCACCCGGTGGGTGGACATGGACGCCGTCGACGTCGACGGGCGGTGGACGCCCGACGGGCGCCCGGGACGCACCGGCCCGGCGGTGCTCGGCGCGGCGTTCGCGGCGTCCAGCCAGGAGGACGGCGGCGGCCTCGACGTCGACATCGGGCTCGACGAGGCCGAACGTGGCGGCGCGCCGTGGGTGCGACAGCTCAACGAGCTCGCCCCGGTCCCCGAGGACGTACGTGCCGTGCACGCCCCGAAGGACATGCTGCTGCCGATGGGCTACATCGACGGGATGATCCAGCAACGCCACATCTTCGGCGTGTGGCGTCTCGGAGGGCTGGTCCTGGTCTACCTCGGTTTCGAACCGACGGTGACCGCAGGGCTGCGCATCCGACGCACCGTCGCCGAGGCGATGGGGGTGCCGCAGGACAACGTGGTCGTTCAGGGCTACTCGTGCGGTTACGGCCACTACGTCACCACACCCGAGGAGTACCTGCAGCAGGACTACGAGGGCGGCGCGACCGCGTTCGGACGCCTGCAGCTGCCGGCGGTGCAACAGGTCGTGGACGCGCTGGCGACGGCGCTCGCGGTGGGGGAGGACGTGGCGTCCGGCGTCCCGGCCGGGGACCTGACCGGGGTGATCCCGGACAGCCCGGCGGCCGTGGCGCTGCCGGACACCGCCGCGCCGGGCCGCGCCTTCGGCGACGTCCTGTCCGGCGGTGGGGACGTGTCCCTCGGGCAGACCGCCACGGTGCGTTTCGTGGGGACGAACCCGAACAACGACCTGCGCCTGGAGGACGGCTACCTGCAGGTCGTGCGCGGCGGACCGGAAGGGACGGTCGTCGCGCACGACTCCTCCTGGTCGACGTTGCTGACCTTCGACAGGAGTGTCACCGAGACCACCACCACCGTGGAGTGGGACACCACCGGCGCCGAACGCGGCGAGCACCGGGTCGTCCTGCGCGGGGACTGGCGCGACGCCGGCGGCACCGTTCGGCCCTTCGAGGGCTCGGCGACGGTGCGCGTCGTGTAGTTACGTCAGAGCACGTCAGAGCACGTCAGAGCACGTCAGAGCACGTCAGAGCACGTCGCGTGCGATGCGGGCGACGTGCCCGGTGGCCTTCACGTTGTACTTGGCCATGCCGATCGTGCCGTCTGTGTTGACGAGGAACGTCGAGCGGATCACGCCCTGGACGATCTTGCCGTAGTTCTTCTTCTCACCGAAGGCACCGTAGGCCGTCAGCGCGGTCTTCTCCGGGTCGGCGAGGAGCGGGAAGGTCAGCTCGTGGTCCTCGCGGAACTTCGTGAGCTTCTCCACGGTGTCCGGGGAGATGCCCAGGACGTCGATGCCGGCGTCGTTGAGTTCGGTGAGCGAGTCGCGGAAGTCGCAGGCCTCGGTGGTGCAGCCCGGGGTGTTCGCCCGCGGGTAGAAGTAGACGATGACCTGGCGTCCGCGGTAGTCGGAGAGGCTGACCTGGTTGCCGCGGTCGTCGGTGAGGGTGAAGTCCGGGGCGACGTCGCCGACCTCCAGGACGGTGCGGGCGGGGGTTTCGGAGGGGTTCTCGGGAGTACTCATGGCATCCGAGTGTACGGCGGACGGCGCGGCTACGGCAGGGCCGCTGCACGGGTCGCTACGGCGACATCGGAGGGTTCTTCTGCACCGCACGCACCGGAGAACGTACAATTCAGGAACAATCTCTAAAAACCGTCATTCACGACCAGCAATGCAGGAGACTTCAGTGGCCCGCACCATCGACTCTATCCAGAGCGACATCGAACGCACCCGTGACCAGCTCGCGAGGACACTGGACGAGCTCAGCGTCCGCGCGGCTCCGAAGAACCTGGCGGACGAGGCGAAGACCCAGGCGTCGAACATCCTCGCCCAGCCGAAGGTCCAGCTCATCATCGGCGGCGTCGTGGCCGGGGTGGGCCTGGTCGTGGCCCTGACCGTGGTGGGCAAGCGCAACGAGAAGAAGCAGATCAAGGAAATCCAGCGCCTGCTGGCCGACGCCCGGTCCTGATTCTCATCCCCGCACCGCGCGACCCCCGCGAACCTCACGGGCCCCGGCGGATCTCCGGCACCAGGCGTGCCGTCGAGATCGCCGGGGTCTGCGCATGTGCGCTCGGCCTCGGGGCGCTGTGCACCCACCTGGGTGTGCCGGCGTCCTGGATCTTCGCCTTCCTGGTGTCCTTCGGCGTCTACGCGATCGTCTCCGACCGCCAGACGACGCCACCGACGCGGCTGATGCAGCCGGCGCAGGTCGTGATCGCCATGGTGTGCGTGGCGCCGCTGGTCGAGCTCGACGGTTCCACCGTGCTCGGCTACGTGGTCCCGACGCTCCTGGCGCTGACGATCACTCTGGCGGTGTGCGCGGCGGCGGCGTTCCTGCTGCACCGCTCCGGTGCCGCGAGTGCGGTGAGTTCGCTGCTCGCCACGCTGGCCGGCGGGGCGAGCGGGATGACGGTGCTCGCCGCGGAGCTGAAGGAGGACGTGCGTTTCGTCGTCCTCACGCAGTACCTGCGGTTGTCGCTGGTGGTGCTCACCCTGCCGGCATTCGTGCAGCTCTTCGCCGCCGGCTCGGCGGGCGGCGCGGGCGGTACGGCGGGGCAGGACGCCGCGGCGTCCGACACGGCGCCGTGGTGGTCCCCGGAGCTGCGTCCGGTCGTCGGCGCGTTGGTGATCTGGGCGATCGTGTGGCTGCTGGTGCGGCTCACCCGCCGGGTGGTGAAGGTGCCCGTGCCCTACCTGCTGGTGTCGATGCTGCTGACCTGGGTCGCCGGCGTGGCGGGGATCTCCGAGCAGTGGCTGCGGCCCGAGGGCCTGATCCTGCTGTTCGCCTACGCGGTGATCGGGGTACAGGCCGGCGGCACGCTCACCAAGTCGGCGCTGCGCCAGTTCAGCCACAGCCTGCCGTTGATTCTCGCGGCGGTGGCGTCGATGATCCTCGGTGCCATCGTCGCCGCCCTGGTGATCGCCCAGGTCAGCGACGTCCCGATGCTGGACGCCTACCTGGCGACCGTGCCCGGGGGGATCTACGCTGTGCTCGCCTTCGCCCACGAGTCGGGGTCGGAGCCGATCGTCACGGTGGTGCAGGTGATGCGCACGCTGGCGATGCTCGTGATCGGTGCGTACCTGCCCACGGTCATCGGCTGGTGGGGCCGGCGGCGCCGGAGCTGACCAGGCCTGACCTGACCGTGCGCGCCGCGATGGTAGTTTCAGGCCATGGGCTTCATCTGGAACTTCCTCGTCCGTGCCGTCGGCACCGCCCTGGGACTGTGGGTCGTGACCTACTTCGTCACCGGGGTCACCGTGACCGCCCCGTCGCAGCCGCTGGTCGGCGACGGGTCGAACGACCGGCTGTGGGTCTTCCTCGGCTGCGCGGCGGTGATCCTGCTGCTCAACATGACGGTGCGTCCGGTGCTGCGGCTGCTGGGCCTGCCGCTGACGATCCTCACCCTGGGGCTGTTCGCCCTGGTGATCAACGCCGGCGTCTTCCTCCTCGCCGAGATCCTGGCCCAGGCGGTCGGCCTGGGGCTCAACATCGACTCCTTCAGCGCGGCGTTCTGGGGCGCGATCATCATGGCGCTGGTCAGCTGGGTGCTCGGGCCCATCACCGGGATGCTGTCTGCCCGGCGCTGACTGTCTAGCTGCCGCGTTGCAGCGTCCGGGAGTCGGCGACCGTCGACCACCCGATCGCCGCGGTGACCAGCAGCACCCCGCTGAGTCCGAAGGCCCAGCCGAACCCGGCGGCGTCCACGACCATCCCGGCGAGCAGTGGGCCGAGGACCCCTCCGAGGTCCTGGAACATGGAGTAGCCGGCCACCGTCGACCCGCCGCGCTTCGTGCCCACGATGTCGGCGAGCACGGCCTGCTGCCCCGGGTTGACCAGCGCGGACCCTGCCCCGGCGACGAACATCGCCGCACAGGCCGGCGCGATGCCGGGGGAGAAGGGGAAGGTCACGTAGCCGACGGCGGTGACCAGCATGCCGAGCACCAGCATCGGTTTGCGTCCGACGGTGTCGCTCCAGCGTCCCGACGGCAGGATCAGCACCGCGTTTCCCGCCGCGTAGGCGGCCAACGCCCAGGCGGCGACGGCGGCGTCGCCGTGGAAGGCGGCGGCGACGAACAGGGGCACGATCGACACGCGCACACCGAAGGACGTCCACCCGAAGGCGAACACGGAGCCCAGCAGCACCCGGTACTGCGGGATCCCCAGCGACTCGGCGAAGGTCAGCGGAGTACGGGGACTGTCGTCGGCGCGCACACCGGCCAGCGTGGAGCCGCGCAACGCGACCCACACCACCGTCGCGGCGACGACGAGCATGCCGAAGTAGAAGACGAACGGGGCGCGCAGTCCGAAGCCGGCGACGAGGGCGCCGAACACCGGGCCCATGAGGTTGCCGAGCAGGAAGCCGGCGGCGTTGATGCTGGACACCCGCCCACGGGCGTCCACCGGGCTGACCTTGATCAGCAGGGCCGTCGCTGCGACGGTGAACATGATCGAGCCCAGGCCGCCGAGCCCGCGCAGGATGAGCAGCTGGGTGTAGTTCGCCGCCAGGGCGCAGGCGCCGGTGGACGCGGCGACGACGAGGATCCCGAGCGTGTAGGTGCGCCGCTCGCCGAGACGTACGACGACGCGCCCCGCCAGCGGTGCGCCGATGAGCCGCATGAGCGCGAAGGCACTGACGATGCCGGACGCCGCGGCGTTCGAGACGCCGAACGCGTGCGCGTACTGGGGGATCGCGGGGGCGACGACGCCGTACCCGAGGGCGACGGCGAAGGCGCCTGCGACGAGTGCCCACACCTCGACGGGCAGCGGCGTGCGGTTTCTTCTGTTGACCATGACTGGGCACTGATACTACGAGGTGGTGCGGCGGCGTGCTCGGGTGCCTCCCGGGTTGCGGCGGTGCTGCGCGGTGCGGCGGTGCCCGAGGGGCCAAGATCGAGCGTGGGATGTCTGAACACCCGTGTTCAACGATCCCACGCTCGATCTTTGCCCCTGTCTCCGTCGGGGACGGGTACCAAGTTGGACTTGGGAGCGTTGAGTCGGCCAACTCAGAGCTCCCAGGTCCAACTTGGTACCCCACCGGCCGTTCGTCGCCGACTGTGGGGGAGGGGTAGCGCGGGAATTGGGCGCGGCATGACGAAACCCCAGGTAGACTCTGGTCGGTGACCGTGTCTACCTGGGGTAGGTGGTGCGTCATCAGGGACTTGAACCCCGAACCCGCTGGGAGGGGATCTCGGCGTTTGTGATTCCATCTATTTTCGACTAGTGCCCTGTATCCGCAGGTAGTTGCGCTGTCTATCGCACACGTTCCATCCGTTACCCGTTGGTCGCCATTTCTTTCTGTGCATTATTTGTGCACTCCAGCACCCCGTTGAGGACCAGGGCCACCTCCGGCCCCTTCGCCGTCCGATCGAGATAGTGGTGCTCCGTCACCGTCGAATCCGAGTGCCCCAACTGTTGCGACGCCGCCTGCAGACTCACGCGATCGTTGAGCCACGTAGCCACGGACCGCCTGAAGGTGTGGGGCGTCACCCACGACACGTCAGGCTCGCCCGTCTTCTGGTCGGCGGGTCGTGAGTCCCACGCTTCCTTCGCCTGCCGCATCCACCGCTCGATGTTCGACTTCGTCAGCGGCTTCCCCGTGCCGGTGGGGAACACCGACGAGTAGGTCTGCATCGTCGCTCGTTGCTGTGAGCGCACAGCTTCGGCTGCGAGATCCGGCAGTTCGATGATCCGCCGGCGTCCGCCGCCCTTCACGTCATGGATCACCGCGGTCGGGGGCGTGGCGTCGAGATTGAGGTCGTCCCATTGCAGGCGAAGCGCGTCGGAGATCCGCACTCCCGTGCCAGCTAGGAAGTCGAGGACGTTGGGGAACGGCAGGGCCCGCGGCCGAGGCCCGTGTCCGGGGGCGGTGGTGAACCACTGGGCCATGCGTCGCACGGTCTGCAGCTCCTCCATCGTGAGCGCCCGTGCCTCCGGCGTTGTGATCTTCGGCGGCAGGGTGTCTCGCACGGGGTTGTGGAGGACCAGTCCGTAGCGCACGGCGACGCCGAACGCGCCAGAGAGCATCGACCGCGCCCGCTTCGCGGTGGACGGCGCGAGGGCGCGGAGGAACGCGTCAAGCCGCCCCGCGGTCGCCTCGTTGAGACGTAGCTGTCCGATGCCGGGGGTGATGTGGTTCCGGGCCGTGGAACGGTAGACCTCGAGCGTGCCGGCGGAGCGATCGAGGTGGTCGAGGTAGTGGTCCACCAGTGCTGTGATCGTGCTCGCCGTGGTCAGGTCGTCCGTGTCCGCCACACCGGCGGCGTCCAGCGCCGCCTGCTTCGCTCGGCGCACCGCTTCGGCCTTCGTCGTCCCGTTCTTCCGGATCTGCTGTGTCTGGCCGTTGAGGAGGCGTACGCGCAGGTTCGCTTGCCATCTGCCGGTGCTGATCTTGATGGCGTTGACTTCACCGTAGGTTCCCGGCGGTGTGACCGGTCGTCCTCGCGCCATTGATAGACTCCTGGTGTCTGCTGCTGAGTATGTGGACGTTCTGACCCTCATCGCCCTGGCCGGCGGTGGGGGTCTTCTGCTTGTCTAGATCCGCAGCGCGATCGAGATGATGAACAGCGCGATGATGATTCCTCCAGGTATGGCGAGAATTGTGGCGATGATTGCAAGGAGGATGATTAGAGCGCGTGGTGGTGGTTTCTGCTCTGGTGGGGTCATCTCGGCCTTCTGTAGTGGGAGTCTTCTTCGTGTGTCGAGTTTGTCGGAGGGGTTCGGCGAGCCCCGTAGTGTCACGGGTGCGGGGCCATCGTGGTCGGTGGCCTTCGTAGCTGAAGGGTGTCAGCTCAGCGACCCCCGCGGGAATGAACCCTCGCGGGGGTTCGTCTATGGAGAGGTGCCAACCCCTGAGGTTGCGGGAGAATCGGTTTCCGGCAACGAAGAGGACGACATGCCGAAGCCGATGACGATTAGCACGGCCGCAATGGGAGCGACGACCTTCCACTTCCTCGCAACCGGAGCTGGCGGTTGGCTGTCGTTGAGTCCGCTGAGCAACGTTCGGTCTTCGTCAGTGAGGTACTGGGCGAGATCGCGGTTCGTAGTCTGCTCTTGCTGCCACTTTGCGTGAGACTTCTTGTCCTGACTGCGACAGCGCAACGGCCACCCGCAGGCAAGAGCGATACCAGCACCAACCATGATGTACCCGATCGCGAGAGCGGCTGATTCTCCGAACGAACCCAGCCCGGCGATGGCGCACATGACGGCGAATGCGATGCCGACCCACAGCAGGATGCCGGTCTTGTTGGGCACCTTCTGAGCCGCGCTGAGCACGGCTGCACCGGATACCTTCCCATCTACGTAGAAGTCACTGACCTTGATCTCCGGACGCGTTTTTTCCCCTGTGGGTGTCGAGATCGGAGGTGACTGGGGAGGCGTGGGCTTCGACGCCGCGGAAGGTCGGGAGACCTTAGGGGCAGGAGCTCGCTCTTCCTCTACCGGTTCGATCTCGTCCTCTTCTTCCTCCCAGTCATCATCCCAGTCTTCTTCCTCCCAGTCCGGCTCCCACTCCTTCTGCGGAAGTTGAGCATTTTCGCCCACATAGGCGTCAGGGACGCCGTACTCGGCTGGGTCAGCACAGAAAGGGACCAGGCGGGGCAATGGAGCGATCTCCGGCTCCAGGTCTTCTTCGGACAACTCGTGGGCTTTCGCGGACTGCAGAGTGACCTCGGCGGAGAGTGACGACCCCTTGATGGTCGCACGGGAAAACGTCGTGAGACCTATGTCATCGAAGTGCCGTACGGCGAGGGCGTACTTCCCGCTCGTCTGCTTGGACAGCTCGCCGATTCGTTCACCGTCGAGACGGACTTCCACTGCTTCGTATTTTGCTCGAATGCCAGCGATGAACAGGTGCAGGGACACAAGAAGCTGGCCGACACCGGACGGCGGAACGTAGTCTAGGAGCACGTCAAAGTGGTCAGACTCCTTCGTTACCTGCACGGTAGAACCGTGGGGTAGGAGGGTCCATCCGTCGTGCGGAGGTTCGTTGAGTGGAGCGATCATGTCAGGGTCTCTAAGCGAGAGTCGGACGTTGAAGCTCCAGTTGCCGGCGTAGTCCTCGTAGGACCACAGGCGAGCATGCGCGATGGGAGTGTACCCGCTGGCGACGATCCTTCTGAGCTGCTGGTAGCGAGCGGAGTCCTCCTCCGGAAGGTAGCCGATCACCCGGTTCTTCCAGCGCACGGAAATAGCTTGGCCGTTCTCGCTGTAAGGGTTGTCAGGTTCCGGGATGAGTTCAGCGGTGAAGAAAACCTCTTCCTCTCCGCCCGCCTTGTAGGCCGACCTGAGATCGAGCAGGTGCTTGGAGTAGTAGTACTCCCCGGCGACCTCCTGGCTACACCAGTGTTGCCCGGGAACTGACACGTCGTAAGTACGATTCATCATGCTATTGATGTCCTTTCAAACATATTCCGCCAGACTTCCACGAGGTGCCGAGTGACGCCGAGGTGCCAGGCGATGGCGCCGACGTGAGGGCCGTACAAGCGCTCGGCGTCTCGATACTCGTCCGGGGCGATGAGTGCCTGTGCTGCCCACGTGTCAGCTCGGCGTTCTGTCCGGGGGTTGTTGGAGTGCTCGTCCTTGTGGATCGCATGACCGATCTCGTGGGCGAGGGCCGAGCGGGCTGTGTAGGGGTCGAGGTCCTCCTGGATGAAGATCACTTTGTGCCTGTGCAGGTAGATCGCGTTGAGGTCGGGGCGGAGTTGTGGGGTGGGGACGATCGTCACGTCCAACTCCTTAGCCTTGGTTTCTAGGTCCATGTTGTTCGTCTCTACGGGTCTTCGGGCTCCTCGAGTCGGGGAGTGCGGGGCTGTGCGGCTCCACGCAGTGCGTTGGCGTCGCGCAGGGCTTCGTCTAGATCTTGCTCATCGTCACGGACACTTGGGGTAGTTTCGTCGCGATCGGGCAGGTCAACCGATGTTTCTCCGGGGGTAAGAACAGGAAAAGGGACGATGTCGGCGACTTCATTTAGCGGAGCATCGCGGTCTTCGGGGCGGATCATGCGAAGTCGACGAGCGAACTCCTCGAGCAGCTTCCTGTCGGGCGCGACCTGGAGCGCTGTGTCTATCGGGATCAAAGTCGCTTCATCGGCGGTGATGTGGCCGGTCTCCGCGAGGGAACGGACAACGTCACGATCGTAGGCGCGAGACAGAGCCACAACGGTGGGGGCGGATAGGTGCCCGTTCCTGAGCTGATGCGTGAGCGTCGACGTCGAGACCCCGGACTTCTCGGCGGCCGCGGACTTCGTGTCCGGGCCGATGAGGTCCTGGAACCATGCTTCGTGAGTTGTCATGTCGCCAATTATTGCCAGACGGGCCGGAAGAACGCAACCCTTTGCGACAGATTCCGGGGCTCTGACCTGCCGAGATTCTTGTAATTACAGACAACACTTGGCAGGAATTACAAGAATTGGTTGACAAGAACTTGTCATCCGTGGCAGTCTCAACGGTGTCAGCAAGAGTTGGCGACAGACCGAAAACTAGCGAGGAGGGGACCGTGCGACAGACGTACCGGATCCGCCCCGAGGTCATCGACCGGGCACGAGAGCGCCTCGGATGCACCTCAGACGAGAAGCTCGCCGTCCGACTCGGCATGACAGCGGCGACGATCGGCCGGGCCCGACGAGGCGAGAGCCCCAGCCTCGGAACCACGATCGCCTTGCTCAATGCCGCCGCTGTCGACCTCCCGGTCGGCGTCGAAGCTGCCTGACACTCACACCACGAAGGACACCCGACATGAAAATCATCGAAGACACCTCCGGTCACTCCTGCACGGTCCCAGACCTCCGCGTCCGGTATCTCGTGGTCGAGTCGACCAAGGCCCGCTACGAGATCGCCGAGTACCCCGACGCCCGCGCCGGAATGAGGTGGGGCGAGATCTGGAGCCTGACGACCCACCGGAAGATCAGCCACTCCAGCAAGGTCGGGCAGGCCGTCCTCGCCGCCGCCCGCGTCCACGTCGCCAAGGCGGTGGCGGCATGAGCTCAGCGACCTACACCGTCCGGGAAGCGGCGAAGCTCCTCGGCATCGGCGCCTCCGCGGCCTACGCCGCAGCGAAGGCTGACGCGTTCCCCGTCCCGGTCATCAAGATCGGCGGACGCTACGTCATCCCCCGCAGGCCTCTCGACGACCTACTCGGACTGACCACCGAGGAGGTGACGGCATGATCGCCGCTGACCTGCACCCGGCAGAAGCGGCGTACTACGCCAGCATCCGCGCCGGAGCGCCCTGGGCGACCGCCGCCGAGGCCGCTATGAAGCATCTCGCCGACGCTGGCCGGCCGTTCTCGTGCGACGACCTCCGTGAGCTTCTGGCCGACTGCGGCGACCCGCCCACCCCCAATGCGTTCGGCGGCTTGTTCATCTCCTGGTCGAAGCAGGGCCTCATCCAGAAGGTCGGCGGAGGATCCTCCCGCGCACTCAAGCGCCACGGCGGGCACCGCCACCTTTGGAGAGGTACCAACCACCCACCGAGCTAGACCCCCTAGTCGTCTGTCGGGGAAGGACGGACGACCGCAATCCCCTTCGCGAAGTGCCCCGCTGTCTCAGCCGCAGCGGGGAGGGTGCAAATCCCTCGTCGGGGGCAAGGCCGACTGGCCTCGATATTTGAGAACTGAATCCTGGAACTCCGAGGTGAGATACGGGGTGGCGAGCGCTGGTTCACAGACGCGCCACGACCCTCCCCACACCGCGGTGCCCGGCCCTCAACAAGCCGGCCCGCGAGGTAACGCCCTCGGAGGTATCCAGACCCCGCCCTGGTCGCAGGTGAGCCTGCCACCGTCGTCACGGACGAACCAGGGCACCGGGGTAGGGGCGTGAACGCGTGCACAGCACACCGCAAAGCATCGCCCACGACCGGCGCTTTTCTGTTCCCCGCGAGGTGATAGCTGCGCCCCACCCCTTCCACTCCAGAACACCCACAGACCCAAGGAGGTCACCCATGACCCTGCCCACACTCACGCCCGAGCAACGCGAAATCGCCCTGGAGAAGTCACGCGCCGTCCGCCGGCTCCGAGCTGAGCTGAAGAAGGACCTGAAGTCCGGGAAGCTCACCCTCGAAGACGTCCTCGAAGGACGCGCCGAGATCGCACAGAAGATGAAGGTCGCCCAGCTCCTCGAAGCCCTCCCCAACGTGGGGAAGAAGCGCACCGGGGTCCTGATGCTCGAACTCGGCATCGCCTCGAACCGGCGCGTGCGTGGCCTCGGCAAGCACCAGACCCGCGCACTCCTCGAGCGCTTCGGCTTCACCACGAAGCTCTGACCCCTCACACGAAGAACCGCCCCGCATGTCCTGGCAGACCTGCGCGGGGCGGCAACCGATCCACCGATCAAGGAGGACCAATGACACACACCCTACCGCCGGGACCGCCCCGGCACTACACCACCGGCGAGGAGGCATCGTGAAACCGCACGACTACGAGTACCTGAAGGCGATGGTCGACCACCCTGCAGGTCGTGGCGCGCCCGGTCGGCGAAGCCACCAGCACCCGTTCCAGCCACCGGTCCCGCCGGAGCACCTGAACCTGGGGGAGAAGACCCCCAAGGACGAAACCCGGGAGCTGTCGTACTACCAGCGCAAGACCGACAACGTGGGCGCCGTCCTCTTCGTCCTGCTCTGCATCTTCGCCGTCGGCCTGCTGATCGCCGGCATCGGGAAGCTCGTCTGGGCGGTGCTCCCGTGGCTGTAGACACGACGTGCCGTCGACCCGGATGCCAACGCCGTGCAGACAGTCCGTCCCACATGCTGTGCCAGGACCATGCCTACGCCGTCGGCGCTATCCGCCCCCTTGTGAGCTCCGGCCCGGCGCAGCAGCGGATACGCGACCTACTCGATGCAGGGTGGAGCCGCCACGCGATCGGCTCCGCCGCCGGCATCGCCCACACCACCGCCACAGCAGTCCTCGAACAGGGGCGTATCAGGCACGACACCGCCAAGGCGATCATGTCCGTGCCGGTGACCCCACCGCCGGAACGTGGGCACCATCCGGAGCTCACGCGCCGCCGACTCCAGGCCCTACGCGCCGCAGGCTGGACGCTGGAGGAGCTCTCCGGGCACACCGGCATCGGGGTGGGGTCGATCTGCTCGATGACTCGCGACGACTACGACCACCGGATACCCGACGACAAGGCCACCACGGTGCACGACGCCTACGAACGGCTGGGGGGTCGAGGCGTCATCCGTCCAGCATCCATCAGGGTTCAGGCCCGCCGGTGGGTTCCGCCGATGGTGTGGGACGACATCGACGACCTCGACGAGACCCACGTACTCGAACCAGGGAACGTCTGGGTCGCTGGAGCCGTGCTGGCTCAACTCCTGGCGCTACTCGATGCACTCGGGTCCATGGACACCGTCTCCCAGGCCTGCGGCGTTCACCGGCAGTCGCTGAACAGCTGGCTCAGCGGGCGGCGCGCTCATCTGTCCATCAAATCCGCCCGGGGGATCTACCGGGCTACCCGCGAGCTCAGGAAGGAAGCAGCAGCATGACCCCCGATCCCTGGGCCATGACCCCCGAGCGTCGGGACGAACTGCTCCGCGTCTACAACGACGCCTGGCATGCCTGCCGCAGCCTCCGTGACGGCCACCGCGAAGCCCTCAGGGCTCAAATAGAAAGACGCATCGAAAGGACGCTGCAAGCATGACCCCCAGACCAGTCACCGACCCGCCCGCGCCGGGCACCGCGGGGTGGCGGCGCATGATCACCGCGAGCAAGGTCGCATCCATGCTCCAGGACGCCGATGGCGAGTACCTCGGTCTCGGCTACCAGTCAGCGTTCGAGCTGTGGCACGAGATGGCCGGCCGGTGGGAACCGGACGCCATCGAAAGTCGCGTCCTCGACCGCGGTCACTGGATGGAGCCCTCCGGTCGGGCGTTCTGGCAGTACGAGAACCCCGGCTGGCGCATCAGCCGCAAGGAGGTCGCGTACACGGACCCAGAGCTGCCGTTCCCCAACCTCGTCACCCTCGACTCCCGGGCGTCGCGGGGCCGGTCTCGCCGCATCGTGGAGATCAAGGCACCGCGCAAGGACCAGGGTGTGCACGACAAGTGGCGCGCCCAGGTCATGTTTCAGATGGGCGTCACAGGCATCCACCAGGCGGACCTGGTGCTCATGCCGCAGTACGGGGAGGAGCGCATCGAGCACATCGAGTGGGACCCGGACCTGTACACCGCGATCGTGGACGACGCCGCCGCCTTCTGGGACCTCCTCGAGGCCGGCGCCCCGCCGGACGCCGGTGCGAGTGAGCACGCCGCTCAGATCCTCGCCGCCCTGCACCCCACCCCGGAGCCGGACACTGCCGTCGAGCTGCCGGTGGACGTCATGGACGAGTGGACGACCGCGCTTGACCGCTCCGCCGCCGCGGAGAAGGCGCTGGCCACGGTCGAGAACAAGGTCCGGGGGCAGATGGGCGACGCAGCTCGCGCCAGCTTCGACGGCCGCGTCGTCGCCTCCCGCACCGCCGGACGGTTCGCGAAGACCCGCCTGCCGAAGACCGACGAGGCGAAAGCCGCGGTCGCCGCGTGCACCGTCACGAAGGAAGCCCTCGACACCGCCGCGCTGAAGCGCGACCACCCCGACCTGTACGCCGCCGCCACCGCGGCGCCCACCTACGTCTTCAAGAGAGGGGACTGGAAATGACCAGTGCGAAATCCCTACTCGGCGCGGCCGACTTCACCTACGGCCTCACCGAGGAGATCCGCGAGCTCCAGAACGAACTTGCCCTGGCGAACCGGGACAGGCGCGAGCTCGAAAGCACCAACCAGCGCGTAGAGATGCGCGCCGATGACAACGCGAAGAAGTGCAGGCGATACCGCAACGCACTCGACGCGCACGAGAGGGAGGACGCGCAGGCCATCGAACTGCTCCGCAAGGCCCGCCAGACCATCGGCATCAACCCCGAAGGCGCCCGCAACCTCATCGACCAGGCCACTACCATCCTCAACCCGCCGGACAACGCCCCGGCTCCGTTCTGAAAGGACACAACATGACCAGCGAACGCTGGCTCCCTGTAACCGGCCATGGGGGCATCTACGAAGTGTCTGACCAGGGGAGAGTTCGAAGTTTGAGCCGAGTGGTGTCGACGCGCAAGGGCGACCGGAGGTACCGGGGCAAGACTCTCGCCCCGAAGTCGAACCGACATGGCTACCCGCTGGTCGTTCTCGCCGACGGTGGAGTCCTCCGATCGAAGAGGGTCCACCGCCTGGTCCTCGAGGCGTTCGTTGGCCCGTGCCCCGAGGGCATGGAGGCGTGCCACAACAACGGCGACAGGGGAGACCCGCGCCTGGCGAACCTCAGATGGGACTCAGCATCCGAGAACCAGCGTGATCGGCGCCGACACGGTACCGACTACCAGGCCAACAAGACCCACTGTCCGGCCGGACACCCCTACGACGCAGAGAACATGAAGGTGATCCCGTCTCGTCCGACCGCCCGCTACTGCAAGGCGTGCCACAAGGCACGATCCACCAACCGAAAGGCTGCATGATGACCAGCACCGAAATCCAGACCCAGACCCACGACGCCGACATCGCTGTCGCCCGCCAGCAGCAGGCAGCTGTCCCGTCCTCCCTCTCGTCCACGGTGATGACGATGGAGGAGAAGATGCGGTGGTCCGACATGATGAGCAAGGGCAACATGGTGCCACAGCAGTACCGCGGCAACCCCGCCAACGTCCTCTTCGCCCTGGAGTACGCCGAGAGCGTCCACGTCCCCGCCATCCACGCACTGACCTCCATCAGCGTCGTCAACGGACGTCCCGCCCCGATGACGAACCTCATGGTCACTCTCGCCCGCCAGGCCGGGCACAAGGTGACCACGGACTACGACCCGCAGACCCAGACCGCCACCTGCGTGATCTGGCGACGGGACGAAGACGAGCCGTCGTCGCCGATCGTGTGGGACGAGGCGAAGGCGAAGAAGGCCGGACTGTGGGGAGGTAAGGGGCCCTGGAGCAACTACACCGACCAGATGCTGAAGTGGCGTGCTCAGTCCGAGGCGATCCGCACGCACTGCGTGGAGGTCCTTGCCGGTGTCACCGAGTCCGCCGAGGAGGTCCGCGACCGGGAGGGTGACCGGGTGAAGGCCACCGCGGAGCGCACCGACCGTCGGGGTGGCCAGTCTGCCCTGGAGCGGGCGAAGAAGAAGCCTGCGCCGGAGGAGAAGGCCGACCCGTCGCAGCAGGCGTTGGAGGGCATCGGCCGGTGCCAGGACGCTGACCAGCTCGACCAGATGCTGAACTGGGCCGCGAACCAGGGATTGTCCGAAGCGCAGCTGGACGCTCTGAAGGACGCGGCTGCCGCCCGTGCCGACGAGCTCGGGCTCGTAACCGAGGGGGAGCAGGCGTGATCACACCCCAGTACTACTCCGGCGGCCTCGTTGCCGACCCCGAACTCGAGTACAGCCCGGCGGGGAAGCCGCGCTGTCGCTTCCGCATCGGTGAGTCCGACAGCAAGCAGGTCAGCCCCGGACAGTGGGAGAACACCCAGTCCGTCTACTGGTCGGTCACGATCTTCGGCCGGTGGGCCGAGGCTGCCGGCCAGCTGGTCAAGGGGCAGCAGATCGTGGTGAAGGCGAAACCGGTGACGAGTCAGTGGGAGGACCGGGAGGGCAACAAGCGGTCGCAGAACCAGCTGACCGGCTTCGAGTTCTACGTGCGTCCTGCCCTGCCGAACAACACGCCTCCGCAGCAGTCGGGCGGGTGGAACCAGCAGCAGGGGAGCGCGCCGCCGACCTCCGGTTTCAGCGGAGGCGACGAGCCGCCCTTCTAGGCGCATGCCTGTTCGAATCGTCCGACCGGACCGTGACCGCCACCATCACGCCGACGACATGACTGCCCGCGGGGTGGCCGGCTGGATGGGGTGCACCACCTGCCAACGCGGCAGGCCGCTGTATCTCACCGTCGCCGCGGCCGGCGCCATATCTCAAATTCTCAAACCCCTGGAAGGAGGATCGCATGAGGATCCGGTCGATTAAGCCGGAGTTCTGGCGGTCGGAGGACATCGCTGCCCTTCCGTTGTCGGCCAGGCTGACGTTCATCGGCCTGTGGTCCTACGTGGACGACAACGGAGTCGGGGAAGCCCGGACATCCTCCATAGCCGCGGATCTGTACGCCGACGACCTTGCATGTAATCCGCATGAGACCCTCCGGAGGGTCTCCGGAGACACTCAAACACTGGAAGACGCCGGATTGATCGTCCGGTACATCGTCGGGAAGCGGCATCTGCTGTACGTCACGACGTGGAAAGATCACCAGGTGATCAGTCGCCCGTCGAAGGGGCACTGCTACCCCCTCCCAACTGCGGAAACGATAGAGGCTCATGCAAAGTGCATGAGACCCTCCGGAGACACTCACGACACCCCATTGCACGGAGCAGGGGAACAGGGGAGCAGGGGAACAGGGGAACAGGGGATAACTACTTCGCCCGAACCTCCGGTTCCGGCGACCGAGCCGAAGCGAGCCGCATACCCGCCCGAGTTCGACGAGTGGTGGCGCACCTACCCGAAGCACAAGAACGGGTCGAAGAAGGACGCCTACGCCGAGTGGCGCAAGGCGACCAAGATCATCGCCCCGGACGAACTGCTCCGCCTCACCAGCGAGTACGCCGACCGCCCCGGCGTCTCAGACGTCGACTACTGCCCTGACGCCCACCGGTGGCTGAAGGGCCACAAGTGGGAAACCGTCACGGAAACCGACCAGCAAGTCGCTGAACCCCGCCCCTCGCACACCTTCGGCACCCGGCCGGAGGACTGGCTGCAGGGCTTCGACAACCCCGAATCACCCGACGTCCTGGAAGGAGAGCTGGTCTCATGGCCGGAGATCGAGCACTGACCGAGCGCGAGAAACTAGCCGCGACAGTGCTGGCGTTCGGCAAGTCCCTCACCCCTGACCGCTTTCCCCGCCCGACGCGGGAAGCGCTCGTCGCCTGGGGAATGGTCCTCGGCGAGATGCGCGTGCCAGCCGAGGTGTGGCCAGAAGCGATCGCCTGGTGGTCCATGAACTCCGCCAGTGACCGGATGGCCACGCCACGAGAGCTCAAGGAAGCCGCGCAGCACATCGTCCGCGACGTATGGGAGACCCACCCGGAGAAGCGGCGGATCCTCCAGGACCACCGTGCTGCCCGCCTGCGGGCGAGGGAGTCGCGTGGCGAACTGCCGCCAGGCACGGCACCAGAGGCCGCCGGCGACACCGGCATGGTTGCGATCGAGCCGCGGAGCGCGGACACCACGACCCGGTGGCGGGAGACGCGAGCGAAGATCGCACAGCGTGCCCGTGAGCGCCGCGCCACCGAGCGTCAGCAGGCCGACGAGGTCCGTTCGCGTCTCGACGTCACCGAACCGTCGGGGGAGGGGGCGCCTGGATGACAACCCCGCCGCGCAGGTGCCTGCGGGTCGGATGCCCCAACCCGAAAGCCGACCCGGACCGGGTGGGACTGGGCCTGTGCGAGCAACACAACCGCCAACTCGCGGACGGCACGATCGGCACCGGCCACGACCCAACCAGCCGCGAAGTTCCCGTCGCCCGCGCCCAAGCCCTCCTCGCCGACATCGCCGCCCCAACGGAGTCCGTGCGCAGCGTCGCCGCCCGCACCGGCCTGTCGAAGGACCTCGTGCACCACGTCCGCCGAGGCACCTGGGCCCACGTCCGGTCGAAGGCGTGGGAGCAACTGCAGAACGTCCACGCCGACGTGATGCACGCCCGCCGCACCGCACCCACACCGCCAAAACAGCGCCCACTGGCCCCTCTCCCGGACTTTCAGCCCATACCCGAGGGCTGGTGCCAACTGGCCCTGTTCGACCCCGCAGAACCCCCAGAAACCGACGCCGCCTAACCACACACGCAACCATCCCGCCCAACGAATCGACCACACGAGCGAACACAGAAAGGAGCACAGTATGCCGCCCGCCACACACCAACTTCCACCGCCACCGCACCGCCACGCGATCGCCAACATGACCTTCGACATCGTCCGCCACTGCCGCACCCAACGCGCCGCCGCCTACCGACTCGGCATCACCGTCGGACAACTCCGAACTCTCATCAAGCACCCCGAAACCCCCGTCCCGGACCGCCTCGCCTTCCGCATCCGTACCTGCCACCAACTCGCCACCGGCCGCAAGGTCGGCTGATGTTCGCGATGCACCGCCGCGCCCTCCTCCAGCTCGCGGATACCGGCCAGTGCCAACCCTGGATCGCCCGCGACTTCATCACCGACGGCCTCGCCCTCCGCGCCTGCCACGCCCGCGGCCCACACGACTGCGGACGCGGCTGCCCCGGCCACGGCCGGCATGTCCTCACCACCCACGGCCACCACCTCGCCTGGCTCCTGCGCACCATCAGCGACGAGCTCCACCAGGACACGGCCCCACCCATGACCCAACTCACCATCCCAGGAATCGCCCCATGACCCGCACCCGAGCATCCGCTAAAGCCGCCGGCGCCCGCTTCGAACGACAGGTCGCCGACTGGCTCCGAGACCAGGTCTCCGAGTTCATCGACCGCCGCGCCAAAACCGGCGCGAAAGACCGCGGCGACCTCACCGGCGTCCGCGCCCACGGCAAACGCGTCGCCGTCGAGATCAAGAACACCAGCCGCCCCAACCTCGCCGGCTGGATCGCCGAAGCACACACCGAGGCAGGCAACGACGACGCCGCCGTCGGACTCATCGTCCACAAGCGCCACGGCGTCGGAGACCCCTCCCGCCAGTGGGTCACCATGACCCTCTCCGACCTCGCATTCCTCCTCACCGGAGACGAACAGGAAGACAGGTACGAACCATGACCCACACCGTGTGCGACGTTGTCCCGTCCGGCCGTCCTGATCCCCGCGACCCGTACCGGGAAGGGGAGGTGCGCATGCCGCACCCGCACTGTCCCGCCTGCCGCGAATGGGCCGAAGAGCACGGCTGCGACTGGGGCAAAGCGGCCGAATTCTACGACCTCACCCTCACCGACGACGGCGAATGGGTGGAAACTCCATGACCCGCTTCCGACCCCGACCCGTCCGGCGTCCCCGCACTTGGTGGCGGCGCATCCTCCGAAGGAGAACCCGATGACCCCCCTCGAAACGATCCTGACCCTGTCCCTGCTCGTCGTGGTGCCGTGGGCGGTGTGGTCCGCCATCGACCTGATCGCCCTGCGCCGCGACGTGCGCGGTCTGGGCGCGGATGTTGACCGGCTGGACGGTGCGGTGGACTACCTCACCAGCGCCGCGACGCTGACCGAGGGGCGTATCGACGGCCTGCTGGAATGGCGCAGCCACACCGCCGACCTCGACGTCCCCACCGTGGACGAGCCCGAGCAGCCCACCACCCCGACCTACCGGCCCGTGCCGGACGACTTCCACACCAACCGCTAGGAGACACCATGATCGACCAGACCGACCAGACCGACCAGACCCCGACCGTGACCGACGAGGCCATCCGGAGGGCGCACGAATGGTGCGACCTCCACTGGCCCACGGACGAGAATCGGACCCCGATGGCGGATGTCATCCGCCACTACCGCGCCACCGTCCCCGCCCCGCCTGCGACCCTCGCCGCCGAACTGCGGTACCGCGCCACGCTGCTTTATAACGGCGACCCTGATGGAGACTCGGCAGCGGTAATCAGCGCCCTCGCTGATCGTGTGGAAACCGTCGAGAAGGAGCGTGACAAGGCTCAGCAGGATGCCGTGGACGCATGGGAGCACGCAGCACAGACGGACAGGGATCATGTGCGGGCAATGGGACTGTGGGAACAGGACTATGCCCGCGTGGCGAAAGAGCGCGACGAGGCCCGAGCTGAGGTACGCGGACTGACGACTGATATAGAGAGCACCGATTCGGCAATGGCGCACGTCGAACGGCAGCGCGACGAGGCCCGCGCCGAACTAGTCCGAATCTCCGACATTCTCGATGGAGGGCCGGAACAGCGACTCGAGGATACGGTGCGAAAGTGGCGACACGAGGCAGAAGAAGCCCACGCTGAGGTGGAGCGGCTGACCCGTGAGAGCGCTGCCCGACTTGACCAGATCAAGGAACTGGAGAGCAAGGTCAGCCGAATGGTCGCCACAGGCTCGACGTATCCTTCCGACGCCCTGCCCGACCCCGCTGACTACGCCGAGGAGCACGCCAATGACCAGTGAGAAGGAACTACGGCAGATCGCGGCTGACCAACTCCGAGCAAGCCGCCTCCATCTAGCCGATGACGTCGCGCTAGTGATCACCGATGGCCTCGACGGCCTGGAAGATCACGACCTCGAACAGGTGGCCGAGATGGTCAGCACTTGGCCGATCCCGGAACTGCCGCTGGGAGACCGTCACGGCTACTGGTGGCCGAAGCACGGGCGCAACTACGGGTACGTGAGCGGGCACGTTCCCCTCACTCGAGGCGGGGGACTCCGCCACGGGGAGTGGGAAGTCGTCATCGGGAGGGGGAGTGGGTATATCCGCCTCACCCCAGCCGAGGCCGAAGAGCTCGCGTCGCTGCTGCTCGCCGCCGCGCACCACGAAAGGAACCAGGAATGAGCGCAGGTTCCGACCGTCCAGGCGAAGGGACAAGCGGGGGTAGGCCGTATCTAGCGAACCTGACAACGGGGTATTCTAGCCGCATGGAAATCCGCAAAGAACGTCAACTCTCGCCGGTGGCAGATGAAGTCAGCGCACTGATAGCAGTAACGCGACCAATAATCGCTGGACTCTTGCACTCGATAGCGGAAGAACACCTCGAGGTTCATGGAGGAAGAAAGAAGCTACTCCTCAAGAATATCGGCCGCGTCAGGAAGAGTAGCGACGGAGATCTTGGCGTTGCATTCGAATACGCTGTCCATGATGCAATTAACAGACACGAAGAGAGTGTGATCGATAGAGTAGAAACAGCTCTCAGAGTGGCAAAAATCCGCGGGGGTTCTCCCGACTCCATTCTTTCCGCAATCGAGAAGTCAGGATCCAAGCAGCTGATAGACACTCGACGGGATCTTATAACCCCAGACTCTCAGTTGATGACAGGCCGGCCGGGCCGTCCCATTAAGCTGCAAGCACAGTTGAACAACTTGTCTGCGGCCTTTAGGCGGCCTCAAGTCCGCACCGGATTGCCAAAGAGCATTAACGGACTCTGGAAGGCTGACCTTTTCTTAGGCTCGGCAGCTTCCGATCGGTGGCTTGGAGCCACGGTGAAAGTGAATCCCCGCTCCTTGGAGGCCGCGAACGGCCTGCGTGTTGCCATAGTTCCCAGCTCGTCCAACAAATCAGATGCGGTCAAGAAGGATGAAGCAAAGAACCTGATCGTATGCCCGATACCTTACGACCCCAGCTTTATGCTTGTCTTCTATGAAGGAATGCGCATCGTACAGTCGCTAGTCAGGAACGATTTCAATATGCCGAAGGACGTAGAGCTGCCAGCTCCCTCCCACAGAGAGACTGCCCGTGTCTATGTAGAGCGTCGAGAATATTCTGTCGAGGATGTGCTTGAAGCAACATCACCGTACGCCCAGCCGCACCTCCTCGAGACTAAGCCCGAAGACGTCATGACAGAGACCATTGACCTGACGAGGCAGGCGGATACCGAAACTGCAATTGGACCCCTTCCGAGTTTTTACTAGACGGTTCTGAGGTTTATTGATCTCAATACTATCTGGCAAATTGCAGTTAGACCGACGGACGCTGCCATTAAACATTATCTGACCGGAGATTCCATGACTGAGGTCATCTTGTTGACCGTCGACATCGTCGGCCAGTAGCCACACTTCACTCCTGTAAGGTCCCCACCGCACACGAAGCGGACCGGGGGCCTTACGCATACCCAGACAAGGAGAAGTCCATGATCCCGATCCACCCCGAACTCCAGGCGGTAGGCATCATCTGGGCCGCCATCGCCATCGTTGCGACCCTCACGTGGTCCATGAAACGGGCGAGAATGGCCATATGCCGCCACCTTGCGCCACGTTGGCGGATACAGAGGTCCCGGCGCATAGGCGCCACCCAAGCATGGGCCGTCCTCCGATGGAGACGGGTTACGTCCTCTAGCGTGGTGTATCTGTAACTGCTGGTGACCACCCCGTCAACGACGACGGTGACCACCGCAGGTAT
>NZ_JBQSYJ010000017.1:0-47987 GCF_052379185.1 Corynebacterium sp. AOP12-C2-36 | reverse complement strand
TCCTGAAGTCGGAGAAACGTGGTTTGCTCTACTGAGTGTTACGACTCGCACCATCTGATCAGGCATAACGCTTTATCGTGACATGGTGGGGAATCCCCACTAAATAGGCGGCCCTATCAGGGGCCGAGGATGACGCCTGTAGTCCTCCTCACCCCCCACTCAGAGCACCCGCAGGCGACCGCCCAACGGCCTCTACGGTGCGTTTCCGCAGGGGCCGCGACCCTGGAACCCGTACAGACTCCGAAGTCCCCTATGCCAACCGTAGGGGCGCCGGGCAGGGGAGGTGCCCCACGTTCCGTAGCGAAGGTTACAATTCGGTGAACATGTGAGCCGGAGGGTAGATACCGTCCGGGGTATGTGCTTATGGTATCAGCACTGGTTGTTCGGAGGCTGGGTGGTCTCCGCCAGAGCTGCTTGAAAGGTTCATCATGGACATTGCTTCAATCATCGCTGCTATCCAGGCCGCCGGCGAGGCCCTCCCGTTCATCGGTGCTGCGGGTGAGTCCCTGACCGGTTCGGCGGATGCTATCTCTGGTAGCTCCGACGTCATCGCCGGGTCGTCTGAGATTGTGGGCGGCTCCGCTACGAGCGTTGGCGGCTCCGGTGGGATCTTCACGGGTATCAGTGATGCTTTGACCCCGATCGTGGACCTGGTTTCCGGCGAGTAGTTCTGGCGCCGCGTTGGGCGGTTTGCTTCCCCGAACGGTTGAGCTGTTCGGGGTTTCTTCTTGCCTGTTCCAGTCCGCTTTCAGTCCGCTACAGGTTTAGTTGGCCGTGTCGCCGTGTCACACTGTTAGCTCTTTGACCTGCTGTTACGTCACTCTATGTGTTGTTGCTGTTTCGCCGTAACGCCTGGTGCGCGTGTTTTGCAAGCAGAAGGTCAGGGGTTCGATTCCCCTCAGCTCCACTGGAGAAACAGCAGTGACGGGCACCATCCGATGATTCGGAGGGTGCCCGTTTTCTGTGTTCCGTGGGGCACCACCACGTAGGCGCGCACCCGGGGGGGTACGCGCCTACGGCGAAAGGTAGTGCACCATGCCAGGTGCGCCATCGGCGGGTTCATCACGCCCACCGCGCACAGTATAGAACGGGTACTACAGAAAAGCAGGATGAATACCGACCTAAGAATAGAACCACCCCCGCTCGGTAGTGGTCTCACTATTTTCTTCACCGTGGATAGATAATGGCCGGGAACTGTCCGACGGGAAAGTGAGTGCCACGTGAAGAGTCTACGCACCATGGCAATCGTGGCGATTCTCTTCATCGTGCTCGCCGGCGTCACCGTCACCGTGACGTCGAATTTCCAGCGGACCTTCAGCCCCGGGGCGTCCTGCGGCAGTTCCAGGGGCGTCACCGACGCGCGGTCGGCGAAGGGGGACGAGGACGCCGGCCTGGTCGTCACCCCGGACCGCTACGCCTCCGACATCGCCTGCCGCGTGCTGGCGGACGGAGGTAGCGCCGCGGATGCCGTCGTCGCGGCCCAGTTCACCCTCGGTCTCACCGAACCCCAGTCCTCCGGGCCGGGCGGTGGGGCCGTCGCCGTCTACTACGATGCCGCGACCGACCACGTCCGGACGTGGAACGCCGCGGTCCCGGCGCCGCGGGACGGCGGCAACCTGACGGGAGTGCCCCAGACACCGCAGCTGATGCGCACCATGCAGGACGACTACGGTGTCCTGGACTTCGATGCGGTGCTCGCCTCCGTCGCCGAGCTGGCGGAAGACGGTTTCGCCGCCAGCGGTCGGCTGACCGGGGCCCTCGACCGGCGGGTCGACGTCCTCGACGGGATGCCGTGGCCGGGGGTGGACGCCCAGGACCTTCCGCGTGCGGGGGACGTGCTGACCAACCCCGACTACGCCGCCTATCTCCGCGACCTGGACGTCACGGGGCGTATCGAGCCCGAGGCACCGCTGTGCACCGGCTACCGGGACCACCAGGTCTGCGGGTCGGGCTCCACCGGTACCGGCATGATGGTCGTCGGTGAGGCGCTGGGCATCCTCGACCGGGCCGACGTCGGCGACGACCTGAGGCACGTCGTCACCGAGGCCGAGCGGCTGGCCCTGGCCAACGGGAACACCTGGATGCAGGACCCGGAGGTCGACCCCGGGCTGTCCGAGGCCTACGTGGACTCCCTGGTCACCGATCCCGGGCACCTGCAGCAGCAGGCCGACCGGATCGACCCGGACGCGACGCTGGGGTACATCGAGCCGGACCCACTGGTCGGCACCGAAGGCACCTACCTGCCGAACCTGGAGGAAGGGACCTCGCAGATCACCGTGCGTGACGGCCACGGCAGTATCGCCAGCGTGACCACCACCCTGCACCAGCACTTCGGGTCCGGCGTCCTGCGCGACGGCTACTTCCTGAACAACTCGCTGAACAACTTCAGCGCCGGCTCGAAGTCGATCAACCAGCGGGCCCCCGGGGTCCGGCCCAAGACGGCGATGAGCCCGGTGATCGTGTTCGGGGACGGGGAACCCGTTCTCGCCCTGGGCAGCCCCGGAGGCGGGGCAATTCCGTCGTATGTGATCAAGACGATCGTGGGGTTCGTCGACGAGGGAATGTCGGCGAGGGACGCGGTGGACGCCCCGAATTACGGCGCGACGGGACGTGACGCCACTTACATCGAGGAGCCTGGTGTGGGCCACGACAGTGGGCTGAGTGTAATTTCCCGCGAAGGGCGCTATTTTCGCGCCGAAGCGGATGAACGTGCCGGTGGGACGGCACGGGCAGCAGGGTAGGGGTGTCGGGGGCATCCGTCGAATCATGTGTTTTCCCTGGGCACGGGTCCCGGACCACAAGCCCGGCTAATGGTCCATAAATCGCGTTTCGTAACTGAGAAAACAGTGCTGGTGTAACACTTAATTCGGCATTAGTGTGCGGAGTAGAGGGCGCAACTACCAGCATCTTTGTCACGATCCACCTCTGTGGATCGACTTGGCATGTCTCAGGGGAACTTGCCGAAGCCCTAACATTTCGGGTACCTGAAGGAGAATTACCCATGCTCGCTTTTCTGTCCCTGTCCGCACTTGCTGCGACAACCGGGATGGCGGCTTTTCATCGTAAGGAAGTGCGTCACCGTCGTCGGATGGGCGGTCTCGACATCAACGTGCACGTGAACGGAATTCGGGGGAAGTCCACGGTCACCCGCATGATCGGCGGCGTGCTGCGGGAGTCGGGCAAGACCACGATCTCGAAGACCACCGGAACCTACGCCTGCGTGATCGACAGCCAGGCCGGTGAGCGCCCGATCAAGCGCACCGGGCCGGCGAACATCAACAAGCAGTACCGCTTCCTCGCGGAATGGCTGGACGGTGCCGACGACCCGGTCGAGGCCCTGGTCGTGGAGTGCATGGCGGTGAAGCCGAAGTACCAGACGTGATCCTGCGCTCGCCGATCACCGTGCTCACCAACGTCCGGCTGGACCACCAGGAGGACATGGGCGACACGCTCGAAGAGATCGCCGCGTCGCTGTGCTGCACCGTCCCGGAGAACGGGCTGGTCATCACCGGCGAGCGCGACCCGAAACTCGTCCAGATCATCCGTGAGCACTGCGAGGCCCGCGGCTCCCGCCTCGTCGTCGCCGAGGAGACGGAGCTCTCCCGCAGCCTGTGCAACCGGTTCGACTACCGCCAGTTCGAAGAGAACGTGGCCGTCTGCCTCGCCGTCGCCGCCGAACTCGGCATCGACACCGGCGTCGCGGTGCGCGGCATGCTCTCCGCCGAGCCGGACCCGGGAACCACCCGCATCGCCCACGTCCGCGACTCCGAGACCGGACCGTTCTACTGGGCCCCGATGTTCGCGGTGAACGACTGGGAGTCCACCACCCGTGTCTTCCACGACGTCGTCGACGACGACCTCCCGTCCTGCAGGAAGGTGGTGGCGTTGAACAACCGCGCCGACCGTACCGACCGCGCGGCGATGTTCGTCGACCTCGTCGCCACCGACCTCGCCGACGACATCGACCGGGTCGTGCTCTACGGCGAGATCCAGGACGTGGTCCGTCAGAAGCTGCTCAACGCCGGTGTGGAGGACGACATGATCCTCACCACCACCGACCTCGACGGTGAGCAGGGTGCGGACGGCCGCGACCTCGTCGCCCGTGCCCGCGCAGGTTTCGAGGGTGAGGACGTCGCCATCTTCGGCATGGTGAACATCCACACCGACCACGTGACCGCCATGGAGCGTTACGTCGGTCAGCTTGCCGAGGAGCGTATCGAGGCAGTGGCGGCATGACCTACCAGATCATCGGGTCCACTGGGTTCCTCACGGACTACGTGCACGTCACCTTCCTCGTCGGCCTGGTCATCAGCTACCTGTACTTCCGGCGCCGGCAGATCTCCGTCGGCGGCTCGCTGGCCGTCGGTTACCTGGCGTCCTCGCTGTACATGCCGCTCAACGTGCTGTCCACGCTGGTCGCCGCGCTCCTCGGCTACGTCCTCATCAAGTTCGTGATCCTGAAGATCTTCCTGCCGCGTCCGCGTCAGATCTTCGCCATCGGCCTGGGTGTGGGCGTGGGCTGCGGTGCGGTGTGGATGGCCCTGACCAGCTGGCTCCTCGGCGGTCTCTCCCTCGACGGCCTCTCACTGGTCGGCGTGATCGTGCCCGGCATGTTGTGCAACTCCCTGATCAAGCAGGGCGTGGTCCGCACCGTCGTCCCGCTGGCCTGGATGGTGCCGGCCGCGGGTCTGGCCGGGCTCGCGATCACCATGCTGACCTCCACCCTCCTGCCGGGGTCGCTGGCGAACACCATCATCGACACCAACCTCCGGCCCGTGCCGATGCTCTTCCTCATGAGCGCCCTGTCGGTGCTCTTCGCCGTGCTGGTGCAGGAGGGGACGGTGCGCTCGCGCAAGCTGCGCACCGGCGGCTACGTCACCGCCGGCGTCATCGTCAGCGTCCTGACGAGCCCGGGCTACCTCGTCGTGCTGGCCGCAGCCACGCTGCTGGTGCTCGGCGTGTACGTGCCGTACTCGCGCAAGGTCCCGCTGTTCGGCAAGGACCGCTTCGTGATCCTCTGCACCGTCTCGTTCGTGATGGTCACCCTGGTCGAGCTGGTCATGGCGTCGTTCACGGGTGTGCGTTTCGACGGTCCGACGAACGTGGTGTTCTGCGTGCTGCCGGCGATCATCGCCAACGACCTCGTCCAGTACGGGTTCAAGCGCACGTCGGCCGGCATGGGACTGTCGATCGCCGGTTGTGCCGCGGTCGCGGTGCCGGTGATGGTGTGGGGCTGAGCCGCCGGGCGGCCGGTGCCACCGTCGGCACGGTCTCCGTTCTTGCGATGGTCACGGGCTGTTCGACGCCCGAACCTGAGCCGCTGCCGACCGCGTCGCCGGACGCCTGCCTCGACGGCGGGCTCGAGGCGCGTGGCGCCTCCCGCGGTGGCATGGTGTCCACCCCGGACCCGGACGCGACGCGCGCGGCGTGCAGCGTCCTCGCCGAGGGTGGGACGGCCGCCGACGCCGTGGTCGCCGCCCAGTACGTCCTGGGCCTGCCCGAACCGAACTACTCCGGCCCCGGTGGGGGCGGCCTGGTGATCTACCACGACGCGCAGACGGGGGAGACCGCCAGCTTCGACGGCACCGTGTACGCGCCGCAGGACGATGCGTCCGACGATGCGGTGGGGGTGCCGCAGACCGACCGGCTCATGGACTCCCTGCGCCGGGCACATGGTGTGAAGAGCCTGGCGGAGCTCACGGAGCCGGCGCGGAGGCTGGCGTCCGACGGGTTCGTCGTCACCGAACGGCTCGCCGCGGCGATGGACGCGCGCAACGGGATCTTCGAGGAACTCCCCGCCGCCGGGGACGTGCTCACGAATCCGGACTACGCCGAGTACCTGATGGAACTGGAGCCCACCGAAGAGCCGATCGAGCCGTCCGACCCGCTGTGCGTGGACTACCAGGGGCACTCGGTGTGCGGGTCGCACTCCACGGCGACGGGCATGATGGTCGTCGCCGAGGCGCTCGGCATCCTGGACCGGCTGGACCTGGCCCGGCTGACGCCGGTGGCGGGGACGGCGCGGGCCACCGCGCAGCACCTCGTGATGGAGGCCGAACGTATCGCGTTCACCGACGCCAACACGTGGATGGGTGACGGTACCGAGGGGTACGTCGACCAGATCGTCACCGACGACGGGCACCTCGACGACGCCGCGGACTCCATCCGTCAGAAGACCACGCTCAGCGGGCTCGAGCCGCAGGACCTGGACGGTCTCACCGGCGAGTACGAGGACAGCGACGACCAGGGGACCTCCCAGGTCACCGTGCGTGACTCCGCCGGCAGCATGGCAACCCTGACCACCACGCTGCAGCGCAGCTTCGGCAGCGGGAAGCAGGAGAACGGCTACTTCCTGAACAACTCGCTGGACAATTTCAGCGCCGACGCCGACCCCGGTGACCCGAACTACCGCGAGCCCGGTGCGCACCCGCGCACCATGATGTCGCCGGTGCTCGTCTTCGACGGGGACGAGCCGGTCATGGCCCTCGGTTCGCCCGGCGGGCGCAAGATCCCGTCCTACGTGGTCAAGGCGCTGGTGGCGATGGTGGACTGGAACCTTCGACCGGTCGACGCGGTGGACATGCCGAACTTCGGCGCCACCAACCGCAACAGCGTGTACGCCGCGCGCGGAGGTGCCGAGCAGAAGAAGATGCGTGGGCTGCTGGAGGAATGGGGCCACGACCTGGAGGCCGGACGCTTCGACTCCGGACTTAGCGTGATCCGTCTCCGGGACGACCAGGTCGACGGCGCTGCGGACCACCGACGCGACGGTTCCGTCGCCGGGGTCGACCTGGGGTGAGCCGGGGTCAGCCGGTTATGTGCTCCGGCCCGGCCGGGTGTACGATATCCGGTGTTGTCTCCACGTGAGACTTCGGGGCTATAGCTCAGTTGGTAGAGCGTCGCGTTCGCAATGCGAAGGTCTGGGGTTCGATTCCCCATAGCTCCACAGACAAGGAACCCGCCGGTCGTCCGGCGGGTTCCTTCGTGTGTGGGGGAGGTGTTACTCGTTGCCCTCCACGTCGGCGTCCCAGGTGCCGTCCTCGTCCTGCATCCAGGAGATCGTGCCGTTCTCGAACTGCTGGGTCCAGCCCTGCATCGCGTCCCCGGACTCCGGGGCGGTGGGCAGACCGATCTCGTTTTCCAGGCCGCCGTCGTTCGCCCAGGTCTCACCGATCATGCCGATGAGCGGGGTGACTTCGCCGCTGTCGTTCTCCACGGCCCACCCGTTGTCGAACGTGGCCAGGGTCGCGCCGTCGGCGCTCTCCACGTTCTGCACGGCGCCCCACTCGCCCTGCTCGCCGCCTGCCTCGTCGTAGGCGGCCTGCAGGCCCTCGGGGAGCTCGGTGTCGCCTGAGCCCTCTGAGCCCTCGGCGCTCTCGGACTCGGTGGACTCCGCCTCGGTGGATTCGGAGCCGCCCATGGCGTCGGACGCCTCGGCGGCGCCGCTCTCCGCGGCCGAGCTGGCGTCCGAGACGCTGTCGGAATCGTCGTCGCTGCACGCCGCCGCTCCGAGGAGGAGGCCGCCTGCGGCGACGGCGGTGAAGGTGCGTTTGAGAATGGACTTCATGGTGGAACTGCCTTCCGTGTCAAATCGGGGGTGTAGTTCACCTTCCCTTTCTACCTGACGGCGACGAAGCCTGCACGGCTATGCTTGTCGCTGTCATACCCCTCCCACGGAAAGGTCCCCTCATGGACGCCCTGTTCGAACCCATCCTCAACCTGCTCAGCTCCACCGTCGGCCTGGGCTCGTCGATCGCCACCGGCAACCCGATCGGCATCGGCTCCTCCACCCTGGAGCTCGGCTCCTCGGCGATCGACCTGAGCACCGCCGGCTCCTCGGTCCTGGAGGCGCAGGACTGATCAGGTGGGGGTGGCGGGACGATTTTCAGCAATATCCCTTTCCTGGGGAAACGTTCGCCTAGTGTCAACCCCGTCACCGCGTCATAGGACGCTCACACTACGGAAAGGTCCGTCATGGAATCTCTCGTCACCCTCATCGAATCGGTCTTCGCCTTCGGCTCCTCGGCGCTGGAGCTCGGCTCCACCGTGCTCTCCGGGGACGGCTCACTGGCCGTCGGCTCCGGCGTCCTCGACCTCGGATCCTCGGCCGCAGAGCTCAGCGGGGCCGGCTCCGCTGTCGTCCAGGGGAGCTGACCTGAGGGCGCACGCCTGATCAGGCGGGGGTGACGGTGCGGCGGTTCTTGAGTGCCGCCGCGCCGACCAGCGCACAGCCGATCGCGACCCAGGCGAGCAGGACCCACACGGAGTGGGCGATGCCCGCACCGTCGAAGAAGGCCACCGAGCGGGTCGCGTTGCCCGCCGCACCGATCGGCAGGTACTGGCCGATCGCGCCCCAGGGGGAGGGGAGCCACTGCCAGCCCGTGGCGATGCCGGACAGCGGGTTGGACACGAACAGGGTCAGCACCGCGCCGATGCCCAGGCCGGGGGCCCCGATGAGCGCCTCCAGGCCGAGGACGAACAGCGACGTACCGGCGATGCCGAGTGCGAGCACCCCGGCGGTCTCCCAGTAGTTGCCGTCGAAGGTGCCGAAACCGAACTGCAGGATCGCACCCACCGCCAGGCCCGCGGCCAGCGAGAACACCATCGATCCGACGATGCGCAGGCCGTAGCGCATCTTCATGGTGAGCGACAGGACGGCCGCCGACACCATGCCGCCGAAGGCCAGCGGCAGCGCCAGGGCGCTGAGCCCGCCGGCGCTCGGGTCGTCCTGCGTGGTCGGTGCGACGTCCTCCACCGTGGCGTCCATGCCCTCGGCGACGCCGGTGAGCACCTGCGTGTAGGGGGTGCCCGCGCCGGAGGCGGTGTAGACCGTCGCGCCGTCCGCCGCGACGGTGACGGCGCCGACGGCGTCGCGGGAGAGGACGGCGTTCCGGGCGTCCGACGGGTCGTCGTAGGTGGTGACCTCGAACTTCTCGTCGAGCTGGCTGACGACCGCGTCGGGCGCGGAGACGGCGATCGGGATGTCGTCCGGGCCGGAGTGCATCTGCGGGGAGAGGAAGGCGAGCAGCATCAGTGTGACCGCGGCCGTGAGGCCGAGGATGATGCCGCCGAGCTTGAGCGTGGTCTTCATGAGGGACTCCTGCATGGTAGCGTGATAAATGGAACAAGGCGCTCCGTTTTTGTGGAGCGTAATCCTCCGGTTACCGAGATGCAAGAGGAGAGCCGATGCGAGCCGACGCACGGGAGAAACGGGCGGCCCTGCTCACCGCCGCCTGGGACCTATTCGCCGAGGACGGGCCCGAGGTGCCGCTGCGCACCGTGGCCGCACGGGCCGACGTGGGCATCGCCACGCTCTACCGGCACTTCCCGACCCGGGAGGACCTCATGGTCGGGCTCATCGAGGACATGGCCGGACGCGTCCTGGCCATCATCGAACGCCATGTCGCCGACTGGGACGGGGGGTCGGAGGGGTGGCGCAACTTCGTGCACGAGATCGCCGCGCTGAAGGTCGCCGCGCTGGCAGAACGCTCCATCGCCGTGATCCCGGTGGACGGCCGGGTCTGGGTCGAGACCGAGCCCGTGCGCGAGGAGTTCCTGGCGGCCTACCGCACCATCCTCGACCTCGCCGCCTCCAGCGGTTTCGTGGAGGACGACCTGTCGCCGTGGCGCTTCCACCTCGGCCTGGCGGCGGTGTCACGCCCCATGCCGGAGAAGGCCGAGCGCTTCGCGCCCGGTCAGGCAGACTGGTTGATCGACACCTTCATCGACGGGTTGCGGGGTAGGCGCGCAGCGCTCGGCTGACGTCGCGTCGCGCCGTCGCGCTGAGCTCCCGGAAGGGGGCCACGTCGGAAGACGACGAGGACGACCAGGTCGCGATGAACTTCCCGCCGCGCACCACCGTCCGGCGGAACACCCCACGGTTGCCGGGGGCGACCTGCTCGTGGTGGTCGGACGCCAGGAAGGACAACCGGTCGCGGTACCCCAGCATCACCTCGTCGAAGGCGGGCAGTGCGAAGGTGCCGTGGGCCCGGCGGGAGACCGCGGCGAGTTCGTCGTACAGGCCCGGACGGTGGTGGAGCCCGTCGGTGGTCTCGACCTCGCCGGCGATCTCGGCGAAGGCGTCCTTCACCACCCGCTGGGAAAGCTTCGTCCACCACGCGAAGTCGCGCAGGTCCGCCGGGCCGTGGCCGGTGAGGTAGCGCAGCAGCAGCTCGGCGGCGGGGGAGCGGTCCGCGGTGTACGGCACCGCCGTGGCGGGGACGATGAGCTGGTCGGCGCCGTCGAACGGTCCGTAGACGGCGGTGCCGTGCAGCATCATGTCGCGGATCATCAGGTAGCGGAAACCCCGGTCGTCCGGGAAACCGTGGCGGGCCCACAGCTCGCCCAGCCCGGCACGGGTGAGGCCCGGGGAGCCCAGGAAGACGTCGTGTGCGCGGGTCACCTCGGCCCGGGAGAACCCCTCCTTCTCCCAGCGCCGGGCGGACTCACGGCGCTGCTGGCCGGCGCACAGTTCGGTGACCCAGCCGACGTCGCGGGCGGACAGGGCGAATACGGTGGAACGCATCGGGTAGCCGCGGACGACCTCCCCGGCGTCGAAGGTGGCGCGCACGTCCGTGCTCTTCGGCAGTCGCAGCGCCAACGACGCCAGCACGCCGGTGAGGTCCTGGCCCTGCATCGGGCCCATGGCCTCCAGCAGGTGGACGGCGGAGTCCGCGGGGGAGAGCAGCCCCTGCGCGACCAGCCGGGCCTCGACCAGCGAGGGCATCTAGACGGCGCGGGACATCCGGTCGGCGATGAAGGTGGAGCCCTTCAGCGACGGGTGGATCATCATGTTGTAGTTCGGGGTGGTGGTGTCGAGGATGCCCGCCACGTACCGGTTCTGGTCGGGGGAGCAGGTCGCGTTGCCGGCGGACTCGGTCTTCAGGTCCACGAAGGACGCGCCGATCTGGCGGGCGGCCTCCTGCTGGTTGCCGCGCAGCCAGATCTCCACGTCGCTGAGCACCGGGATCGGCAGGCCGGCGGGGAAGTTCGGGACCACGTTGGCGAAGCAGAACATGCCGTTGGAGGTGATCGCCATCTGCCCGGCCATCACGATGCGCGCACCCGGGGCGGCGGAACGCACCTTCGCCGCGGCGGCGCGCACGTCCGAGAGGTAGCGGTTGCGCACGTCGCCCGGGTCCAGGAAGTTTGCGCCGTTGTCGGTGCCACCGGGGCCGAAGTTGTTCATCCCGTAGTTCAGCACCACGGTGCGGGTGCCGCGGTGGATGTCGCCGGCGTTGACGGCGCGGTCGATGCGGCCCAGGGCGCTGTGGGAGGTCATCCCGGAGCAGGACCAGTCGGTCACCGCCAGGCCGTGGCGCTGCTGCATCAGCCGCGGCCAGTTGTTCGGCGCCTGCAGGCAGTTGCCGCCGACCGGGTAGTTGTCGGGGACGAAGCCGTCGATGCCGCGCAGGGTGTTGTAGTACTGGTCCGGGTTCGCCGCGTAGGAGTCACCCATGACCACCACGTTGCCGGCCGGGGCAGCGGTCGCCATGGGTGCGGTGGCGAGGCCGAGGGCCACGGCGAGTGCGCCGACCACCGCGGTCGTCGCTCGGAAGAGTCGGTTGCGGCGGGGCTTGGCACGGTGGGTCGTCACGTCTTTGGTCCTCTCGAAACGCGTGCGGGCACGCGGGTGCGCTTGAAACAGTCTGCCTGGTTCTAACGGTTCGCTGTGAGATGCCGTTACTTTTGCTGCCGACACTAGCAGGGTCCGTGGAACAATCAGCGGTATGACGGAAATCGCCGACGACACCACCACCGCCGACCGGGCGCTGCGCCACTTGCGCACCGGCGGCACGCTGCTGTGGACGGGCGACTTCCACAACGCCCGCCAGCTGCTCAAGGCACTCGACCGGCGGCTGACGAAGCGGGCCGGGAGGCGTCGGACCGGGGATACCGACGCCGCGACGCTGTTCCTGCGCCAGCGCGCCGAACGCGCCGAGCGGGCGGACGTCCTGGGCCGCGTCCTCGTCGATCTGGGGGAGGACTACAGCCTCGACCTGCGACGGGCGCCGGACGTGCGCGAGGCGTGCCGGCACGCCTACGGGCAGGACGGCCCGCGGCGCGTGCCGTTCACCGAACTGCAGGGCGTCCTCGGCGCCTGGCAGTGGCACCTGCGCGGGGTGTGGGTCGAGGAGCTCGGCGACCACGTCCACCCGGACTACGGCGTCTTCTCGCCGACGCGCAGCGAGTACGTCGGCCTGGTCGACCGGCTCGCCGACGAGACGTCCGGACGCGACGTCCTGGAGATCGGCACCGGCACCGGCGTCCTCGCCGCCGTCCTGGCACGGCACGGGGCACGCGTGACGGCGACGGACGTCAGTGCGCGTGCCGTGACCTGCGCGCGCGCCAACCTGGAGCGCCTCGGGGTCTCCGCCGAGGTCGTGGAGGCCGACCTGTGGCTGCCCGGGCAGCGCGCGGACATCGTCGTGTTCAACCCGCCGTGGCTGCCGGGCACGCCGACCTCCGAACTGGAACTCGGCATCTACGACGACAGGTCGGACGCCCTGCGCCGCTACCTCGCCGGGCTCGCCGAGCACCTCACCGACGGCGGGGAGGGCTGGCTGGTGCTCTCCGACCTGGCCGAACACCTCGGCCTGCGCACCCGGGAGCAGCTGGAGGGGTGGATCGCCGACGGTGGGCTGCGCGTGGTCGGGCGGGAGGACACAGCCCCACGCCACCCGAAGGTCCGCGACGCCGACGACCCGCTGCACGTCGCCCGCAGCCGCGAGGTCACCTCGCTGTGGCGTCTGCGCGCCTAACGCTTGCGCCGGTAGTACACCTGGCGGCGGACCGTGGCGACGGTGTCGCCGGCCTCGTCGGTGACGTCCACCTCGAACCAGTGCAGGTACTTGCGCCCCTCGGTGGTCTCCTCGCGGATGCGTTCGTAGGTGGCGTCGTCGATGCGCATGTCGGCGGTGAGGGTGCCGCGCCCCGGTTTGAGGAACGAGACCTCCGCGCCGACGTCCCACACGTTGAACCCGCCGCCCAGGCGCGCCATGGAGGCGAGCATGAAGAAGGGGTCGGTCATCGACATGATCGTGCCGCCGAAGGCGGTACCCACGATGTTCCTGGTCAGGCGGTTGGGACGGTGGGTGACGAGGACGCGCGAGCCGTCCTGCGCGAACTCGCGGATCTTCACCCCGGCACCGAGCAGGGGCGGCCACAGGGGCATGAGACGTCGGAGCTGGGTGGTGTTGATGTCCATGCTCTCCGTGTCTAGCACGATAGGCAACTGGTTGCTTAAGTTTCGGTGAACCTTCGGCAACGTCCCCTGCGGCGGGCGCGGCGGGCCGTTACGGTCAGATCGCCCCCGACGACAGCCCCCGACAAAAGCCCAGGAGAACCATGCCCCGCACCCCTCACATCGCCGCCGCCGTCTCCGTCTCCGCCGTTCTGGCCGCGGGGCTCGCCGCATCCCCCGCCGCCGCCTCGGTGACCGGCAGCCTCGGCCTGCCGCCGGTGCCGCCGGCGGTGTCCTCCCCGGCGGACAACCTGCCGTCCACCTTCGACCTGCAGGCCCACCGCGGCGGACGCGGCGAGTACACCGAGGAGTCGGTCGCCGCCTTCGACCACGCCCTCGACCGGGGCGTGACCACCCTCGAGCTGGACGTCCACCTGTCCGCCGACGGCGTCCCCGTCGTCTGGCACGACGCCTCCATCCAGGCCGACAAGTGCACCGGCGAGCACGTCGGCGAGGACGTCCACGACCTCACCTTTGAGCAGCTGCAGACCCTCAACTGCAACCTGCCGCTGGAGGACTACCCCGACGCCGTCCACGCCGACGACAACCGCATCCTCTCCCTCACCGACGTCTTCGACCTCGCCGCGCGCGACCCGCAGGTCCACTTCAACATCGAGACCAAGATCGAGGCGGAGCAGCCGGAACGTTCCGCCCCGGCGCAGGAGTACGTGGACGCGATCCTCGACGCCGCGCAGGACGCCGGGACCACCGACCGCATCGCCGTGCAGTCCTTCGACTGGTCCAGCCTGCCGCTGGTGCGCGAGCGCGCACCGCAGGTCCCGCTCATCGCCCTGTTCGACGCGACGACGTGGGTGCCGGACTCGCCGTACCTCGGCCCGGTGGACTACGGCGACGGGGACGTCGTCGCCGCCGCGCAGCGGCTCGGCGTCGAGGTGCTCAGCCCCGCCTACGAGGACGTCGACGCGGCGTCCTTCATCACCCGGGCGCACGACGCGGGCCTGCGCGTGGTGCCCTGGACCATCAACGAGGCCGCGGACATGGAGGAGTACGTCGACGCCGGCGCCGACGGCGTGATCACCGACTACCCCACGCGCCTGCGCGACATCCTGCAGGAGCGGGGCGTCGCCTACCGGTGACGAAACTGCCTCGAACCACACCGATCCATGTTTGCGGGCGAACAGGATCCGGTACGGTTCTGGATCATGTTACGTTTCAAAACCAAAGGCGCCGTCGCCGTGGCGACGGTGGCCACCGTCGCGGCCGTGACCGTCTCCACTGCGCCAGCTGAGCCCGCCGCCCCGTCCAACTTCGTCGACGCCTTCGTGCAGAGCTTCCACGACCCGCTGCGCTCCCCGGCCGGGGCCAACGACTGGGACTGCACCAGTGACCGCAACCCGGTCGTCCTGATCCACGGGACGTGGGAGAACGCCTACGACAACTGGTCCGCACTGGCGCCGGCACTCGCCGACGACGGGTACTGCGTCTTCGCCCCGAACTACGGGCGCGCGGAGATCCAGGACAAGGGCGGCGTCGGCACCGTCCTGCCGAACACCTTCGCCACCGGCGACATCGCCGAGTCCGCCACCGAGGTCGGCGAGTTCGTCGACCGCGTCCTCGAGGCCACCGGCAGCGAGGAGGTCGACCTCGTCGGGCACTCCCAGGGCGGGCTGCTGGCACGCCAGTACCTCACCTTCAACGGTGGGGCGGACAAGGTGGACAGGGCCGTGACCCTCGGTGCCACGAACCACGGCACCACCCTGTCCGGTATCGCGAACCTCAACCGGTTCATCGGTGGCCTCGGCCTGGACCTCGACCCCGCGCTGGACTACGTGATCGGCGAGGGCGGCACCCAGCAGCAGTACGGCTCACCGCTGCTCGAGCGGCTCAACGCCGCGGGCGACACCGTGCCCGGCGTGGACTACACCGCGGTCGGTACGAAGTACGACGAGGTCACCACGCCCTACGACTCGACGTTCCTCACCGCCGGTGAGGGTGCGAGCGTCACCAACGTCACCGTGCAGGACGGGTGCGAGCAGGACCATTCGGACCACGTCTCCATGTCCTACTCGCCGCGGGTCGTCGACATCGTGCGTGACGCCCTGGACCCCGGCAGCGTCCCGGAGAAGCGCTGCACACCGAACTCGCCGATCATGGGTGCCGGCACCACGGAGATCACCGAAGGCCTCACCGGGCCCTTCGGCTGGCTGTCGGAGAACACCCGCCCACTGTAGTGGGGGAAAGCTTATTTTTCGGATTGTGATGTATCTATGTTGGACCCCTGATAGATTGCGCCCTATGAACAACACGAAGAGCATCTTCATCTCCGGCGGCGCCGCCGGAATCGGTCGCGAGGTCGCACTGAAGTTCCGCGACGCAGGCTGGACCGTCGGCGCCTACGACATCGACGAGCAGGGCCTCGAGCTGCTCAAGGAGCAGTTCCCCGACATCATCACCGGCCGTCTGGACGTCACCGACTACGAGTCGTGGGAGGAGGCCCTGGCCGACTTCACCTCGCACACCGGTGGCCGTCTCGACGTCCTCGACAACAACGCCGGCATCATCGGCGACCACGACGTCGCCGACCAGGCCCCCGGCCTGATCGCCAAGCAGATCGAGATCAACTGCACCGGCATCACCTTCGGCGCGCGTGCCGCCCACCAGTACCTCAAGAACACCAAGGGCTCGCACATGGTGTCGATGGGGTCGGCGTCCGGCATCTACGGTCAGCCGCACATCACCCCGTACTCCGCCTCGAAGTTCTACGTGCACGGTTTCACCCAGGCGATGAGCCTGGAGTGGCGCAAGGACAAGATCCGCGTGGTCAACATCATGCCGCTGTGGGTCAAGACCAAGCTCGCCGACGTCGAGGCCGCCTCGACCAAGCGTCTCGGTGTGCGCATCAAGACCGAGGACGTCGCCGACGCCGTGTGGAAGTCCGTGCACCCGAAGAACTGGCTGGAGCGTCAGCGCCAGGACTACTCGGTGTCCTTCCCCGACCTGGCCCTGCGTCTGGCCGCCCGGTTCTCCCCGGCCCCGGTCGCCCGCGAGTTCAACAAGATCATCGCCGGCTGATCACCGGGTCGGACACATGACAACTGTCATGGTCACGTCGTGACCGTTGCCCCGGGCCTTCGGGTCCGGGGCGCGGTTGTGTTGGGGGCATGGAGAACACAGCCACCACAACACACACGGCCATCAACGCACAGGGGCTGCACAAGTCCTTCCGCGGCGGCGTCAGTGCCTTGCAGGACGTCAGCCTGACCGTCACCAGCGGGGAGATCGTGGCCCTGCTCGGCCGCAACGGCGCGGGCAAGACCACCCTGATCGACCTGGTCCTCGGCCTCACGAAACCCACCGCCGGCACGGTCAACGTGCTCGGCGGCACACCGCGTGCCGCGATCACCGGCCAATGCGTCGGGGCGGTGATGCAGACCGGCGGGCTGCTGCCCGACATGACCGTGGAGGGCACGGTGGCGATGATCGCCGCCACGATGCACCGTCCGCGTCCCGTCGCCGAGGTGCTGGAGCACGCCCGGCTGACCGACATGAGGAAACGCCGTGTGGGACGCTGCTCCGGCGGTGAACAGCAACGCCTGCGCTTCGCCCTCGCCCTGCTCGGCGACCCACGGCTGCTCATCCTCGACGAGCCGACCGCGGGCATGGACCCCGCCAGCCGCCACGACTTCTGGGAGGACATGCGCGTGCAGTCCGCCCGCGGGGTCACCGTCGTCTTCGCCACGCACTACCTGCAGGAGGCGCAGGACGTCGCCGCACGGATCGTCCTGCTCGACGGTGGTGCCGTCGTCGCCGACGGCACCACCGAGGAGCTGCGCGGCGGCGGGGACGTCGTCGTGGAGTACGACCTGGACGGCCACCACTCGGTGACCACCGGGGAGTCGGACGCGCTGGCGCGCGACCTGCTCTCCCGCGGCGCGTCCAACCTGCGTATCAGCGGGCGGACGCTGGAGGACACGTTCATCCGGCTGACCGGGGGTGCGCGATGACCACGCTACGTTTCGCCCTGCACGACCTGCGTCGGCTCTCCCGCGACGGCGCGATGCTCTTCTTCTCCATGGGCCTGCCCGTGGTGTTCTACCTGGTCTTCGGCCAGGCGATGGGGTTCGGCGACGAGTCCGTGGGCCGAGGCGACGTCTCGGCGTACATCATGATCGGCATGGCGCTCTACGCCGGCGTGACCGGCGCGGTCGCCGCCGCCGGGCAGGTCGTGGTCGAGAGCACCACCGGCTGGGGACGCCAGCTCGCGCTCACCCCGCTGACCCACGCCCAGCTGGTGGCGTCGCGTCTGCTGGGCATCACCATCCGCGCGGTGCTGCCCGTCGCCGCCGTGTTCACCGTCGGTGCGGTGACCGGCGCGTCGATGCCGGCTGCGGCGTGGGCGGCGTCCTTCCTGCTGTGCGTCGTCGGCGCGGTACCCTTCGGTTTCTACGGCATGGCCTGGTCGCAGGCCTGGCCCACGGAGACCTCGGTGAGCATCGCCGGGACCAGCGTGGTGGTGCTCGCGTTCCTCGGCAACCTGTTCATGCCCCTGCCGGAGACGATGATGACCGTGGGACGCTTCAGCCCGATGTACGGGGCGGTGTCGCTGGCCAGGTGGCCGCTGAGCGAGGGCTACCAGTCCGTCTCGTACGAACCGTGGCTCGTGCACGACCCGCTATGGTGGGCGGTGGTGAACTTCCTGGTCTGGACGGCGGTCCTCGTCGCCGTGGTCCTGGCCCTGCACTCCCGGGAGAAGGGACGGCGATGAAGAACTTCGACGGTGCCTCCAGCCTGATGGCGTCCATCTGGCTGGTCGTGCTCGTGGTCCCCGCGGTGGTGCTGGTCGTCACCGAGGGGTTCACGCCACGCACGGTGGCCGGGGTCGCCCTGTTCGTACTCTTCGGCACGGTGTACGCCACCGCCTTCGGCCTGGTCGACCACTGGCCGGGCGGGATGTCGATGATGCGGCGCTACCTGTTCTGGTTCTCCCTGCTCGCCGTCGTGGCGGTGGTGACCGCCGTGGTCGTCGGCGCGTTGGCGGCCTTCCTCGTCCCCTTCTTCGTGGCGGTGCTGTCCTTCCCGCTGCCGGTACGGTTCAGCCTGCCGGCCACCGTGGTGCTGGTGGTCGTGTCGACGGCGCTGGTGTGGCTGCTGGAACCGGCGGCGATGCCCGGGGTGCTGGGCGGCACGCTGGTCTCCCCGGCGATGGTCTACGCCGTGGCACTGGTGACCCGCCGCTACGAGGAACGCGCGGAGCTCGAGCACGACCTGGAGATCTCGCGGCAGCGCGAGTCCATCGCCGTGGACGTCCACGACCTGCTCGGCCACTCCCTGACCGTGGTGACCCTGAAGTCCGAGCTCGCCGGACGCCTCGTCGACACCGACCCGGCGGCGGCGAAGGACGAGCTCGAGCAGATCACCCGGATCTCCCGCACGGCCCTGGCCGAGGTGCGCTCCACGGTGACGCGGATGCGCTCGCCCGACCTCGCCGGCGAGGTGGAGGCCGCGCGCCGGGCGCTGGGCACCGCGGGCATCCGCGCCGTCCTGCCCCACGACGTGTCGGTGGCCGGGGTGAACGCCCACCTGTACTCGTGGGTGGTGCGTGAGGCGGTGACGAACGTGGTGCGTCATTCGCGGGCGCGTACGTGCGAGGTGACGATGAGCGCCGACCGGGTGCAGGTCAGCGACGACGGTGTCGGCGGGACGGACGCGGCCCGGTGGGGCAACGGGCTGACCGGGCTGGGTCGCCGCGTCGCCGATGCCGGCGGCACGCTGACAGTGGACGGCACCGCCGGCACCACCGTGCTGGTGAGAATGGCGGGTCGACCATGATCCGGGTACTTGTCGCCGACGACCAGGACCTGGTGCGCGGTGCCCTCGCCGCGCTGCTCGCCACCGAACGCGACATCGACGTCGTCGCCGAGGTCGGACGCGGCGACGAGGTGGTCGACGCCGTGCGGGAGCACCGCGTCGACGTCGCCCTGCTCGACATCGAGATGCCCGGCATGACCGGCATCGAGGCGGCGGAGGAATTACAGGCGCTGGCGGCGTCCGGCACGTCCTGCCGTTCGGTGATCGTGACGACGTTCGGACGCCCCGGCTACCTGCGCGCCGCGCTCGCCGCCGGTGCCACCGGCTTCGTGGTGAAGGACACCCCGGCGTCCCAGCTGGCCGAGACGGTGCGTCGGGTGCACCGCGGGCTGCGCGTGGTCGACTCCGCACTGGCGGAGGAGTCCCTGTTCACCCCGGACTCGCCGCTGACCGCGCGCGAGGTCGAGGTGTGCCGCGCGGCGCGCTCCGGGGCGGGCGTCCGGCAGATCGCCGCCCAACTGCACCTGTCGCAGGGCACGGTACGCAACCACCTGTCCTCGGTGATCGGCAAGACCGGGACGTCCAACCGCTTCGAGGCGGTGGGCGTGGCCGATCAGAACGGGTGGCTGTGACGTGCGGTGACGAGCACCGACACCGCGCAGACCGCCGCGCCGACGCAGAACACCGGCACGTAACCCACCGTCGGGGCGATCAACGAGACCACGAACGGCATGAAGAAGCCCAGGTACGTCAGGGCGTAGAAGACCGCGGTGAGTGAGCCGAGCTCCCCGGGCCCGGCGATGCGCTGCACCTCGCGCAGCCCGGAGACCATCATGATGCCGTAGGCCGTGCCCAGCACCACCGCGGTGGGCACCAGGAACCACACCGCCTGGGTGGTCACCACCACGATCGAGGCGACCATGCCCAGCCCGGCGGTGCCCAGCGCGTACATCGGCGGGGTCACCCGCGTGTGCACCGGCAGCCGCCCCGCCCACGGCTGCACGAACGTGCCGGTCAGCATGGTGACCCCGGCGATGAGCCCCGTGTAGGCGACCGGTGCCGACACCTGTGCGGTGACCAGCGGGGGCAGCACGGCGAAGGACGTCGTGGCCAGGCCGAACGCCCACGGCGCCCACAGTGCCACCGTGAACAGGAACCGCGGTGAGCGCGCCGAGGGCGGGACACGCAGCCGGGCGTCCGAGCGTCGGCCGGCCTCCGGGGTCACCCACACCAGCGGGGTGACGACCAGCGCCATGACCAGGTGCAGGATCAGCGGGGTGGTGTCCGGCCCCGGCAACCACTCGGCGACCGGGCCGCTGACCAGCGGGCCGACCCCGAAACCGGCGGACGTGGCGGCGGTGGCGCGCCGGGCGGCGGCCCCGTCGGTGCCCGGCGTGACCTCCTTGAGCCACGACGCCCCGGCGGCGAGGACCAGGCCCACCGCCACGCCGGTGAGCATGCGTCCCGCGCTGAGCAGGACGGGGCCGACGGCAGCAGTGGCGTCAGTGGCGTCAACGGCGAGGTGCGCGGCGAGGGTGACGAGCGTGCCCGCCACGGAGAACAGCAGCGCGGGACGTACCACGGCGCGGCGTCCACGACGGTCCGACAGCGGGCCGCCGACCATGAGTGCGGGGATCAGGCCGAGGACGTAGACGGCGAGGATGAGGTTCACCGGTGCCTGCGCGAGACCGTGGACGTCGCGCATCACCGGCAGCAGCGGGGCGAAGAGGTTCGCGCCGTAGGAGACGGCGAACATGCCCAGGGCGATGCGGACCCAGGGTGGCAGTGTCATGAGTCACATTGTGGCATGCGCTTCGCGGGCTTATGGATACCGGGCTGTTTCTGACGCAGAAAGGTCCAGTAGAATCCCGCGCAATGGTCCAGTAGGGGAGGCCAATGCAGGTCAGACGATTTCATCAGTGACACGTCCGATGGGGGATCAGGGCCTCACGGAGCGGCTCACTGCACGACGAGGCCGGTCGTGGAACCGCCCGTGGCACACCGCTCGGGAAGGCCGTCCAGGTCCTCGAGCTGCACCGGCACCGCCTCGACGCTGATCGGCTCGCCGACGTAGACGGTGTCCTGCCCCGGTGGGGTGACCGACGGGCGGCCCCGCTCGGTCACCGACTCCGTCCCGGCGGGGAAGACCACCGGCCGTGGAGCCTCGTCGGTGGACCCGTCGACGATCGCGAAGCAGGAGCCCTGCCCGGTGACGAGACGGCCGTCGATGCTCTCCGCTGTGCCCTCTGCGCCCTCTGCGCCGCCGTCGGAGGCGGACAGGGCGATCGGGCCGCGGCCGGAGGCCTCGACAGAGAGGGCGCTTGCCCCGGTGGCGGCTTCAGTGGTCGACTCGGTGGCTGGCCCGCCGTCCCCGCCGCAGGCGGTGAGGGGCACCGTGACCAGGACGGCCAGCACGCCGACGGCGGTGGTGCGCGGAGACCTCATGCATCTCCGCGCAGGTCGGCGGCGACGACGCGCACGGCGTCGGCGAAGCTGCCGGCGACGTTCGTGGCGGGCACCGCCATCATCAGGTTCACCGCGAAGCCGAAGTCCTCCACGAAGCGGCCCTCCGGGTCGGTGGGGCGCTCGCCGGGCGTGACCGGACCGTGGAAGCGCTCCACCCGTTCCACGGTGGTCGCCCCCTCGGAGTAGACGTACAGCTTCTTGCCCAGGGCGTGGGCGAACCCCAGCTCGAAGCAGGTGCCGGAGTCCGGTTCGGCGCCGCGGAAGTGGTTGACGTTGGCGATGACCGCGTCGGCGCCACGGATCTTGGTGACGTTCTTGTCGAAGATCCACGTCGCGTCCGGTTCTGCCGGTGTTGCCGTTTCGTCCAGTCCGGCGTCCAGCGGGGCGACGGGCGTCAGCCCGTTGTCGCGGCAAACCTGCTGCATGCGCGCGACCACGTCGGCGGCGTCCGGCAGGAACACCTCCGGTCCCGCCAGGTAGACCCTGTACTCCTGCGTGCTCAACTGTCCTCCTGTGTTCGGTGTCCTCCGGCCCGCCGATGGTAGCTACACTGGCCCGATGATCGCGAACCCCGTGTACCTGGACTGTGACACCGGCATCGACGACGCCCTCGCCCTGGGCTACCTGCTCACCGGCCCCACCGACCTGGTTGACCTGGTCGGCGTGGGGACGGTGCACGGCAACGTCAGCGCCGCCGGTGGTGCCGAGAACACCCGCCGCCTGCTTGCCCTGGCAGGACGCGACGTGCCCGTCGCGACCGGTGCGTCCGACCCGTTGGTCGGCGCCTTCGCCGGCGGCGCGGTGGAGGTGCACGGCACCGACGGGGTGGGGGAGGTGCGCGAGCGGCTGCTGCCGCCCGCCGGAGAGCAGGACGCACAGGAGACGCAGGACGCCGCCGACCTGCTGATCGACCTGTCGCACCGCCACGCCGGACGCCTGCACGTGCTGGCGATCGGGCCGCTGACGAACCTCGCCGTGGCGCTGGAGCGCGACCCCACGCTGGTCGACCGCGTCGCCCACGTCACGGTGATGGGTGGTGCGGCGATGGTCGCCGGCAACATCGGCCCGGTGACCGAGGCGAACATCGGGCACGACCCGGAGGCCGCCCAGGCGGTCGTCACCGCCGGGTGGCAGGTCACCCTGGTGCCGCTGGACACCACGATGGAGAACACCTTCGAGGCGTCCGACATCGCCGCGCTGCAGGCGTCCGACGTGCCCTTCGTCGCCGCGGTGGGGGAGATGCTGGACTACTACTCCGACTTCTACCGCGACATCTACGGGCGTCGGTGCTGTGCGCTGCACGACCCGTTGGCCGCGGCCGTCGCCCTCGGCGAGGTGGAGCTGCTGCGCGCGCCGAAGGTGCCCGTCGTCGTCGACACCACCGACGGGCCGGGGCGTGGGCAGACCGTCTGCGACCTGCGGCACCAGCGCCCCGCGGCAGGACGCCACGACGTGGACGTCGACGGCGCGACCGTGCGTGTCGTCCTGCGCTGCGCCGACGGTTTCGCCGACCTGCTGCGCACCCGGTTGCTGGAGATGTGACGCGGCGGTCCGCTCACACGCCCCAGCGTCGGCGGGCCGCTCCCTCCAGCAGCGAGGCGAGTCCGTAGAGCACCAGCGCGCTGACCGTCACCACCGTCACCGACGCCCACACCACGTCGGTGTCCGCACTGCCCACCGCGGTGATCACCGTGTTGCCGATGCCCACACCGGTGGCCAGCCACTCCGCCAGCAACGCACCCGACAGCGCGCCGGGGATCGCGATGCGCACCGCGGCGAAGATCGCCGGCAGGCACGCCGGCACCCGCACCGTGACCAGCTCGCGGGTACGTCCGGCACCGTAGGTGCGCACCAGGTCCACCAACGCCGGCGGCACGTTCTTCAACGCCGAACCGATGTTGACCAGGGCAGGGAAGAACACGATGATCGCGCCCATCACCGCCACCGTGAGCTGCCCACGGCCGATGACGATGATCAGCACCGGGGCGATCGCCACCAACGGCACCGACTGGAAGAACAACGCCAAGGGCATCAGCGCACGCTCCAGGGTGGGGGCCACCAGGAACAGCGAGGCCACCAGGACCGCGGCGACGAGGCCCAGCACGAAACCCGTCGCCGTGTCGAGCAGCGTGCGCCACAGGTCCGGCAGCAGGGCGACGAGGTGGTTCGTGCCGTCCGTGTTGTCGGCCAGGTAGGAGACGACCTGCGCCGGGGTGCGTCCCACGAAGGGGGAGATGCCGAGGAGCCGCAGGCCCAGCGTCCACACCACCACGATGACCACCAGGGAGACCACGACCTCCACCGCGACGGCGGTGGGGGAGCGCCGGCCACGCTCCGGGGCGGCCGTCGACACCTCCGCCGACCCCCAGCCCAACGTGGTGACCAGCCGGGCCAGCAGGGCCATCACCGCGAACCACGCGCCGGCCAGCACGGCGGCGGCCAACGCCAACGCCCACGTGCGTGAGACGTCCGACGACTGCTGGGCGTTCAGCAACGCCGGACCCAGACCACGGTCCACCCCGCCGACGTACTCGCCGAGGATCGCGCCGAGCACCGAGATCGGCGCGGCGACCTTCAGCGCCGTGAGGAACGACGGCACCGCCGCGATGAGCTGCACCTTCACCAGCCGTGTCCAGCGAGAACCGCCGTAGACGTCCACCAGGTCCAGGGAGCGACGGTCCGCGGCGTCCAGCCCCAGCAAGGTGCCGACGACGGTGGTGAAGAAGATCGCCAACGCCGACAGCAGCACCGCCGTCGCCGACGGGTCACCGCTCGACGGCGCACCGACCATGAGGTAGATGACTGGGCCGACGGCGATGATCGGCAGCGAGTAGGTGATCACCGCGACCTGCATCACGATGCCGCGCAGCCGCGGCACCAGCAGGGCCAGCACCGACACCGCCACCGCCAGGCCCACGCCCAGCAGGTAGCCCTGCCCGGCCTCCATGGCGGTGACCTTCAGGTTGACCCAGTAGAAGTTCAGGCCGTCGTCGGCGATGCGGGCCACGATGTCGCCGGGGGTGGGGATCGTGCCCAGGGGGCGCAGCACCGTGGCGGCCAGCAGCCACCACAGTGCAAGCGCGCCGAGGAGGACTGCGGGCACGGACAGCACAGACAGCGTTCGTCTCGCCTGCCGCGACATCAGGCGTCCTCGAAGGAGAACAGCAGGTCGGACACGTGGTCGACGATGGCGTGGAACTCCGGGGTACGCATCATCTCCGGGGTGCGCGGACGCGGCAGGTCGACCTCCACGACCTCGCGCACCGCGCCGGGCCGCGCACTCATCACCGCGATGGAGTCCGCCAGGAACACCGCCTCGGAGATGCCGTGGGTGACCAGCAGCGTGGTGGACGGGTTCTCCGTCCAGATACGCTGCAGCTCCAGGTTCATCCGCTGGCGCGTCATGTCGTCCAGCGCACCGAAGGGCTCGTCCAGCAGCAGGACGGACGGGTCGGCGGCCAGGGCGCGCGCGATGGAGACGCGCTGGCGCATGCCGCCGGACAGCTGCCCGGGCTTCGCCCCCTCGAACCCCTCCAGGCGCACGAGCTTCACCAGGTCGGCGAGGGTGTCGTCCGGCAGGGGGTTGCGGGCGATCTCCCGCGGCAGGCGGATGTTCGACTCCACCGAACGCCACGGCAGCAGCGCGGCGTCCTGGAAGGCGATGCCGAGCTCGTGGCGGCTACGCAGCTCCTTCGGCGTGAGGTCGTGCACCGTCGCGGTGCCGGCGGTGGGTTCCTCCAGACCCGCCAGGATGCGCAGGACCGTGGACTTGCCGCAGCCCGACGGGCCGACGAGCGCCAGGAAACTGCCGCGCGGGACGTCCAGGCTCACGTGGTCCAGGGCGGTCACGCCACCGGTGAAGGTCTTGGTGAGGTCGTCGAGGCGGATACCGGTGCCGGTGCTCATGGTGCGTCCTTCGTGTCGGTGGGGAGGGGTTCGGCCAGTTCGGGGTGCTCTTCGTAGACCTCGTCGAGCAGGCTCATGTCGAAGAGTTCCTCGCGGGAGACGTCGATACCGGCGAGACGCAGCGCCGCCACGTTCTCGTCCATCGCCTCGTCGGTGAGGCGGAAGAGCTGATTCGGCAGGGTGTGGTCGTTGACGATGTACTCCGTCTGCGCCTCCGCCTGCAGCAGCTCCTTCTCCGGGTCGAGGCCGAGGTCCGCACCGTAGACATCTGTGGACAGCTCCGCCCCACGTGCCGGGTCGGTGACGGCGTCACGCCAGCCGCGGATCGAGGCGACGAGGAAGTCCTTGAGGTTCTCCCGGTTGTCCTCGATGCTCTCCCGTGACACCGCGTAGGACGCCCCGGCGAAGGGCATCCCGTGGTATGCCAGCGGCAGGGAGACCACGTCGTGGCCGGCGCGCTGCAGGTCGATGAGTTGGTTCGCGGCGAGTCCGTGGAAGCCGTCGACCTCACCGCTGGTGAGCACGGCGGTCTCCCCGGCGGGGACGAAGGTGATGGTGGACGGGTCGACGTCGTTGGCCCGGGCCAGGCCCTCCACCATCGATTGTGCGGTGCCCGGGGTAACGGCGATGCGGGCGCCCTCCAGGTCGGCGGGGGTGCGGATGGCGTCAGGGCCGTCCATGGAGAGGATGGTGAAGGCGTTGACGCTGTAGATCGCCCCGATGATGGTGATCGGCATGCCCTCTTCGGCGATGGCGTTGGCGGTGCCCAGGGCCATGGAGCCGGCGACGGTGGCGTGGCCGGTGGCGGCGGACTGCTCCACGGCGGTGGGCCCGGCGATGAGGTCGACCTTGGAGAAGCCGGCGTCCTCGTAGTAGCCGTCGTGGTCGGCGATGTACTCCCCGGCGTTCTGCGAGTTCTTCACGAAGGCGAGCTGGATGCGCAGGGCGTCGTCGTCGAGTCCGCGGAGGGCGCAGCCGCCGAGGCTGAGGGCGGTGACGGTGAGCAGGGCGGTGAGGACCGTCCCGGCGCCGCGGCGTCTGGAGGTGTGCCGGGCGGCGCCCGGTGGTGTCAGGCTGAACGTCATGGGCGTCAACTCTACGGTGCGGTGGTGTCGACGGCAGTGCGTGGGAAGGCCGGACGGCGAAGTGCTCGTTTCGCTGTTCATTCCGGACATGCACCGTTGTTCGTCGGCAGCCGGTCCCGGCAGCTACCCCAGCAGCCGGCGCAGCACCTGCACCACGCCGTCCTCGGTGTTCGCCGGCGCCACGTAGTTCGCCGCGGCGGTGATGCCGGGGTGGGCGTTGGCCATGGCGAAGGACAGGTCGCCCTCGCCGACCATCTCCAGGTCGTTGAGGTAGTCGCCGAAGACCGCGGTGTCCGCCCGCGAGATCCCCAGCTCCTCCTGCAGGTCGTGCAGCGCGGAGCCCTTGTTCGCCTCCGGCAGCATGATGTCGATCCAGTTCGCCCCGGAGATCACCACGGCGTTGTCCGCCTCGACCTGGCTGGCCAGCGCGTCCTCGCCGGTGAAGAGCACCGGGGCGGCGTCCTCCGCGGAGCCGAAGGCGAAGACCGCGACCTTGACCACGGGGCCCTGCACCGTGGTCAGGTCCTCGACCTGCTTCAGGGAGTGGTAGTACTTCGCGGCCTCGTCGAGGAACTCGCGGTCGGTGCTCTCCACGTAGGCGACCTCCGGGGTGCACACGACCAGGCCCAGACGCCGGTCCGTCCCGCGCACTGCGGCGATGCACTGCTGCACCGTGTCGCCGGACAGGGGAGAGGTGGCGACGACCTCACCGTCGTGCACGACCACGGTGCCGTTCTCGGCGAGGTAGGTGCGGATGCCGCGGTCGCCGAACATGTCGTGCAGGGTGGCGTACTGGCGTCCGGACGCGGGCACCACCACGATGTCGCGCTGCTGCATCACCGGCAGCAGGTCCCAAAATGCCTCGGGGACGGTGCCGTCCTCGCGCAGCAGGGTGCCGTCCATGTCGAGGACGACGAGGCGGAGGTCGGGGGTCGCGGCGAGTTCGGTCCAGGGGCGCGTGGTGGTGTCGGTCATGGGCACCATGGTTTCACATGACCCCTGCGCACCGGGCACAGCAGGTGGCCGCAATCAGTGGCAGGATCCTTCTGTGATCCGCAGGGAGGGCGTCACGGACCCGGTAACCGACGGCGAGGATGGCATCCAGGTTGTAGTGGGTGACGTCCCGGCGGATGGTCCGGTCGCCCTCAGATCGAACTGTTTGGAGTTTTCTAACAGTTCGATCACTGGTCAGCGACACTTTCTCGAGGATGTTCTTGAAGTGAGCGCTGATCGTAGGAACGCTCACCCCGAACATTTGGGCAACCTGCGCCTGGGTCATCCAGACCGTCTCGCCGACGCCGACCGCATGGTTTCACATGAAACATCGCCGCGCGGCCACGCACCTCACAGCTGATCCGGGGTCTCCGGCGACTCCCGCCGCGCCGCGGCGCCCAGTGCGGTACGGAACACCCGCACCCCGGGATGGTCGGCGTAGCCTTCGCGCACCGCGGTGAAGAGCTGGCGGTGCGGCGAGCCGGGCATCGCCAACGCCTGGGTGTGGTCCAGGTGCGGGCCGGCCAGCATCGCCGGGATCACCGTGACCCCGTGCCCGGTGCGCGCCATGTGCGCGCGCAGGATCGGGTCGGCGGTCTCACACTTCACCCGCGGTTCCACCCCGGCTTCGCGTAGGACGGTCCGCTCCCAGCGTCCCTGCGGCATCGTCGCCGGCTCCAGGATCCACGGGTATTCGGCGAGGTCCGCCAGTCCGTCCAGTTCCTCGGCGGGCACGGCCCACCGGCCGGTGGTGGGCAGGACCAGCAGCATCGGGTCGGCGAAGAGTTCTTCGCGGTGCAGTCCGGGGCGCACCGGTTCGGGCTGGCCGGGGAACTCGTCGCCGATGACCACGTCGTAGGAGTGCGCCGCCAGGCCCTCGAAGGCCTCGGCGACCTCCCGGTGGTAGACCTCCACGTTCAGCGCGGGATGACGCTTCTCCAGCATGGTCAGTGCCGTCGGCAGGATCGTGGCCAGCGCGGACTGGAAGCTCGTGACCCGCAGCGTGCCCTCGGCACCCGGGCGTGAGGACGCCAGCTCCGCCTCCGCGGAGTCCAGGATCGTGAGCACCTCCTCGGTGCGCGCCACGAGCCGCAGGGCCGCGCCGGTGAGCCGGACGCCGCGTCCCACGGTCTCCAGCAGCGGCACCCCGGCCTCGCGTTCCAGCTGGCTGAGCTGGTGGGAGACCGCGGACGGCGAGTAGTGCATCTCGCGGGCCACCGCGGCCAGGGTGCCGCGCTGGTGCACCTCGCGCAGCAGGGTCAGTCGTTGAATGTTGAGCACAATTCACCATTATCGTTCAGATACCTGAGATAGACGAACCATTGGTGCGGGCCCCACAATGAGAGCCATGAGCATCACCCGTTCCTCCGCACTCGTCCTGGCGTCCTGCGCATCCCTGCAGTTCGGCGCCGCGACGGCCGTCGGACTCTTCGACACCCTCGGTACCTGGGGCGTGACCTTCCTGCGCCTCACCATCGCCGGTGCCCTGCTGCTGGTCGTCGCGCGACCGGCGTTGCGCGCCTGGAACGCCGACGACTGGCGCGCCGTCGCCTTCTTCGCGGTGATGATGGCCGGGATGAACGGGTTCTTCTACGCCTCCCTCGACCGCATCCCGATGAGCGCGGCGGTCGCCGTCGAGTTCATCGGCCCGCTGGTCTACGCCGGGCTCACCTCCCGACGACGCGGCGACCTCGTGTGGGTCGGCCTCGCCGCCGCCGGCATGGCCGTGCTCGGGTTCGAGGCCCTGTCGGACGCCGCGCTCGACCCGGTCGGCATGCTGCTCGCGCTGATCGCCGGGGTGTTCTGGGTCGGCTACATCGTCGGCTCCGCCGCCGTGGGCCGGCGCATCCCCGGCACCGGCGGCCTCGCCGTCGCCATGCTCCTCGGCGGCCTCATGCTCGCCCCGGTCGGACGCGCCGGCGTGGAGGGCGTCACCGCCGACCCGTGGCTGATCGTGCCGGCGGTGGTCACCGCCCTGATGGCGTCGGTGATCCCCTACTCCCTGGAGCTCGCCGCGCTGCGCCGCCTGCCGTCGGCCGTCTTCAGCGTGCTGATCAGCCTGGAACCCGCCTTCGCCGCGCTGGCCGGTTTCGTGCTGCTCGACCAGGAGATGACGCCGCTGCGGGCGGTGACCATCGTGCTGGTGATCTCCGCCTCCGTGGGCATCACGTGGTCGGCGCAGCGTCGTGAGAACCGGTCGGCCCAGGCGACACAGCCTGGGCGGTCGAGGCAGGAAGAGCGCGTGCGACGGCCACGGCTGCGTCGTCGAACACCATCTCCTCAGTGAGGTCCCCGCGCGCCAGCTCCGGCCATTCGCGCAGGTAGTCCTGCCGGTACAGCCACGGTGACCGGTCACCCTGGCGCGGGGTCACGTGCTGCGAGCGTTTGATGTAGCCCGCGTCGAACTCCAGCAACGCCCGACGCTCCACGTCCGACCCCGGGAACACCGGCGCGGCCAACGACTCACCCCGGTTGACCATGTGGTGCCACAGCCGCACCATGTAGCGGGCCGTGAGGTCCGCCCGCGTGGTCCACGACTGGTTGAGGTAGCCGACCGTGAAACTGAGGTTCGGCAGGCCCGAGATGAGCACACCCCGGTAGGCCACGGTGTCCGGCAGTCCCACGGGCGCGTCGTCCACGGTGAGTTCCGCGCCGCCGAACAACTGCAGCTGCAGCCCCGTCGCCGCGATCACCGTGTCCGCCTCCAGCACCGTGCCGTCCTGCAGGCGCACGCCCTGCGGTACCAGACGGTCGATCGTGGCGGTGACGACCTTCGCCCCGCCGTCCTTGATCGCGGCGAAGATGTCGCCACCCGGGGCCTTGCACACCCGCTGCGCCCACGGACGGTACGGCGGGGTGAAGTCCCGGCGGATCTGTGAGGGGGAGAGCCACCGCAGCTGCAGGGCGTGCAGGAACCCGCTGAACAGGAACGGCGTGCCCTTGGCGAGGTACCACTGCACCATGTCGCGGGTGATGTGGTTGGCGCGGGCGACCTTGTACGCGAGACGCTTGTTCGGGATCAGCGACGCCCAGATGGTGGTGATGGTGTCGAACCGGGGCAGCGCGGCGACCCACGTCGGCGTGCGCTGCAGCATCGTCACGTCCGCACCCTTCTGCGCCAGCGCCGGCAGCAGGGTGACCGCCGTGGCACCGGAACCGATGATCACGATGCGGCGTCCGGCGACGTCGCCCTGCTCCTCCGGACGCCACTGCTGGGCGTGCACGAGCTGCCCGTCGAAGTCCTCCTCGCCGTCGAAGTGCGGCTGGAACCCCGCCCGGTGGTCGTAGTACCCGCAGGCCAGGTGCAGACGCCGCGTGCGGGTGAGCGTCTCGGCACGGTCGGCGTCCGTGGCGTCCGACCGGTCGTCGGGGCCGTGACGCCACGCGCGCACCGTGGTGACCTCCCAGTGCGGACCGTGGGCCTCGGCCGCGGGTCCGGTGGTGACGAAGTTGGCCCGCTTCACCCAGGTGCGCAGCTGGATACGCTGCAGCACGCCGTCGTCGCGGGCGGCGTCGCGCAGGTACTCGCGGATGTCCGCGCCCTCGCCGAGCGTGCCCTTGTGCGGCCAGTGCCGGTACGGCAGGCCGAAGCTCGCCATGTCCGAGTCGGAGCGGATGCCCGGGTAGGTGAAGGTGTTCCAGGTGCCGCCGAGGTCGTCGTTGGAGTCGACGATCCGCCAGTTCCAGCCGGGGAACTCGTCGACGACGTGGTGGGCGAGGTCGATGCCGGCGACACCTGCCCCCACGATGAGCAGGTCGAGAACGGTGGAGTCGGTGGTGCCGGTGGGCTCGGTGGGCTCGGTGGTGGTCATGTCAGTCACCCTACTGGCTGACTATCGTCTCCGGAACCAAATCTTCTGCATCGGACGGGCCCGCCGGGACGCGGAAAACCCCCGGACGTAACGTCCGGGGGTTCACGCGGGGTCAGGGGAGACTACAGGCGGTGCTTTCCGCCGTCGTCCTCCGGGTTGGCGTCCTTGGCATCCTTGGCGTCCTTCTTGTCCGCCTTCGGGGCGCCGGGAGCACCGGGGGCGCTGGGGGCCGCGGGCGCGTTCTTCTTCGCCTGCTTCTTGTCGGCCTCCTTCTTCACGTCCTCGGCCTTCTCCTGGACCTTGTCCTTGGCCTCCTCGGCCTTGTCGGCGACCTTGTCGGCAGCCTCCTTGGCCTTCTCCGGGGCCTTCTCGGCAGCCTCGTCAGCCTTCTCCTCGGCCTTGGCCGCGGCGGCCTTCGGCTTCGCGGCGGCACCGGTGGCGGGGGCACCGTTGGTGCGCGGGGTCTTCGCCGGGGCGGACGGGGAGGCCGAGCCGCTGCCCTTGGCCTTCTGCGCGACGAACGCGACGGCGGCGGCGATGATCGCCAGCAGCAGGATGTTGCGTCCCGTGTGCTTCTTGCGGTTCGCCTTGGCGGCCTTCTTCAGCTCCTTGGCACGGACCTTCTCGGCCTTCTTCGAGGCGGTCTTCTTGATCTTGCGCTGCGAACGGGAGAGCTGCTTGTTGGCGGTCTTCGCATTCTTCTGGGCGAACTTCTTCGCCTTCTTCGCCTGCTTGGACGCCTGCTTACGGCCCTTGGCACCCTCCTTCTTCGCGGTCTCGCCGACCTCGGAGGCCACCTCGGACGCCTGCGACCAGGCGCTCTCCAGGGACTTGCGGGCGGAGTTGCCGGCCTTGTCGGCCTTCTTCTTCGCCGCCTTCAGGTCCTTGCCGTGGTTCTTCTTGAGCTGCTTCTTCGACTTCTTGGCGGTCTTCTTCGCCGACTTCTCGGCGTCCTTGCCCGCCTTGCGGCCGGCCTCGACACCGGTGGCGGCCAGGGCCGCACCGGCCTTGCCGAGGTGGTTGGCGCGGTCGCGTGCGTCGTCGAGGGCGTCGCTCACGGCGTCCGACTCGAGGAATGCGGAACCGCGTTCCTGCGCCTGGGAGAACAGCTCGCCGCCGCGCTCGGCGGCGGTGCGGCCCCAGCGGGTGACGGTGTCGGTGAGGTCAGCGTCCGGCGCGTGACGCACCTGGTCGGCCAGGGCGTTCGCCCGGTCACCGGCGGCCGAGGTGACCGCGGAGACCCGCTTCTCCACGAAGTCGCGCGGGGACTCGTTGCGGCCCGCGGCCTTCTTGGCGACCTTGTGCTGACGCTTCAGTGCCTTGGCCTGGGTCTTGTCCGCCTTCGCACGACGCTTGTCAGCCTTCGAGGAGATCTTGTCGGCCTTCTTGGTGGCCTTCGACGCCTTCTTGCTGAGCTTCTCGGCCTTGCTGTCCTTCAGGGTGTCGAGAGCGCTCTCGGCCTCCTGTACGGCCTGGTCGAGGCCCTGCGTGGTGTCGTTCTTCGTGGCGTTGCTCACCGTAATTCCTTTCGAGGCGGTATTGCTGTCATCTTTGTCGGACGTCGGGGAGGCCGGCTGCCGTGCCGCCCGGTTCTCGGCGAGGAGCTGCTCCACGATCAACCGGTGGTGGCCCGGGGCCGAGGACAGGTCCTGCGGTCCCCGTGCACGTGCCCCGCTCCCGGCACGGGGCCGCAGAGCGTAGAGGCCGGAGACGTCGCGGACGTCCCCCTTCTTGCGCCTGCCGTCGCCGCCGAGACTCGACGAGACCTGCCGGGCGGCACGTAGCGCGGTGAACGCGGTGTTGGGGTCCATGGACCGTGCATCTCCTTCAACATCCTCGGCGGACCGGCCGGTAGTCGGTCACTTCTCTGGCACTTCACTAACGGTTCTTCTGTCGACACAAAATGGGTCGTCATCCAACGATAACCAAATCTGTCCCCGAGGGTAGTCGGAATCGGGCGATCAGGGGTGCCCGCCCGGCGTCCGGTAGCCTTGCCCCCATGACCGTTCAGAAAACCGCGACAGCGACCCTGCACACCAACCACGGCGACATCGTCATCGACCTCTTCGGTGACCAGTCCCCGGCCACCGTGAACAACTTCGTCGGCCTGGCCACCGGCGACAAGGAGAAGGCCCCCTACACCACGGAGAACGCCTCCGGCAGCACCGAGGGCCCCTTCTTCGACGGCGCGATCTTCCACCGCATCATCGACGGCTTCATGGTCCAGGGCGGCGACCCGACCGGCACCGGCCGTGGCGGCCCCGGCTACGAGTTCGCCAACGAGAACCACCCGGAGCTCCAGTTCGACCGTCCGTTCCTCGTCGCCATGGCGAACGCCGGCCGCGACACCAACGGCTCCCAGTTCTTCATCACCGTCGGTGCCCACCCGCACCTCAACGGCGGCTACACCATCTTCGGCGAGGTCACCGACAAGGAGTCCCAGAAGCTGGTCGCCAAGATCTCCCGCGTCTCCACCAACCGCATGGACCGTCCGGACGAGGACGTCGTCATCGAGTCCGTGGACGTGGCCTGATCCTCCGCAGATTCTTCACCGGTGCCCCCGCCACGGCAGGCCTGATCCTGGCCTGCCTGGTGGTCTACGTGGTCACCGGACTCGACAGCGGGAGCCTGGCGCGTCCCGCGTCGGCCCCGGGCGTGGCGTGGGACCTCATGGTCGACCCGCACGCCATCACCGCCGACGGTGAGTGGTGGCGTCTGCTCACCGGGGCATTCGTCCACCTGGACCCGGGCCATCTGCTGATGAACATGCTGCTCATCGGTCTGATCGGCCGGGAGCTGGAGCGTGCCTACGGCACGCTCACCATGGTGGTGTCGATGGTGCTCTGCGCCGTCGGCGGCGGGCTGGCCGTGATGTGGCTCCAGCCCGACAGCCTCGTCGGAGGGGCGTCGACCATCGGCTACGGCATGTTCGCCATGCTGGTGGGACTGTCCCTGGAGCGCAGGACGGACGTGCGCGCACCGTTGGTGCTCATCGTCGTCAACCTGCTGTACTCGGTGACCGCGGGCGGGGTCTCCCTGCCCGGTCACCTCGGTGGCCTGGCCGCCGGTGCGCTCGTCGCGGTCGTGCTGACCGTGGTGCGCCGGGGCCGTGGCGTCCGGTCGGACCGGGCTACTTCCAGCCCATGGTCATCAACAGACCCACGATGAACAGGCCGAAGCCGATCAGGTAGTTCCAGGCGTTGAGCTCCGCCATGAAGGGGATGTGCGGGCCGGCGATGTAGTTGACGACCAGCCAGGCCAGGCCCAGCAGCATCAGGCCGAGCATCACGACGATGTACCAGCGCGGCGTGCCGGTCGCGTTCAGCTTGACCGGTGTGCGGCGGTCGGCGGCCGAGGAGCCGACGGCGCCGTTGTACTCCGGTGAATCGGAGATCCGAGACTTCGGCATGTGTATCCCTCACTGACATGGTGACGTGTTCGAACTGAACCAACCCTACCAGCACGAACCCCGGATTCCCCCACGGGTTAGGATGAGCGTCATGCGCATCCTCGTCATCGACAACTACGACAGTTTCGTCTACAACCTGGTGCAGTACCTCGGGGAACTCGGCGAGGACTGCACGGTGTGGCGCAACGATGCCGGGCAGCTCGGCACGTCGGACGGTGACCTGGTCGGTGCTCTGGAGTCCTTCGACGCCGTCCTGGTCTCCCCGGGGCCCGGGGACCCGACCTCGGCGGGCCGCACGCTGGAGGTCATCGCGCACTGCGCCGCCCACCGCGTCCCCCTGCTCGGCGTGTGCCTGGGACACCAGGCGCTGGCCCAGCACTTCGGCGCGTCCGTGGTGCGCGCCGACGAGATCTTCCACGGCAAGACCAGCCCCGTCACCCACGACGGCACCGGGGTCCTCGCCGGGATCCCCAGCCCGTTCACCGTGGCCCGCTACCACTCGTTGACGGTCGACCCGGCGACGGTGCCGGACGACCTGGTGGTCACCGGGCGTGTGGCGTCCGGCATGATCATGGCGATGCGCCACGCGACCCTGCCGATGCACTCCGTGCAGTTCCACCCGGAGTCGGTGATGACCGGCAATGGGCACCGCATCCTCGCCAACTGGCTGTCGGACGCAGGACGGCCCGTCGACGAGGCCGAGCTGGCGCGTCTGGCCGAACGCCACGCCGCCACGCTCGCCGGGGCGACCGCCACCGGCGTGTAGCCGTCCCCGGCACGACAGAACCCGGCACCCACGTGGGTGCCGGGTTCTCGCGTCGGGTCATGCAGGGTTCACACCCGGCCCTAGGTCAGGAGAGCGCCTTGGCCTTGATCCGGTCGAACTCCTCGGAGGTGATGACACCGTCCTTCAGGAGCTGGTTCGCGGTCGAGATCTGCTCGGAGGGGGAGGTGGAGCCGGCCACGTGCCGGATGTAGTCCTCCGCCCCCTGCTGGGCCTGGACCTGGGTCTCGCGCTGCCGCTCGGCCATGCCTCTGCCACGGGTGACGAGGTAGACCAGCGCGGTGATCAGCGGGACCAGGATCAGGAAGATGATCCAGACCGCCTTCCAGCCGCCGCCGAGGTCACGGTCACGGAAGAGGTCGGTGATGATCTGGAAGAGCACGATGAGGTAGGCGATCAGGAAGAACGCGTAGATCAACAGCCAGAAGAAGTCCCAGAACTGCATGGGGATGGGTCCTTTCGCTTTTGAGGGGAGGGGGTGTTCAGGTCAGGCCGGGCAGGCAGGTCAGGACGGACGGGTCCATTCGACGCTGCGGCCGCGGGGCACCGGGTGCACCTCGACCGGTTCGATGATCTTGTTGGTGATGGTGCCGATGCCCTGCACGGTGACGGTGACGGTGTCGCCGACCTTCACCGGGGCGGGCTCGAGCTCGCCGTTCCAGCCCCAGTGCTCGGCCAGGCAGCCACCGCCGCAGGTGCCGCTGCCGAGGATGTCGCCACGACGGATCTGCGCGCCACGGCTGGCGTAGGACACCATCTCGGCGAAGGTCCACGCCATGTGGGCCAGGGTGTCCGTGGTGATCTTCGTGCCGTTGATCCACAGCTCCATGGTCAGGTCGTAGAACTCGCCGTCGCGGTACTGCTCCAGCTCGTCCTTGGTGACCACGACCGGGCCGATGCTCATCGAGGAGTCCTTGCCCTTCGCCGCGCCGAGACCGACCTTCATCTCCTCGGCCTGCAGGTCACGGGCGGACCAGTCGTTGAGCACGGTGAAACCGCCGATGTGGTCCCAGGCCTCCTCCACGGAGAGGTTGAAGCCGTCCTTGGAGATGACCGCCGCGACCTCGAGCTCCACGTCGAAGAGCTCGCATCCCGGGGGGGGGGACGCGCACGTCGTGGCCCGAGCCGGTGGCGGCGTAGGGGTTGGTGAAGTAGAAGGCCGGGGCGCGGAACCACTCGTCGGGTGCGTGGACCTCTTCGCCGTCGTTGCCGGCGTCGGTCATGGACTGCATGGAGCCGGCGGTGTGCTGCTCGAAGGTGATGAAGTCGCGCACGGTCGTGACGGGCAGCGGCGGCTCAAGGACGTCGAGTTCGTCGAAGTTGACGGTCCCGTCGGTCGGGATCTCCGGTGCGTCCGGGTCGAGGGCGTCAAGGGGGTCACGGTCGGTGACGAAGAGGTGGACCACTCCCTCGTCGTCCACCCGCCCGAAACGTCGGGTGCCGTCGATGTCGGCGGAAACGATACGCATTATCTTTCTCCGATCAGGTAGTCGAGAACGATGACAGGCTTGAGCCCCTCGACGGGCGGGAGCCTGGTCACGCGGTACACGTCGGGGACGATGACGGGAAAGATGTGGAACGGCGGAGAGTCATCGGACGTCGGTGTGCGTTGTGGGACTCCGGCCGGTGTCGGGGGGAAACCCCGGTCGGGCTCCGTCCGTGACGGAACCTGGCCTTACCCTCCGATTCTGCGGACTTTAGGTGAGGCTGTCAAGGGCAATTGTCACCCTGCGATAATCGCAGATTCATTGACATATCAGATAGTAAGAGGGCGCGACGGGGATCATCCGGTCACGGACGTCTGAGACGTCAGGGGATCCCCAGCACGTTGACCCGCACGGTGATCGGCGCGTTGCGGTCGATCGTCTGACCCTCCTCGGCCGACTGCCCCACGACCCGGTCGACGGCGAGCGGGTCGAGCTGGTTGACGTTGGTGCGGTTCACCCGGTTGGCGTTGCCACGCCAGCCCGCCTGCTGCAGCGTGCTGTAGACCTCGTCGTAGTCCTTGCCCACCAGCTGCGGCATGGTGAACTGGTTGCCGCGGGAGACCTCCAGGGTGATGGTGGTGCCCGGTGACTGGGTGGTGCCCTCGTCGGTCGCCGACAGCACCCGGTCCTCGTCCTCGGAGGAGTCGACCATGACCACGTCGACCTCGAAGCCGGCGTCCTCCAGGTTCTGCACCGCGTCGTCGCGGGACTGGCCGGTCACGCGCGGCACACGCACGTCCGCCGGGCCGGTGGACACCGTGATGCCCACCTCGGTGCCCTCGGCGACCTGGGCGCCGGACGGGTGGGTCTGCTCGATGACCTGGCCCGCGGTGACGTCGTCGCTGGACTGCTCGGATACGTTCGAGCGCAGGCGCAGGTTCGCCTCCTCGAGTGCGGCCTGGGCCTGCTGCGTGGTCATCCCGCTGAGGTCCGGGACCTCGGTGACGGCGCGTCCGGAGGACACGTACAGCGTCACCTCCGAGCCGGAGGGGACGGAGGAGTCCGCAGCGGGGTCCGTGCGGATCGCCTCGTCACGCGGTACCTCGGCGTCCGCCTGGTCCTCGACGGTGACGTCGAAGCCGGCGTCCTCCAGCGCGCTCAGCGCCTCGTCGCGGGGCTGGCCGCTGACGTCGGGGACCGTCTCGAGTGCCGCGACCTGCTCGGAGCCGTCATCGTTCAACCAGTTGACGGCGATCGCCGTACCGCCGCCGATGAGGGCGAGGATGGCGATGATCCACAGGGCCACGACCCACCCGCGGCGACGCTTCTTCTCCTTCCGCGGTGCCGGCGCGGGCGCCGGCGTGGGCGCGGGCGCGGCGGCGGGCATGTGCGTCGTCGTCGCGTCCTGCACGGGTTCGTCGGTGTAGGCCTGCGCGGCCAGGGGCATCCGCCCCTCGGAGATGCGCTGCAGGTCGGACGCCATGTCGGCGCTGTTGTCGTAACGGTCGGACGGGTCCTTCGCCATCGCCGTCAACGTGACGGCGTCCAGTGCGAGTGCCTGGTTCTGGTCCAGGTTCATGCCGGTGACCTGCGACGGCGGCAGCGGGCTCTCCTGGACGTGCTGGAAGGCCACCGAGAACGGCGACTCCCCGGAGAACGGCGGCTGACCGGTGGAGATCTCGTAGAACACGCAGCCGGCGGCGTAGATGTCCGACCGGGCCTCGGCGGACTTGCCGCGGGCCTGCTCGGGCGAGAGGTACTGGGCGGTGCCGATGACGGCGGCGGTCTGCGTCATCGCCGAACTGGTGTCCGACAGCGCGCGGGCGATGCCGAAGTCCATCACCTTCACCGCGCCGGTGTTGGTGATCATGATGTTCGCCGGCTTGATGTCGCGGTGGATGATGCCGGCCTCGTGGGAGAAGCTCAACGCCCGGCAGACCTCGGCCATCACCCGGCCCGCCTCCTCCAGCGGGAAGGGGCCGGAGTCGCGCAGGGTGTCGCGCAACGTCTGGCCGTGCACACGCTCCATCACGATGTAGGGCACGGACCCGTTCGCCTCGTCGGTCTGACCGGTGTCGTAGACGGCGACGATGGCGTGGTGGTTCAGCTTCGCGGCGTTCTTCGCCTCGCGGCGGAAGCGCTCGAGGAAGGTGTCGTCGCGGGCCAGGTCGGCGCGCATCATCTTCACCGCGATGTCGCGGCCGAGGAGTTCGTCGGTCGCCGCATAGACGTCGGACATGCCTCCGGTGCCGATGACCGGCCCCAGCAGGTACCGACCGCCGAGCCGGGTGTTGCTCAGGTCCATGCTGCTCCCTTCCTCGAGTTACGGATGTGCGGACGTCCCCGACCCTGCGGGAACGCTTTCCCTTGGAGAATACCGATCCCACGGGCTCCGGTGCGAATACCAGACGTCCCAGTCGACACAGCCGTCACAGGCGCCCCATGGCGGGCCAGTCGGCGGCGGCATCCCCGGAGTCACCGTTCGGGGACGTCTCGGTGTTACCGCCGGGCTGCAACTGCTCCTGGGATGCCTGGTCGGAGGTGTCGGGGTCCGTGGGCTCCTCGGTGGGGCCGCTGGTCTCCGGCACCGTCGGCTGCGACGGCTCCCCGGTGCCCGTGGTGTCCGTCGTACCGCCGCCGGACGTCTCCGAGGGCGTGGACTCGTCGGACGTCGTGTCCGGCGTGGACGTCTCCACCGGGTCGCCGGTGTCGCCGGGGTCGACCGGCTCGGGCACCACGGTCTGCTCCTCGGTGACCTCGCTGGTGACGGTGGTCGTCTGTGTGGGCGCGCTCGGTGCGTCGTCCTGCCCGTACTGGGTGAGGAACCACAGCAGGACGCCGAGGACGGCAACCAGGCCGATGACCAGTGCCCAGATCCAGCCGCGTTTGCTGCGCGTGCGTGGTGCGGGGCCCATGTTCGCCTCGTCGGTGACCTCGCTCAGCCGGCTCTGGCCGGTGGGCACCCGGTCGGCGACGACGGTGGCCGGTGCGACGGCCGCGGCGGCGCCGGTGGGCATGCCTGCGGCGGGGTCCGGCGGCATCTGGCCGTCGCGCACGGGCACGGTGGCCGCGGCGAGCGCGGCGCCGTCGCGGTAACGGCTCTCCGGGTCCTTGCGCAGGCAGATCGCGATGAGACGACGCATCGGGTCGCTGACCGTGTCCGGCAACTCCGGTGCGGTCTCGTTGATGTGCTTGAGAGCCACGGACACCGTGGAGTCGCCGGAGAAGGGCCGCTCGCCGGCGAGCACCTCGTAGCCGACCACGCCGAGCGAGTAGACGTCGCTCGACGGCCGGATCGTGAGGCCCTGGGCCTGCTCCGGGGACACGTACTGGGCGGTGCCCACGACCATGCCGGTACGGGTCAGCGGCACGGCGGAGGCGGCCTTGGCGATGCCGAAGTCGGTGATCTTGACGACGCCGTCGGCGGTGACCATGAGGTTGCCGGGCTTGATGTCGCGGTGGATGAGCTGGCGCTCGTGGATCTCCTGGAGCCCGACGGCCGCCTGGGCGATGAGGTCGAGGACCATCACCTCCGGCAGGGTGCGCTGGCGCGACAGGATGTCCGCCAGGGACTCGCCCTGCACGTACTCCATCACGATGAAGCAGTAGGAGATGCCGTTGCCGTCGACGTCGGTCTGCTCGCCGTAGTCGAAGGTGCGGACCACGTTCTCGGAGGTGATCGTCTCGGCGGCCTCGGCCTCCTGACGGAAACGGTCGCGGAACTCCGCGTCGTCGGTGAGCTCGGGCTTGAGCACCTTGACGGCCACGTCCCGCTCGCCGACGGTGTCGTACGCGAGCCAGACGGTGGACATGCCGCCGCGTCCGACGATGCGGGACACCTCGAAGCGGCGTCCGGCCGCGGAGTCGTAGTGGGTGTCGAGGACGCGCTGCAGGCGGTCCGCCGCCGCGCGGTCCCGGGGCGTCATCTGCTCCGGGTCCACGGGGCCGGAGTGCTCCTCCGGGGTGCTGAACACACGGGTGCCGTCGGGATCGCCTGAGTTGGCGGGGTTGCTCGGGTTATTCGGGTCGTTCGGGTCGTTCGGTCCGGTCACGCCATTCACCTCGCTACTGTGCTTCCTGCAGCGCCGCGTTGATCACGGCGCGACCGATGGGTGCGGCGACGGAGCCGCCGGTGGCGGCCTGCCCGGCGTCGCCGCCGTTCTCGACGAGGACGGCGACGGCGATGTCGGCGTCCTCGTCCGGGTCGAAGGCGACGTACCAGGCGTGCGGGTTGGAGTTGCGCGAGTCCTCGCCGTGCTCGGCGGTACCGGTCTTCGAGGCGATGTTGGACTGGCCGCCGGCGTACTGCTCGGCACCCTCCATCAGCTCGGTGAGCTGTGAGGCGACGTCGGAGTCGATGGCACGGCCGGCCTCCTCGGGACGGGTCTCCTGGATCACGTTGAGGTCCTGTCCGGTGACCTGCTTGACGATGTGCGGCTTCATCCGTACCCCGTCGTTGGCGATGGACGCGGCGATGACCGCGTTCTGCAGCGGCGTCAGGGCCACGTCGCGCTGGCCGATGGCGGACTGGCTCAGCGCGGCGGAGTCGGGGATGTCACCGATGGTGGAGTTCTGGATGGGCAGGCCGAAGTCCTCGTCGTCCTCGGCACCGATGCCGAAGGCGTCGGCGGTGGCGCGGAAGGACTCCTCGCCGTGGCGGTTCACCAGGTCCACGAAGGAGGTGTTGCAGGACTTCTCGAAGGCGGTGCGCAGCGGCACCTGGGAGGCACCGCAGGACGTCCCGTCGTAGTTCTCCAGCGTGGTGGTGGTGTCCGGCAGGGTGATCTCGGACTCGCCGGTGACCATCGTGTCGGCGGTGTCGCCCTCGGCCAGCGCCGCGGCGGTGGTGATGAGTTTGAAGGTGGAGCCGGGCGGCTGGGTCTGCTGGGTGGAGCGGTTCAGCAGGGGCGCGTCCGGGCTCGCCTGGAGTTCCTCGAAGGCCGCGTCCGCGGTGGCGGAGTCGGAGCTGCTGACCACGGAGGGGTCGAAGCTCGGCGTCGACGCCATGGCGAGGACCTCGCCGGTGGACGGGCGCAGGGCCACGACGGAGCCCGAGTAGCCGCGAGAGGAGAGCTCGTCGTAGGCGACCTGCTGCACGTTGGGCTGCAGGGTGAGTTCCACGTTGGCGCCGCGGCGCTCCTTGCCGGTGAGGGTGTCCCAGGCGCGGGTGGCGAAGAGGGAGTCGTCCGTTCCGTCGAGGATGGAGTTCTGCGACGCCTCGATGCCGGAGGCGCCGTAGCGGTCGGAGAGGTACCCCAGCACCGCCCCGTAGGACGCCGGGGCGGTCGGGTAGTCACGGAAGTAGAAGTCGTTCTCGTCGGCCTCGGACTGGGCGAGGATCTGACCGCCGGCGGAGATCTGGCCGCGCGGGATGGACTTCGTCTCGTAGTACTGGCGTGCGTTCAGGGAGTTCTCGGCGTAGCGGGACGTCTGGAAACCCTGGATCCAGGTCAGGTTCACCAGCAGGATGATGACCAGGACGAAGGTGAAGACCGAGACGTTACGGATGGACCTGTTCACGAGCGGGCCTCCTTGGGTGTCTGGTCTGCATGGGACTGATCGGGGTACTGGCCGGGGTACTGGTTGTTGACCACCGGGTTGAGTGACGTCTGCGGGTCTGCCTGTGGGTCAGCCTGTGGACCCGCCGGGTCCTGTGGCGGCCCCGCGGCCTTGCGGGTGTTCACGTCGTGTGAGATCTTCAGCAGGATCGCCAGCAGGACGTAGTTCGCCAGCAGGCTGGACCCGCCGTGGGACATGAACGGGGTGGTCAGTCCGGTCATCGGCAGGAGCTTGGAGATGCCGCCGGTGACCACGAACACCTGGATGGCGATCGTCAGGGACAGCCCGGCGGCGACGAGCTTCCCGAAGGAGTCCGGGGTGCGCAGGGCGATGATGAACCCGCGGGTGACGAAGACGGCGAAGAGCATGAGCACGGCCGCCAGGCCCACGAAACCGAGTTCCTCACCGATGGAGGACATGATGAAGTCGGCGTAGGACACAGGGACGACCTGCGGATAGCCTTCGCCCAGCCCGGTGCCGGTCAAGCCGCCGAAGGACATGCCGAACAGTGCCTGGGACAGCTGGTAGCCGGTGCCCTCGTCGTAGGTGGCCAGCGGGTCGAGGAAGTTGGTGAAGCGGTCCTGGATCTTGTCGGAGATCTGGAAGACACCCCAGGCGCCGATGATCGCCAGGCCCAGGCCGAGGACCAGCCAGGAGGCGCGGCCGGTGGCCATGTACAGCATGCCGAGCACGGTGCCGAAGAGCAGCAGGGCGGGGCCGAAGTCGTTCTGGAAGATCGAGATCAGGATGGCAAGGCCCCAGACCAGCAGGATCGGACCGAGGTCACGCAGGCGGGGGAACTGCATGCCGAGGAACCGGTAGCCGGCCACGGAGAACAGGGCCCGCTTGTTGACCAGCAGGGCGGCGAAGAAGATGAGCAGCATGATCTTCGCGAACTCGCCGGGCTGGATGGAGATCGGCCCGATGCTGATCCAGACCTGGGCGTCCGCCGTGAGCTCCGAGGGGAAGACGCGGGCCCAGACGATCGGCAGGGCCGACAGGATCAGTCCGCCGAGTCCGAGGAGGAAGGCGTAGTTCTGCAGGCTGTTGTGGGACTTCAGGAACCAGATGACCCCGGCGAAGATAACCAGGGCGATCACGGTCCACATCACCTGGGAGTTGGACCGGGTGGTCTCTGCGGCGAGGTCGATCCGGTAGATCATCACCAGGCCGATGGCGTTGAGCATCGCGGCGACGGGCAGCATGATCTGGTCGGCGTTGGGCGCCTTCAGACAGAGCACCAGGTGGGCGAAGCCGAAGACGAGGATGTAGCCGCCGACGAGGATGCCGACCTCGGAGTCCAGGTCGTTGCCCTGGGAGAGTTGCAGGGCGATCAGTGCGATGCCGAGGATGACGGCGGAGAACACCAGCAGGGCGAGCTCCAGGCCGCGGGCGTGGGCCTCACGGAACATGTCAGTCCACCTCCCTGCAGGAGACGCCGGGGGTCGTGAGGTCGGACGGCTCGCCGCTGCGGGCGTCCGCCGCGTTGTCACGGGTCACGCAGACCGGCAGGGTCTGCTCGGCGAGCCGGCGGATCTGGCCCTGGATCTCCTCGTAGGAGTCGCGGGGCAGGTTGTCGAGGGTGCCGCGGGCCGCCGGGGTGAGGTCGGAGGTGGAGAACCGGTGGCAGTCGTCGTCGCTGCCGGCGGGCAGCAGACGCACCTCGGCGTCGTCCGAGAGGCAGACCTCCTGGTAGACCGACTGGGTGGAGATGCCCAGGATGCTTCCCGGGGCGCCCTGGTAGATCTGGATCGGCGGGCCGGTCTCGGCGGGGGCGGCGGGCTGCTCGGTGGGTGCCGCCGACGCCGACGCCGATGCCGACTCGGAGGCGGACGCCGAGCCGGAGGCCGGGGCGGGCGCCGTCAGCGGTGTCGTGGTGGACGTCGTCGTGGCGGCGGCGCCGGTCTCTGCGACGGCGATGAAGTACGACTGGCTCAGGGAGTCGCGGACGTACCAGACCGTTGCTCCGGCGGCGACGACGAGCACGAGCATCGCGGCGAGGGTGATGAACAGTCCCTTGCCACGCTTCTTGCGTTGTTCAGGCTCCTCGGTCTCCGGCTCCGCCGTGGCGGCGCCGGAGTCGGTCTGGGTGGAGCGGGGACGCTGCACCACGTTGACGGCCGAGGCGCGTCCGGCGGAGGTGTTCGGCCGGGGGAGTTCGGGGGCGTTGGTGTTCACCGCGCCGGCCAGGGCGGGGGCGGTGGGCAGCACGGAGCCCTCGGGGAGGCCGGTGGGGTCCACGACGTCGGCGACGACGACGGTGACGTTGTCGGGCCCGCCGCCGCGCAGTGCCAGGTTGATGAGCTGCGAGCCGGACTCCTCCGGGGTGCCGGTGGCCAGCACGTCGCGGATGGTGTCGAAGCTGACCGGGTCGGAGAGGCCGTCGGAGCACAGCAGGTAGCGGTCACCCGGCTGCGCATCGCGCAGGGTCAGGGTGGGTTCGACCGGTCGGCCGGTGAGCGCCTTGAGGATCAGCGAGCGCTGCGGGTGGCTGCTGACGTCCTCCGGTGCGAGCTTGCCCTCGTCGACGAGGGACTGCACGAAGGTGTCGTCCTTGGTGATCTGCGTCAGGGTGCCGTCGCGCAGCAGGTAGCCGCGGGAGTCACCGACGTGGCAGACGCCCAGTGAGGCGCCGTCGAAGACCATGGTGGTCAACGTGCAGCCCATGCCCTCCTGGGTGGGGTTGTCGTCCACGTGGGCGGCGATGGCACGGTTGCCGTCGTCCATGGCCTCGGCGAGCATCGTCAGCAGACGGTCCCCGGACGGCTCCACGCCCTGGGAGAGCGTGTTCTCCAGGACGTAGAGCGAGGTGATCATCAGCTCGGAGGCGACCTCGCCGGCGGCGTGGCCACCCATCCCGTCGGCGAGCGCCAGCAGGTGGGGGGACGCGACGGCGGAGTCCTCGTTGTTCGTGCGCACCAGGCCGCGGTCCGACAGGGCCGCGTAGTTCAGTGCGAGGGGCGTGGCGGTCGTCTCTGTCATGCTTCCAACCTCACCGTGGTCTGGCCGATGCGGATCTCCTGACCTGCGGAGAGCTGCTCGGGCTGGTCGATGCGCTGGCCGTTGAGGAAGGAGCCGTTACGTGAGTCCAGGTCCTCGAGCAGCCAGGTGCCGCCCTGGTGGAACAGCCGTGCGTGGGTCCCGGAGGCGAAGTCGTCCTCCAGGACGAGGGTGCAGGACCCCGAGCGGCCCAGGGTCACGTCCTGGTAGCCCTGCAGGTTCAGGGTCGTCCCGTTCAGTGGCCCGGAGGTGACCGTCAACGATCCCGGGGGAGTGGCACGTCGGAAACCGCGTCCGCCGGACGCCTTGTGCGCCGGTGCCGCACCGGCGGGTGCGCCGGTCGACGGGCCAGCGGCAGGTGCGGCGCCTGCCGTGGCTGCCATGGTGTTCACGTCCTTGCGCATGGCGCGGACGGCCACCCAGATGAACAGCCACAGCACGACGAGCAGGGCGATCTTGGCGAGCAGCACCAGAGTCGTCTGCATTCGGGTCATCTCCTTCGTGCCGGTGGGTTGACCGGTCGGTCAACGATTGATCCTACCGGCTGAATCTACCTTCCGGAGACCCCGTCAACTGAACCGAACGTCGATCTCACTGTGCCCGATGGTGATCACGTCACCGTCGGCGAGCAGCCAGCTGTCCACGGGGATCTCGTTGACGGTGGTGCCGTTGGTGGACTTCAGGTCGGTCAGGACGGCGTCGTAACCGTCCCAGGTGATCTCCGCGTGCTGACGGGAGACACCGGTGTCCGGCAGGCGGAAGTCCACGGCGTTGCCGCGCCCGATCACGTTCGTCCCGTGCTGGAGCAGGAAGTTCCGCGCGGAACCGTCCTGCAGGAACAGGGTGACGGTGGTCTGCGGTGCCTGTTCGCCCTCTGCGGCGTTGGCCGCGCCGGTGGCCTCGTCGGCGTTGTTCGCCGGGGCCTGGGCGTTGTGGGAGATGACCTCGGTGCCGGGGTAGCTCTGCAGGGGTTCGCCGAGTGGCGGTTCCTCCGCCGACTGCTGTGCCTGCTCGTCGGCCTGGCGGGCCTGCGCGGCCTGGGGCGACTCCGAGGGACGGGCCAACCCGACGAGCGGGTTGGGGTCTGCGGCGGGGGCGGCGGGCGCTTCCGGGGCGGAGGGGGAGTCGTCGGCGTCGTAGGGGTGGGCGACGGAGCTGCGGCCGGAGTCCGGCTCGCTGCGCGGCCAGTGCGGTTCGGGCTGCTCGGTCTTCTCGAAGGAGGAGCGGGCCTTGAGCTGGCCGGTGTGGAGACCGTCGTCCTTGATGATCTCCACGGCGACCGGGTGGCGGCTGTCCCATCCTTCGTTGCGGATGAAGCGTTGGAGCCGGCCGCGGAGCTCGTTGGCGAGGTCGGGCCGGGCCTCGAGCAGGGCGGCGTGGTCGTGCTCGGAGACGTGGACGCGGTAGGAGGAGGGTGCGAAGACCGTTCCGGTCTGGTCCTCCATGAGGGTGTCCTCGACCTCCTGCTTGAGGAGTTCGTCGATCTCGGCGGGGACGACCTCGCCGCCGAAGACGCGTGCGAAGCCGTTGTCCAGCCCGCGCTGCAGGGAGCTGTCGAGCTTACGGAAGCGACCGAAGAGGTCCATGGTGGTTACGCCTCACCTTTCGTTCTCTCGTCCCGCGGGCCGGTATGTGTGTGGCGGGGTCGCCGGCTGCCGGGGTGCCGACAGGAGGACGGCACACGTTGTCGGCCCACTATACGGACTGTGGCTGTGAAGTGGGTGTCGCCGACGGCGTGTGGGGCTGCCGGGCCGTGGAGCTTGGTCTTGAAGGCGCCATGGAGCGGGCGAGGAAATGTGCTTTGTCCTGCGCCTTTGTGTGGCGGGGGTGGCGATGCTAGTGTTACTCTCCGTTGCAGAAGCAACCCACGTCGATGCTAGTTATCGATGCCACGGGCGAGTGGCGGAATGGCAGACGCGCTGGCTTCAGGTGCCAGTGTCCTTAGGGACGTGGGGGTTCAAGTCCCCCTTCGCCCACAGTGAGCGGTTCACGAACTGAACCGGCCGGAGGTTACAAACTCGAAAGGGTTTGCGACCTCCGGTTTTTCGTTGTCCGGATGTCAGGTCCTCTGAGATTGTCAGTTGGGGGAGTCGCGCGGCGAAGTCCCGAACAGTGGTGGGCGGGGCGGTTCTCCCGAGGGTTTCGGTGGGATTCGGTCACGAACTTCTGGTGTGGCCCACCTGTCCGGAGAGAACTCAAGCCAGGTTGGTCGGGCAGCTTCCTGCTTCTGCCTGTAAGGGAATGGCGGCTGGACACCCGGTGTTGCGGTCAGCATCAAGAAAATCCGGTTCATGGGTGCCGGACACTTCGGCAGTACTTTGGCGGGACTCGCTATCGACGCGGACTACGAGGTTTTGCTGAGCAACCGGCGCTTGCGCTGTCTGCGACCTACGGGCGCAAGTATCTTGGAGGCTTTCGACTCAGGAGTTGCTCTGGCCGCTACTCTGCAGAGCATGACGTCTTCATCCCCACCAGTTCGTTCGTCGGCCCCGGACTCCACATTCCGGTTGGCAGCCTATGCTGTGTGTGTACGC
>NZ_JBQSYJ010000016.1:0-48978 GCF_052379185.1 Corynebacterium sp. AOP12-C2-36 | reverse complement strand
TGTCTGGAACGTGTTCAACTGGGACGACGTCGCCGAGCGCTTCGCCGCCGCCAAGAACTGACGTATGACCTACGTCATCGCACAACCCTGCGTGGACGTGATGGACCGGGCATGTGTCGAGGAGTGCCCGGTCGACTGCATCTACGAGGGAAAACGCACGTTGTACATCCACCCGGACGAGTGCATCGACTGCGGAGCGTGTGAGCCGGTCTGCCCGGTCGAGGCCATCTTCTACGAGGACGACCTGCCGGACGAGTGGGAGGACTACATCGACTACAACGCCGCGTTCTTCGATGAGATCGGCTCCCCCGGCGGGGCGGACAGCATAGGCCCCACCGGCACCGACCACCCGTCGATCACCGCGATGCCGCCGCAGAACCAGGAGTAGCGGTCAGCCCCCATTGACCGCCGTCGTCACCGGGTCGCCACCACGTCCCGGCAGACCTCGAGGTGACCGAGGTGCTGCGCGAGCTCGTGGAGGATGTGCTCGAGGACCCAGCCGGGCGTCGCCTCGGTGTAGTCCCGGCGCGCCGTCCCCTGTGCCTGCCGGTTGCGGATCCCCTCGGTGAGGGCAATGCGTGCCCAGCCGGGCAGGCTCGCCCGGGTCTCGGCGATCAGCGCGTGTGCCTCGGCCACGGTCCCCATCGCCCGGAACTCGGCTTCGCGGTCACGGGAGATCTCCTCTCCCCCGATGAAGGCGCCACCCCAGAAGCGCGCCATGCCGTGGACGTGCGTGGCCAGGGCGAAGGCCGAGTTCACCGTACCGGGCACCGGCGTGGCGTTAACGGTGGTGTCGTCGAGGGTGTCCAACGCGATGTCGTACTTGTCGAGGACCTCGGTGGCCACCGAGACGAAGTCGTCGTAGCGTGCGTCAGCATCGTTGATCATGTCCCCGAGTCAACCACGCCGATGCCACCGGTGGCTCGGCCGGGGAGCCTCACGCCTCCACGAGCTTGTCCTTCAGCGCAAGGACGGCGGACACCTCGAGTCCCAACCCGTCGACGAGGTAGGTGTCCACGTCGCCGTAGAACTCCTTCATCGCGTCCAGCCCGGACCGCAGAAAGCCCTCCTGCACGCCGAGCAGTACCCCGTAGGCCTCCGCCGCCTCATCCCCTTGACTCGTCCGAATCTGCTCGGTGGTGGCGGCGATCCGCTCGCTCGAGTAGTCGTTCGTCGCCAGATAGTTGTCCATAACGTCGCGTTCGCTCACGCCCGCGGCAAGTTGCAGGACGGCACTCGTCCACCCCGCCCGGTCCTTGCCGGCGGTGCAGTGGAAGACAACCGGGCCGTCGGCGTCAATGACGGCGGTGATGACCTGTGCGAGTTGGGCCCTCATACCCTCGTCGGTGACGAAGTTGCGGTTGAGGTCGCCGAGCATCGTCGCTGCGTCGTCGGGAGAATCGACCGAGAATTCCTCGGTAGGATTCGCTGCGGTGCTGCCTCCCCCCACGATGTCGATGTGAACGTAGTCTGCCCCGGCGGGAACACGGTCAGGATGTTCCTCGATCTCACTGTCGGTGCGCAGGTCGATCACGGTGGAGATCCCGAGATCCTCCACGGTGTCGAGGTCCGCGTCAGTGATGTCCAGGGCATTCGACCGGTAGACCGACTCAGGTTTCAGGTGACCGCCTGTCGCGGCGTAGGCCCGGTCGACGCCGGCCACGTCCCGGAAGTTGTCGGCCGAGGACAACCGTGGCGTGTCGAGGCCTACGACCTGTATCTGCTCCGAATACTCCGCAGCGTCGGGCACACTTTCGGCGGCGTCCGCGAGGCACCCCACGAGCAACAACGACGTGGCGAGGAATCCGGCCGCCGCGGGGACGACGAGCAGACGACGCCCGGGGTGGGTCGGGAGCGGGCGGGAGGGACGTGAGTTCATGGGGCCTTCAGTCGGTCACGGAGAGTTGTCGGTGGTCACCGCCGATGATGTCGTGCTTGAATGGCCACAAGGTGGACGGACGACAGCGCCCACGCATCCTGACCGTGAACGTTTGCCCGTAGGTATGTATCAGGTATGGAGGCCGACCCATGACCGACGATCAGCTCGAACTACTCCACCTCGACGAGGCCGACCACGTCCTGTGCGTCGTCGCGCACCCGGACGACCTGGAGTACGGCGTCTCCGCCGCCGTCGCCGAGTGGACGGATGCCGGCGCGTCGGTGACCTACCTGCTGCTGACCTCCGGCGAGGCGGGCATCGACTCGATGTCCCCGGATGAGACCGGACCGGCACGCGCCGCCGAGCAGCGCAACGCCTGTTCCCAGGTCGGCGTGGACGACCTGCGCATCCTCGACTTCCCCGACGGGGTGCTGGAGTACTCGCTGGCCTTGCGCCGTGCGGTGGCCGCGGTGATCCGTGAGATCCGGCCCACCACGCTGGTCACGCTGGGGTGGGCCGAGGAGATGCCGTGGGGGCTGAACCAGGCCGACCACCGGGTGGCCGGGCTCGTGGCCCTGGATGCCGCGCGCGATGCGGGCAACCGCTGGGTCTTCCCCGACATCACCGGTGGCGACGGTGAGGTCCTTGAGCGCTGGCAGGCCGACCACCTGCTCGTCTTCGGGGCGTCGGCACCGACGCATGCGGTGGCGGTCTCCCCCGGCTCGGTCGAGCGCAGCATCGCTTCGCTGGAACAGCACAAGGTCTACCTGGCGGCACTGGAGGACCATCCCGCTCCGCGTGACCTCATCGGCGGCGTCACCTCGGAAGCCGGCGCCAGGGCCGGCGTGGATCACGCCGTGGCTTTCGGACGGTACGGGCTGTAGGTCCGCCCGGTTGTGCCGAGCGGCGACGGGGTCATTTCCTGCGTCGGATGGCGATGAGTCCGCTGAGTGCGAACGCGACGATCGCTCCTCCGAGCGCTGCGGCGACGAGCCCCACGGACAGCGGGAAAGCGAACTCCCATCCGAGGAAGCCCATGTCGACCTGGTCGGTGTTCTGGCCGATCAGGATGATCAGGGCGATCGCGACGACGACGATGACCGCCGTCGTGACGATCAGTCCGACGGACGACCGTCGTTCCTTCACGTTGTCAGGCGCGGTGTTGTCCTCGTTCATGATGAAGGCCCTTCGGTAGTTGGAGTGGGTACTCCAGAAGCATAGACGAAACACGCCCATTCCGCTCGCCTGGCTAGCAACATGGTGTGGCTGCACTCGGAGGTTCAGACCCCGATGCCACAGCCGCGCCTCGTGGGTGACGTTCCCTAGCTGCCTGCCTGCAGGAACGTCAGCAACTAACGCCGGCGCGCCAGCGACGGCAGGTCGATCCCGCGCAGCCGGGCGAACTCCGCGGTCTCCCCGGTGACCAGGACGTCCGTCGAGGTCAGCGAGGGCACGTCCGGTGCCCCGAGCAGCGTCATCAGGGTACGTACCTGGTCAGTCCACGCATCCAGCTCCTCGACCAGCGCGTCCGGCCCGTCGGTGAGCAGCACGTGCAGGAAATGCCCGCTGACGCCCACGGCACGCGCGCCGAGCGCCAGGGCGCGCACCACGTCCAGCGGGGTGCGCACACCGCCGGACGCCAGGACGTGCACCGTCGGTGCGCCGCCGGGGCCGTGCACCGTGTCCAGCAGGCACTCCGGGGTGCTCTGCCCCCACCCCGACAGGTAGGTGTACTCCTGGCGCGAGCGCCGGTGGTTCTCGATGTCGATGAAGTTCGTGCCGCCGCGCCCGCTGACGTCCACGGTGGTGACGCCACGGGCGGCCAGCTCCGCCACGCTGTCGGCGCTGAGCCCGAAGCCGACCTCCTTGACCACCACCGGCACGTCCACCGCCTCCACGATCTCGGCGATCCGGTCGAGCCAGTGCCGGAAGTCCCGGTCACCCTCGGGCATCACCAGCTCCTGGGCAGGGTTGACGTGGACCTGCAGGGCGTTGGCGTCCAGCAGTTCCACCGCCCGGCGCGCCTGCTCCACCGTGGCCTCCGGGCTCACGTTGGCGAAGAGGAAGGACTGCGGGGCGCTCTCGCGCACGATGCGGAACGTCGGCTCCAACGCCGGGTCGCGCAGGGCCGCGCTGACCGAACCGCTGGCCATCGCCACCCCGGCGGTGGACGCCGCGCGCGCGAGGTCGGCGTTGATGCGTCCGGTCTTCTCGCTGCCGCCGGTCATGGCGTTGATGTAGAAGGGCACCTCCCACCGGGCCCCGGCGACGGTGGTGGAGGTGTCCACCCCGTCGCGGGCCAGACCGTTGAAGGTGTGGTGTATGAACCGCACGTCGTGGAATCCACCGGCGGCACGGTTCTTCGTGTTCAGTTCCTCGGCCAGCTGGACGTGGTCGTCCTTGCGGTTGCTGCTCATGCGCTCGTTCCCGTCATTCCGTGAGCCCGTCGGGCTGGTGTTCGTGCAGGTTGAGTAGTCGGATGTCCGACCGCTCCCAGGCGGCGAGCAACCCGTCCAAATCCGAGGTGCCGCTCTGACTGTCGATGAGCACGATACCGCAGTCACCGCCGCCGGCCCCCGAGGTCTTCGCCGCCCCGCCGCAGGCCTCGGCGATCTCGATCAGCCGACGCAACGTGGGGGTCTCGATGGTGGTGCCGGTGTGCTCCCCGAGCTCGCGCAGGAGCTCCCGGTTACGGCGGATCCCGGCACGGATACCGTCGGCGTCGTCGTTGCCGAGGGCCTCGACCAGCGCTGTCACGCAGCGTCTGCTCTCGGCGAGGAAGCGCGGGTAGTCCAGCTGCGCTGCTCCCCTGTCAGCGCCCCCACCCTGCTTGTGGGACTGCACGTCGCCGACCAGCCGGGAGGTCGACGCCGGTGACCCGGTCCAGCCGACCAGCAGGCGCAGCCGGTCCGGCGGGCACACGCGTTTCACGGACAGGCCCGGCCAGTCCATGGTGACCAGGTCGACCAGGGGACGGACGTCGCGTTCCTCGCGTGCCCACCCACGGTCGAAGGAGGTGTAGGCGATCCAGCCGCCGAACATGCTGGCGGCCACGTCACCGCCGGAGCCGGAGGACTGCACCGAGATGCTGGCCAGCAGGGCCAGTTTCAGCTGGGCCATCCGGGTGAGGTCCAGGCGGTAGTACTCGCACAGGGCCCGGACGGTGGCCACGGTGACCGCGGCGGACGAGCCGAGGCCGAACTTGCGGCCGGAGTCGTCGTCGAGCTCGCTGGTGATGTCTATGTCGAAGACCTCCAGCGGGGTGCCCATCGCCACGGCGGCCTCCTCGACGATGCCCGCGGCGCCGAGCACGAAGTCGAAGGGCGCCTGGTCGGGTTCCACGATCATGCCCCGCTCCCCACGGTGCCACTCCAGGCGGCTCTGGGTCGACAGGTCGGAGGTGATGTGGCCGGTGCCGGAGCCCGGGGTGACCCGCACGGTCACGTAGCGGTCCACGGCCACGAGGATCGCGGGGAAACCGGTCTCGACCACGGCGTACTCACCGGCGATGTAGAGCTTGCCGGGGGCCCGGACCTCCACCGCACGCGGCGCCGTCACGACTGCACCTCCTCTGCGTCGACCTGGATGCCCGGCCCGGCGTGGGTGACCACGGTGCGCAGCCCCGGCACCTTCCCCACCAGTGCCTCGCGCAGGTGGGCGTCCAGCGCCTCGGCCTTGTCGGCGCTGGTGAGGACCTTGACGTTGGGGCCGGCGTCCATCGTCGCCCAGGCGGGCAGCCCGGCGGCGCGGGCGTCCTGCACCGCCTGCAGTGCGGCGCGGCTGCCGGGCCCGAGGTAGTCGACCGGCGGGACGGCCCCGCGCATCGTGGCGTGCATGCCCAGCGCGTTGGCCTCGGCGGCCTCCCCGAGCCGGGCGAGGTCGCCGGCGGCTATGGCGTCCAACGCCTCCGCCAGGTGCCCGGCGTGCGCCTCGACCCAACCGGCGTAGTCCGGGGAAGTCTCCACGGTGCGGCGCATCGCCTCGCGGCTGGAGACCGCCTTCGGGCCGTCGTCGATGACGAGCACCACGATCGCCAGGTCAGCGGCCATCTCCCCGCCCGGCACGGGGGCCGCGTAGGACGTCGCGTCGTCGTGGCCGGCATTCCACATCGCCAGCCCGCCGAAGACCGAGCGCGACGCCGAACCGGACCCGCGCCGCGCCAGCCGCGACAGGTCCCGCTCGTCGAGCTGCAGCCCGGCGGCGGTGGAGGCAGCCCCGGCCAGGGCGGCGAAACCGGAGGCCGAGCTCGCCAGCCCGGCGGCGGTGGGCACGGTGTTCACCGAGGTCACCACCGCGGCGTCCGACACACCGGAGCGCTCGCGCACCAGGTCGAGGAAGGCGGTGATGCGTTCCATCGCCCGCCCGGTGACGGGCGTCCCGTCCAGTGTCGCGGCGTCCTGAGTTACCGCGCCGAACTCCACGGTCGTGGTCGTGTACAGCTCGTCGAGGGTCAGCGACAGGCTCGGCGTACGCGGGATGATCAGTTCCTCGTCCGCCTTGCCCCAGTACTTGATCAGCGCGATGTTGGCGTGCGCCGTCGCTGTAGCTCTTCCTGGGGCTCTTCTCGGGGCCGTCATGCTTCCTCCTGCAGGTGTGGTGCGTGGATCCAGGTGTCGGACGCCCCGGCGTCCGTGAGTGCCCCGGCGATCGCCGCGGCGTCCCCGGCGGTGCGGGCCAGCGCGATGACGCAGCCGCCGCGTCCCCCGCCGGTGAGTTTCGCGCCGACCGCGCCGGCGGCGCGCGCCGCGGCGGTCAGCGCGTCCAACCGGTCGTCGCTCACGCCGAGGTCGGCGAGCAGATGTTGGGCGGCGTCCATCCGGTCGCCGAGCGCGTCGACGTCGCCGGCGCGCAGGTCGGCGACCGCACCGTCGGCGATCTCGCCCAGCTCGTCCAGCAGCGGCCCGACGCCCTGCGGATCGGCGTCGTACCTGCGCCGCAGGTCACCGACGGTCTCCCGCGTCCGGCCGGTCACCCCGGAGTCCGCGATGACGATCCAGGCCGCCAGGTCCATCTCGAAGGTCGAACCGACGCCGTCGCGGAAGTACACCGGCCCGGGTGCTGCGGTGGTCAGCGCGTCCAGTCCGGACGGACGCCCGTGCGCGATGCGCTCGGCCTCCTGCGTCAGCTCGAAGAGCTCGAGGGGGGACGCCGCGACGTCGGCAGCGTCCAGCACCGCGCGCACCACCGCGCCCGCGGCGGCGGCCGAGGACCCCAGCCCGCGCTCCGGCGGGAAGTCCGCCTGCGTGCTGACGTGCAGACCGGTAGTGGGGCGTCCGGCGAAGGCGCACGCGACGTCCAGGGCCTTGACCACCGACGCCAGACGCTCCGGGGCGCCGTCCACCGGACCGTCGTAGTCCAGGCAGGTCAGCCGTGCGGGCCCCTCGACCGGCTCGACCGTGGCGTTCATGTGCAGGCTGTGCAGGGGCACGGCCACCGCCGGGTGCCCGTAGACCACGGAGTGCTCGCCGAGGAGGATGACCTTCGCCACCGCCCGGCCGTGCCCGGTATGGGATTCGGCATGGGGTTCGGGTGAAGACTGCACAGCGTCCTTTCGTGTCACAGCAGGTTCTGCACGATCCAGGGGGACGCGTACAGGGTCATGAACTGCACGCCGTAGCCTACGCCCAACTTGTTGAGCGTCCCGCAGGTGACCCCGACCAGCAGCACACCGAAGATGTTCGCCACCCCGGCGTCCAGGTAGGCCAGCAGCAGGATGAACCCGATGAACAGTCCCAGCACCGCCTCGTGCGGGATGTAGCGCATCACCACGTAGGTGATCCGGTAGGAGTAGCGCACCGCGATGACGTACGTCAGCCCCAGGGCCAGCACCGCGCCGAGCACCACGGCCACGATGAACGTCGGTGTATTCAGCATGTGGTGCAGGTTGTTGTCCAGCGTCAGCGCCGGCGGGGCGTTGAACAGGGCCTGCGCCGGGCCGATCGCCACCGGCGACAACGGGATGCCGATCGCCAGCAGCGGGATGATCGTGCCGGAGAGGTAGCTGGCGTGCGCCACGCCGTTCATGCCGGCCACCGCCCGGTTCGCCCGGGTGGTGCGGTCCCCGGAGCGTCTAGCCGCGCCCTCCCCGAGCAGGAACGTGAGCCCGACGGGGCTGAGGAAGAACAACGGGGTGGAGACCAGCGACCACAGGCCGGTGCGGGCGGTCTCGTCGCGGGTGAGGATCCTGTTGGGTTTCAGCGACTGGCCGCGCAGGCTCTTGCGCGAGATGTCCACCTGTGTGGCGGGCCGGCCCGGCAGGTTCTCCCGGTGGCTCCGGTTGAGCAGCCCCAGCACCGAGACCAGCAGGGGGCCGATGGTGATGCCCAGGAAAAAGGAGACCGAGATGTTGCCGTCCTCCGGGATAACCCCCTGGTCCCGGTAGAGCGAGAGAAGCCCCTGGAACAGCAGGGACATCGGGATGATCGAGATCAGCGACAGCAGCCGGTTCGCGCCGAGCAGGGCGAGCAGCACCGCGCCGCCGACGAAGAGCAGGTTGCCGTACTCGCGCAGAGTGTCGGCGTAGGGGGCGATGGCGGTGGCGATGGCAAGGCTGACCGGGATGGCGATGATCGTGCCGATCGCGCTGCCCGCGGCCATCTTCTTGATCGTCTCCGCCGCCCTGCCCTGGGACTTGAGGTAGAGCGAGTGCTCCATCATCGGTGCCGAGAGCACCCCTCCGGGCAGACCGACCAGGGCGGTGGGTATGGCGTTGGTGAGGTTGAGCGTGACGATCGCGGCGATGAAGAAGGTCAGCAGCACCGCCGGGTCCACGCCGGCCAGCGCCAGGGCGAGGGTGACCGGCACGAGCACGCTGGTCTCGTCGGTGCCGGGGATGAAGCCGATGAAGGTGTAGAGCAGGATCGCCGCGATGGCGGCGAGCAGCATGGGGAGCATCAGGGTCGCGTCCATCAGGTCGGGTCACCTGCCTGGGTTTCTGCGCCTGCTCCGTCGGTCCCCTCGGTGATGCGCACGACGCGTTTCGGCGTGAACAGCGCCACGCAGACCGCGAAGCCGACGACGGCGCCGCCGAGGCCCCAGAAGAACTCGCTGGACGACAGCAGCGTGGCGACCAGCAGCGCGAGGGCGGTGGTGACCCCGCAGATAACCAGTGACCAGGTCAGGTCGCGGGTGGAGACGAGGTCGTTCCACACCTCGATGTAGTCGTCCCGCTCCCCGGGGTCGGCATCAGTGTTAGGCATGCCTACAAACCTTACGTTGTGGGTGCTGCGTGGCGCATTACCGCCCGGACGGTGCCGGCACGAGCCGTGCACGACATACGGTCCCCGACGAACCCCGTTGATCTAGAAATCCCCTCGCAGCCTCTCTACCCGTTGTCCAGTAACGTCCGCGATCAACTCGAAGTCCTTGTCGACATGCAGCACGGTATAGCCTTTCAACTCGGCCACCGCAGCGATCATGAGATCCGGGACCTTCACTGCACGGTGATGCCCACGGCCGGCGAGGAGCCCCTGGACCGCTACCGCCCGCTTTTCAATCCCCGGGGTCATCGGCTCGGGAATCAGCATCGATACTGGCGGCATCGCCGTGATCGTGTGCCAGTCTTCCCCGGAGCGAGCCGAGTACCCGAGTTCAAGCACCGTCACGGTCGCGGCGCCAACCAGTCCCCGTTCGATGCGGCGAAGCCACACGTCGGCATCATCCGACACCCCGAGCCGGGCGTAGGCAGACTTGTCGATCAACCACCGCTCGCTCACCCCCATGCCCGAGCCATGACCTCGTCATCGAGAATATCCTCCACCAGGTCTGCGGCACGGTTCAGGTCTTCTCTCGTCAGCGGTCCGGATTCTGCTGCGGCAGCCTGCTGCGCAATCCTCCGAGCTTCCTGGCGAAGGAATTCGCTACGCGACACCCCGAGCCGCGCGGCCTGACGATCGATCGCCCGAATGTCATCGTCGTCGACGTTCCGAATCAACAGGTCACTCATCACCGCCACCTCCTACTATCATGTGATATCACGACTATATCGCGCTCACCTACTGTCCGCTACCCATCCGTCGATGGGTCTTGTGGATCCCTGCCAGATGGTGGAGCCGGAGGGAACAGCGGCTGACACGCCCATGGCAAACTGTCGCCTATGACGGACGAGCAGAACGACAAGCCCCAGAAGTCAGCGTTCAAGGACTACCTGTCACCGGAGCTCGTCACGGGCATCGGGGCCGCCTTCGCCGCGGCATCCCCCACCTTCGACCGCGCGGCCTTCGAGAACCTGGCGCTCTCGGGCCTTGCTGACCTGGAGCTCAAGGCGCGGAGCGCGCAGATCGCCGCCGCGCTCGCGGCGACGCTGCCGGCGTCCGGCGACGACAAAGACAACGCGCAGGACGCCGAGGGCGCCGCAGACGTCGTCCGCCGCGTCCTGCGCGCCGGCGGCCAGGACGGCACCGCGACGGCGTTGCCGGAATGGGCGGGGATGCCGGTGAACGACTACGTCGCCGTGGCGATGGCGGACCGGCCGGACGTGGCCCTGCCGCTGCTGGCCGACCTCACCTCGCACCACACCGCGGAGTTCGCGATCCGCCCGTTCATCCTGAACCACTACGAGACCACCATGGCGCACCTACGCACCTGGGTCGACAGCCCGGACGAGCACGTCCGACGCCTGGTCTCGGAGGGGACACGCCCGCGTCTGCCCTGGGCGGGGCGTCTCCCCCGCTTCATCGCCGACCCGTCCGACGCGCTGGAGCTGCTGGAGGGCCTGGTCAACGACGGCTCCCTATACGTCCGGCGCTCGGTGGCCAACCACCTCAACGACATCGCCAAGGACCATCCTGAGCTCGCGTTGGAGACGGCCCGCCGGTGGGCGGAGGCGTCGACCCAGGGCGACTTCGTGGTGCGGCACAGCCTGCGCACACTGATCAAACGCGGCGATCCGCGCGCCCTGGCGATCCTCGGTTTCGACCCGGATGCCCCGGTCGAGCTCCTGGAGCTGTCCTGCTCCCCGTCGACGATCGCCATCGGCGAGGCGACGACGTTGTCCTTCACCCTGCGTGCGGACGCCGCGACGGCGCCGACACGGGCGGCCGTGGACTACGTGGTGCACTACCAGGGGGCGCGCGGGCCGAAGGCGGGCAAGGTGTTCAAGCTGACCGTGCGCGACCTCCCGCCGGGTCAGGCCGTGCAGTTCAGCCGCCGGCACGCCTTCGCCCACGTGTCGATCCGCACGATCCACCCCGGTCCGCACCGTATCGAGGTGCAGGTCAACGGGCGGGTACTCGGCGGGACGACCGTCCACGTCCACCCCTGACAAGAACCCGGACAAGAACACGGAGCAACACATGAGATTCATCAACGCCAGCGAGTTCACCGCCGAGCGCCCGTGGGGCGCCCTCGACCTCGGGGTGTTCGAGACCGCGACCGCCAGGCTGCACTGGACCGACGAACCGTACAAGTGGCACGTCAACGACGGCCCGGAGATCTTCGTCGTCCTCGACGGTGCGGTGGACATGCACTACACCGTGGACGGTGAGGAGCGTGTCGAGCACCTCACCCCGGGTTCGCTGTGCTGTGTCGAGGTCGGCGACGCCCATGTCGCCCACCCCGCCCCGGAGGCCCGGATCCTCGTCGTCGAGCGCGAGGGAAGTGACTGACCTCAAATTTAACCGGCGATTTTGTGCAGAACACTTTCCATCGGGTAAGTTTTGGTCGTAAAGCGAACGAGAGTTCGCACAGTGAACACTCGCTCGCGACCGACGTTGAGACCCGAGGACCATGCATGAGTGGACAGATCCCAACACGACCGAGACCAGGAACCACCCGTAGGGCAGGACGCGCCGTCGCCGCACTCACCCTGGTCGGTGCCCTCGCACTGACCTCCTGCGGCACCGACGAGGAGTCGGAGGGCTCCTCGTCCGGCGGTGCACCCCTGAACCTGGTCGTCCCCTTCGACCCGGGCGGCTCCGCCGACGGCACCGCCCGCCAGCTCGCCATCTACGCCCAGCAGACCTGCGGACGCGACGTGATCATCCGCAACGAGTCCGGCGGTTCCGGCACGGTCGGCTTCCAGTCCGTCGCCTCCTCCGCCCCGGACGGCAACACCATCGGTGTGGCGACCATCGAACTCTCGATCCTTCCCCACCTCGGGGTGTCCGAGATCGGGCCGGACGACGTCCGCGGCATCATGCAGTACAGCGAACAGCCCGTCGCCTACGGTGTGCCGCCGGACTCCGACATCGAGGACGTCGACGAACTGCTGACCACCGACGAGGACGTCACGATGGCCAGCTCCGGCACCGGTTCGATCTACCACATGGGCTTCGCCGGGCTCGCCCAGGCGGCCGAGCAACCCAACATCCGCAACGTCCCCTACGGCGGCGCCGCCGGCGCCCTGCAGGCGGTCATGGGGCACGAGACCCGCGCCGTCGCCGTCGGCGCCGCGGAGATCGCGCCCTACGTCGAGTCGAACCAGCTACGTGCCCTGGCGATCGCCGGCGACAAGCGCCTCGACGACCTGCTTCCCGGCGTCCCCACCGTGGAGGAGGCCGGCGTGGACTGGACGAGCTACGCCATCCTCGGCCTGTTCGCCCCGTCCGGCACCCCGGACGAGGACGTCGAGGAACTCAACAGGTGCTTCAACGAGGCGCGCCAGAGCGAGGGCTTCGCCAACTACATGGACAACCTGGGCTTCACCCAGGAGTACAAGGACGCAGCCGGCTTCGACGATTTCCTCTCTGAGGAATACGACCGCTACGAGACCGTCGTCTCCGATGCAGGACTGGGAGCGGAATGATGACCGACACACAGACACAACCCCAGACACAAGCGCAGGGCTCACTCCTGGGTGACCGCATCATCGCGGTGATCATCCTGCTGCTCGGCGTCGCCCTGCTCGTCCTGGCCGCCGGCTTCCCTGAACCGGGGCAGCCGGAGGACCCGGGCACCGCCGCACTCCCCCGCCTCATCGGCTTCGCCCTCGCCGGACTCGGTGTGCTCCTGCTGTTCAACGCGGAGAAGAACACCTTCCTGCCGGAGAAGGGCGCCCGGCTGCGCACGGTGCTCATCGTGGTCGCCGGCATCGCCTACACCTACGCGATGACACCGCTGGGCTTCATGCTCTCCACCCTGGTCTTCATGGTCGTCGGCCTGCTGATCATGGGTATCCGTAGCCCGCTGCGACTGGTGCTCGTGCCGGTCGCCGTCGCCGTCGTCGTCGTCTACTACCTGTTCACCGCCGCCCTGGGTGTCTACCTGCCCGACGGCATCATCGAGGGGATCATGCCATGAGTAACTGGATAGAAGGTTTCGGCGCCATCGCCGACGTGCAGGTCCTGTTCATGCTCGTCCTGGGTGTGCTCATCGGCGTGGTCGTCGGTGCACTACCCGGCATCTCGGCGACGGTCGGAGTGGCGCTGCTGCTCCCTTTCACCTTCGCCTTCGAACCACTGGCCGGAATGATGCTGCTGCTCGGCATCTACGGCGGAGCCGTCTACGCCGGCTCCATCCCCGCCATCCTGATCAGGACGCCGGGGACGCCAGCCTCCGCCGCGTCCGTCGCCGACGGGCACGCCATGACCCTGGCGGGCAAGGGCGTGCAGGCCCTGAAGATCTCCGTGCTGGCGTCCTGCATCGGCGGTTTCGTCGGCGTGCTGCTGCTCGCGTTCTTCTCCCCGGTGATCGCGAACTTCGCCCTGGGCTTCGGTTCCTCGGCGAACTTCATGCTCGCCCTGTTCGCCCTGACGATCATCGCCTCGATCTCCGAGGGACGCATGGTCAAGGGCCTCATCGCCGGTTTCCTGGGCCTGGGCATCGCCATGATCGGCCTGGACACCATCCAGGGCTTCCCCCGCCTGACCTTCGGCAACGCCGACCTGATCTCCGGTATCTCCTTCATCCCGCTGATGATCGGCCTGTTCGCCGTCTCCGAGGCCTTCCTGCAGGTCGAGCGGGTCACGAAGCTGAACCTGAAGATGAAGCCGGAGAAGTTCCGTGCCACACCGTCCTGGTTCCGCAAACTGGCACCGTCCAGCCTCCTGGGCTCCGCCATCGGCTTCATCATCGGCATCATCCCCGGCGTCGGCGGCGACATCAGCTCCTTCGTTGCCTACAACGAGTCCAAGCGTGCGGCGAAGGACAAGTCACAGTACGGCAAGGGCGACCCGCGGGGCATCGCCGCCGCGGAGTCGTCGAAGAACGCGGGCACCGCCGGTGCGATGGTGCCCACCCTGACCCTGGGCATCCCGGGCGACGTGACCTCCGCCGTGCTCATCGGTGCGCTGACCGTGCACGGCCTGCAGCCCGGCCCGACCCTGTTCACCGGCAGCCCGGACCTGATCTACGGCCTGTTCATCGGCTTCGCACTGGTGTACCTGGTGCTGCTGGTCCTGGGCTGGTTCGGCACGAGCTTCTGGGTGAAGCTCATCGAGTCCGTCCCGCCGCGCCTGCTGTGGCCGTCGGTGATCGTGCTCGCCGTCGTCGGCTCCTACGCCATGCGCTCCAGCGTCTTCGACGTGCTGGTGATGTTCCTCGCCGCGATCCTCGGCTACATCATGGTCAAGGGCGGCTACCCGCTGGCCCCGCTGATCATCGGCGTGATCCTCGGCCCCATCGCCGAGAGCGGCTTCCGCCGTGCGATGATCATCAACAACGGCAGCTTCACCTGGATGCTCGAGCCCATCCCACTGGTTCTCGGTATCCTGACCATCGCCTCCATCGCCTTCGCCATCTGGCAGGCCGTGCGCCGCCCCAAGCTCATCGAGCAGGCCGGCCTGGCCGACGGCGGCACCGGAAGCGCCGAGGACGAGGCAGAGGCTCAGGCAGAGGCCGCCGAGAACGACACAACCTCGGCTACCGCCACCGCCTCACCCATTTCACCCACCTCACCGACCGATCCCCAGGAAGGCCCCCGATGAGCAAGAAGATCATCCTGACCGGCGTGGACTCCAGTCAGACCGCGCTCAACGCGGCGATGCGCGCCGCGGAACTCGCCGAGGGCACCGGGGCCGAGCTCCACGTGTTCTCCGCCTTCAGCACCAGCACGGCCGACACCCTGCAGTCGTTCAAGACCCGGGACCTCGGACTGTCGACCTCGGTCGCCTACCAGCGGCTGAGTGAGGGGCAGGCCCGGGCCGCCGGACAGGTGGCCGAGGCTGTCGCCGACGTGCTGCGAGAGGCGCACCCCGGGCTCACCGTCGAGGCGTCAGCCCAGGAGGGCACGCCGGCGGCGGTGCTCGTGCGCCAGGCCGAACTGCTCGACGCCGAGACAATCGTGGTCGGCAACAAGCACGTTCAGGGGTTCTCCCGGGTGTTGGGCAGTGTGGCGCGCAAGGTCGCCGCCGAGGCACCGTGCGACCTGTTCATCGTGCACACCACGCACTGAGGCTCGTACCGGGACACGCACTGTTCCGACGCAGACTACACTGACGAAAGTATCCGTCCTTCCCTCGAAAGGTGCACCATGACCAAGACGATCGTGACCGGTGTCGACTCCAGCCAGACGGCCCTCGCCGCCGCCGACAAGGCGGCCGAGCTGGCCGCCGGCACCGGTGCGGAGCTGCACGTGCTCTCCGCGTTCAGCATCAGCGGCACGGTCACCCTGGAGGCCGCCCGGGCGAACAACCCGAGCGCCGGGACGCAGGCCGCCTACCGTCGGCTCACGGAGAGTTACTCGCACGCCGCGCAGGAGGTCGCCGACTCCGTGTCGGACGTCCTGCGCGAGAAGTACCCCTCCATCACCGTGCACGCCGCCGCGGTGGAGGGTACCCCGGCCGAGGCCCTGCTGAAGAAGGCCGATGAGCTGGACGCTGACACCATCGTGGTGGGCAACAAGCACGTCCAGGGCTTCTCCCGGATCCTGGGCAGCATCGCGCGCAAGGTCGCCGCGGAGTCGCCCTGCGACCTCTACATCGTCAACACCACGCAGCAGTAGGCCACCGACCCCCCCCCCCGGTAGCGTGCCGGAGTCGTCCCTTCCTTGGCACGCGAGGGCCCTATCCTGCACGCGACGCGGGGTGCCTCTCACCCCACCAACCCCACCTTCGGCTTAGCCCAGGAGCGCCCGCGGGTGTCCTTGAGGATGTCGTACTCCACGTCCACGTGCGGTTCGATCGCGCTGTACTTGTCGTTCGGCGCGCCGATGACCAACTGGAAGCCGAGGCCCCGCCAGGCACCGATGGCACGTTCGGTGAAGTGTGCGTCCGCCTTGATCAGCGCCTCGTCGAGGAACACCGGCGCGTAGCGGGGACGCGCCGCGTCGGCGTCGCCGAGCTGGTAACGCAGTGCCGCACCGACGATGAAGGCGATGAGCTCCTGGGACTCGCCACCGGACTTCTCGCCGATGTGGTCGTAGAGGGCGGCGTGCTCCTTGGTCCCGGCGTGGATCTTCTCCGCACTGACGCGCACGTGGTTGCGCACGTCCACCAGGTCGGCGAAGTCGGGCGCGGTGCGTCGGATCCGGTTGATCAGTCGCGCCATGCGCTCGTAGGCCTGCTCACGTTCGCCGTCGTTGCCGGCCTCGGCGATGAGGGTGCGCACGTCGCGCAGGTCCTTGCGGAAGCGGCGGCGCACCTCGGACTGGTTCTCCCGCGGGGAGATCTGCAGCCGGTGGTCGTCGTCGTAGAACGGCAGGTCCTCCATGATCCGGTTGATCGGTTCGATGCGCTCGCGGATCTCGCGCAGCGAGCGTCCCAGCGTGGAGTCCAGGTTGGTCAGGTCGTTGCCGGAGAGGGTGAGCAGGCTGTCGCGCCACTCGGCCTCGAGTTCGTGCAGCCCGCTGGTCTCCAGGTCGACCAGGATGCGTTCGAAGTCCTTCAGGGAGGTGTCGGGGTCGGCGCGCAGCGTGGGGTTGGGCCAGGCGTCGAGGAAGGTCTCCATGGTCCGGCGCAGCGCCTCGCGTTGCTCGGCGACGGTGTTCTGCGCGGCGGCCCGGTCGTCCTCCAGGCGCCTGGAGGCGGTGTCCAGCGCGGCGTCGAACCTGGCCAGACGCTTGGCGGTCGCCGCAGAACCGGCGCCGGCGTCTGCGGCCTCCGGCGGGTCGAAGCGTTCGTTGAGGTAGGACGCCTGGGCGTCGTCGAGTTCCCGGCCGGCGCTCTCCGCCTCGTCGAGTGCCTCCTGGGCGGCGTCGACCTCGTCGACGGTGTCGGCCCACTGCGCGGCCAGGCGTTCCTGCTCGCCCTTGGCGCGTCCGGTGGACTCCTGCAGGCGGGTGACGGTGACCTTCAGCTCGGCGATCTGCCGCTGCAGGTCGGCGATCTCGGGGTTGCCGTCGGTGATCTCGTCGATGATGCCGGACCAGCGGGCACGTTCGGCCTCCACGCTGGCGACGTCGATCTCCTCCCAGGTCAGGTCGGTGACGCGGGAGTAGGCGGCGTGCCGGGCGTCCAGGGCGTCGAGGTCGGCGCCGGCGGCACGTTCGGCGTCCTCCGCCTCGCGGACCTGTGTGCGCAACGCACCGATGGTCTCCTCGAGTTCGCCGAGGCGCCGGTGGCTGGAGAAGCCCAGCACGTTGCGTCCGCCGTGCCCGCCGTGGGCTCCGCGGTCGCCCTGGGAGACCTGCCCGGTGATGGTGAGCGCGGGCTGACGTTCGGAGAGTTCGTCGGCGGAGTCGGCGCAGTGGAAGCCGAACTGGCGTTCCAGGCGGTCCTGCAGCCAGCCGGTGAAGGCGGTCTCGCGGTAGTCCAGGCGTCCGGGCAGGCGCTGCGGGTCCAGGCCGTCGCGCTGCTCGAAGCCGGTGTGCACGCCCTCGTAGCGCAGCCGCACGTCGGTGCGCACGGTCTCCACGGCCCGGCGGAAGCGGGGCAGGTCGTCGGCGTCGATGAGCATGGTGGTGGCGAAGCCGCCGAGAGCCAGGTTGAACGCCTCGCGCCAGGGCTCGTACTCGGTGGCCACGTCCACCAGCTCGCCGACGAAGGGCAGGTCGTCGATGCTCAGGTCGGCGGCGTCGGCCAGCAGCCGGCGGGCGACGTGCAGGCGCTCGGGGATGTTGTCGCGACGCTGCTGCGTCCAGCGGTGCTCGGTCTCGACCTCGGCGAGCCGCCGGCACAGGTCCTTGAGCTGCGCGCGCGACTCCGCGTAGGCGTCGCGGGAGGACGTCTTGGCGTCGCGGTCGGCGAGCGCGGCGCGCGCCCGCTCGGCCAGCGCGGCGAAGTCGTCGCCGGTGGCCACGTCGAGGTCCAGGCAGGCGGTGTTCTCCTCGAAACGTTCCCGGTTCTGCCGCACCGCGGTCAGCCGCCGGTCGACCTGGGTGAGTTCGCGTTCGGCGGTGTCCAGGCGGTCGCCGCCGGAGTGGCGCAGGACGTCCACCAGGCCGTCGCGCTCGGCCTCGGCCGCCTCGGCGGACGCCACCTGCGCGCGCACCTCGGCGTCCGCGGCCTGCTTGCGGGTGCGCACCTCGGTCTCCGCCTCGTGCAGCAGGTCGAGACGACGGGAGGTGCGCCACAACGACGCCAGGGAGGACGCGTCGGCGAAGCGTCCGAGCTCGTCGAGCAGGCGCAGCCGCTCGGCGGACTCCTCGATCCTCGCCCGGATGCCGCGGACGGGTTGCAGCACCCGGACCTGCTTCTGGGCGGTAACCATCCGGGTGCGGGTGCTCTCCAGCTCGTCGAAGTGGGCGACCACGGCGTCGGCGGTGGCCATCGTCTCCGGCTCCTCGAGAACCATGCGCTTGTACAGCTCGTCGACGGTGGTGATCTGCTGACCTGCCTGGATCCGGGCGAGCAGGCTCATCGCCTTGGCCCCCGCACCCGCCGCACCGATGCCCAGCACCGAGTGCACGCGCGCCAGGAACTCCCGGTCGGTGGCCATGGTCTCCAGACCCACGGCCCGCACCGCGGCGTCCGACAGCCGTCGCTCGGCCGCCTGCTCCAGCACGGCCGGGTCGAACTCGCCCTCGGCCACACCGCGCACCTTCACCGTGTCGTCCAGCACGCGGGCGGACGCCGGGATGTACCAGGCGCGCACCGCGGTGAACCGGGAGCCGTCGTGGTCGGTCCAGGTCATCGACACCGCCGTCCACGTGTCGCAGCCGTCACCGCGCAGCACGGTGACCTGCGTGCCGTCGTCGGTGCGCGACTCGTCGATCTTGCCGCGCCCGTAGGACAGGATGTTGCGCTGGTCCTCGCCGCGCGGCCGGCCGGTCACTCCCCCGTTGGACGCACCGTTGAACGGGGTGGTGTGCGGCATCATCAGCGCGATGTAGGCGTCCATCAGCGTGGACTTGCCGGAACCGGACCCGCCGCACAGCAGCGTGGCCTCCGGGGAGAACTTCACCCGGTGGGCGCCGTCGTAGCCGCCCCAGTTGACCAGGTGCAGCTCGTCGGCCAACCACTGCTGCCCGCGGGACTCAGCCGGCACCAGACCGAACAACGTGTCGAGCATCGTCACAGTTCCGTACCTCCGTCTTCCTGAACCTGTTTCTTCAGCCACTCGTCGAGCTCACGCAGCCGGTCGGCGCTGAGCACGATCTCCACCAGCGGGCTGATGCGGTAGCGGCCCTCGGTCTCCTCGTCGATCACACCCTCCTGGCGCAGGCGGCCGAGGGCGTTGCGGATGAGCTTCTGACGCCGCGCGACGTCCCCGTTGGCCTGCGTGAAGTAGGTCATCACGGTCTGCTCGACCTCCTCGACGTCCACCCGGGCGGCGAGTTCGCCGGCGGTGGACTCGCGCTGGTAGACGGTGCGCAGGTACACCAGCACCAGCGTCTCGGCACGGGTGTAGGCCTCATCGCGCAGCAGGATCGGCACGTCCAGCTCGTCGGAGCGGACCTGCTGCTTGTAGGCCACCCCGCGGTCGGAGTCGACGACCAGGCGCACGAACAGGTCGTGCAGCCGCGACTCGATGACCTGCTGGTTGTCCATCAGCACCTTCCAGTCCTCCCGGTTACGGTCGGCCTGCAGGAACCGGCGCTGCAGCAGACGCACCAGCACCCGGCGCACCTCCGGGTCCAGCACACCGCGGTCGCCGGCGAAGCACTCGTCCGGGTCCTGCTCCATCGGCACGGTGTCGATGAACGGCTCGTTCTCGGTCATTGCTCAGCTCCTCGGTCGGTGTCGGCTGCTGTGTTTGCTGTGACGGCGCCGAAGGCGAAGCGCCGGACGGTGCCGTCGGGGCGCACGGTCTCCACCACGGAGACGTCCTCGCCGTCCTGCATGCCGTTGCGGTGCGCGATCTCCAGCAGGCCCAGCAGGTCGACGGGACGTCTGGCGTCCTGCGGGACCGCGGCGAAGGCGTCGGCGAGGTCGAAGCTGTCGCCGTCCAACCCGGCGACGTACTCCTCCAGCTCGCGGTAGTACGGCCCGCCCCAGGCGCGCGTGTCGGCGTGGAGGAACTCCACGTCCGACTCGTCCGACCGCAGCGGCTCCGGACCACCGGGCACCTCCAGGTCGTTGAGCGTCTGACGCAGATGCCCCAGGTGCGCGGTCGGGAAACTGCGCAGCGGCTCGACCTCGTCATGCCGGCGCGCCTGCGCCCCGGTCTGATGCATCCACGTCTGCAGCCCCGACATCACGGTGCGCAGCAGGTCGTCGACCTCCCGGTCACGCACCGGGTCGTGGGTCCGCACCTGCGCGGTGATCACGTGCGACGCCCGACGCTGCGCCGTGAGCACCTCCTGCACGCCCTGCTCCACACGCCGCGCGATCGCCAGCAGCTCCCGACGCTGCTCGGCACCCATGTGCCGGGAGAACGGCAACGCCATCAGCATGCTGAGCTGGTCGGTGAGGTGGTCGATGTGCTCCGGGTCGCCGATGAGGTTCAACGCCCCGGAGAACGCCCGGCCCTCCGGGGTGGCCTCCATGACGTGCTGGCCACGGTGCAGGTACTCGCGCAGGACCTCGCCGGTGGGCCGGACGTCCTGACGCAGGTCCGCGACCACGTCGCGCTGCATCGCGTTGATCGACTCCGCCACCCGGGCGAAGTCCGCCGGCAGCTCGCGGGACAGGTGTGCGACGTTCTCCGCCTCCTCGAGCAGCTGGTCGTCGTCGACGGGGTCGATCTCGCCGCGTTCGAGCCGTGCGATCTCCTCGTCGATCGAGGCACGTTCGGCCTGCAGCGTGGCGATGCGTTCCTGCGGGTCGGTCTCGGCGGCGTGGGCGAGCTGGTCCACGGCGTCCAGCAGGGTGCGCACACGCGAGCGCGACACCCGCGCACGTCCCAGGCCGCTGCGTCCGACGATCTCCAGGGCGCCGACGGCCTGCGCGGAGAGCCGGTAGACCTCCACGTCGTCCTCGATCTGCGGGACGAGCCAGCCGACGCGCACCCAGTAGCGGCAGATCTCCCGGCCGGTGCCGGACGGCAGGCCACGGGAGCCCCGGTCGACCCGGTCGTCCTCGTCGTAGCCGGCGGCACGCAGCTCGTCGACGACGTCCCCGACTTCCACGTGGGCGTCCGAGATCGCCACGGTGGGACGGTCCGGGGTGAAGATCAGCGACAACGCCGCGACGACGAACGGCGCGTACCTGCCGTGCAGCAGGTCAAGCGTCGGATTCCTGAAGGCCGCCGCCGTCCGCTGATAGGCCGCCTCTGCACGCATGATTACCATCGGGGAAGAGTGTAGCCCCCGGCTCGCGGGCCACAGAGTCGCCGGGGTCAGCGGTGGGTGGGCGCCGGGCGGGGTGGCGTGCCCCTCCTGCCACGATGTCACCTGAGTCATGCCCCGGGGCAGTTCCCGCCCTGAAAATGCCCCCAGGGCATGGCTCAGATGACATCGGCCCCACTGCACGACCGGCCCCACCACGGCTAACCTCGGCGCCATGGCCACAGTCATCCTGGTCCGCCACGGACGCAGCACCGCGAACACCGACGGCGTCCTCGCCGGACGCACCCCCGGCGTCCTCCTCGACGACACCGGGCACCACCAGGCCCACCGCACCGCCGCACGCCTCGCCGAGGTCCCCCTGGCCTCCGTCGTCGCCAGCCCACTGGAGCGCTGCCAACAGACCGCGAAAACCATCATCGACCAGCAGACAACGGCACCCGAGCTCATCACCGAGCACGGCATCGTCGAGTGCGACTACGGCGACTGGCAAGGTCGCTCACTCGCCGAACTCGGCAAGGAAGATCTGTGGAAGACGGTCATTGAGCAACCGTCCGCCGCGCAGTTCCCCGGCGGGGAATCGTTGACGGATATGCAGGAGCGTTCCGTCGCCGCGGTCCGGCGCCACGATGCCGCGATCGAGTCCGGACACGGACCCGGAGCGGTGTGGGCGGCGGTGAGCCACGGCGACATCATCAAGTCCGTCATCGCCGACGCCTACGGCATGCCCTTCGACCACTTCCAGCGTGTGCACGCCGACCCCGCGTCGGTGACGATCATCCGCTACACCGCGGCGATGCCGCACGTGCTGTGCGTGAACACCACCGACGGCGACCTGTCCTGGCTCGCGGCACTGGCCACGGCCGCCAGCAACACCGGCGACACCGAAGCACAGGTCGGCGGCGGCGCCGGCCACTCGCGCTGATCTCCGCGACCTATTTGCTGCACCGGCACGTCCAAGGCTCCTACAATGGGCCCCATGCCCACCACCACACACGGATTCGACTGGCCGGACCGCTTCGTCGTCGGCACTGTGGGGATGCCCGGTGACCGGACGTTCTACCTGCAGGCCCGCGACCGTGGCACCACGGTCAGCGTCGCCCTGGAGAAGCAGCAGTCCGCCGCGCTGGCGGAGGGGATCGCCGAGCTGCTCGGCAAACTCCGCAGCCAGGACGGCAACCCCTTCAACGTCCCGGACGTCACCGACGAGCTGCTCGTCGACGATGATCCGCTGGACATGCCCGTCGACGAGGAGTTCCGGGTCGGGGTGCTCAGCCTGGGCTGGGACCCGAAGACCTCGCAGGTGGTGATCGAAGCCGCTCCCCCGCCGGAGCTGGACGCCGAGGAGCTCGAGGAGCTGCAGGCGTCGGTGGACGCCGATGAGCCGGTCGAGCTCGAGGTCGAGCCGGACGAGCTGCTGTCGGTGCGCATCCCGGTGGGTGCGGCGAAGGCGTTCGTGGACCGGACGTTGGCGATCGTGAACTCGGGGCGTCCGCTGTGCCCGCGCTGCGGTGAGCCGATGGACCCCGAGGGCCACGAGTGCGGCATCCCCGACGGGCTGTGACGTGAGCTCCGACGTCACCGGTACTCTCCCGCAGGGCGAGCTCGAACTGGAGGGGCGCATCGTCGCCGCGTCGAACGCCACCTTCCGTGGCACCGTCGACGGGACACTGGTGGTGTACAAGCCGCTGATCGGCGAGAAGCCGCTGTGGGACTTCCCGGACCGAACCCTGGCACGCCGGGAGGTGGCGTCCTACGTCCTGTCGGACGCCCTGGGTTTCGACGTGGTGCCGCGCACCTGGTTGCGCGACGGCCCGTTCGGCGAGGGCATGGTGCAGCTGTGGTGCGAGCCGGTCACCGACACCTCGCCGGTCGAACTGGTGGCCACGCCGGACGCCCCGCGGCTGGTCGCCGACGGCTGGCGTCACGTCCTCGACGGCGTCGACGAGGACGACGAGCCGGTGTCGTTGCTGCACGAGGACTCCCCCGCGTTGCGGCGCATGGCGCTCTTCGACGTGCTGGTCAACAACGCCGACCGCAAGATCGGCCACATCCTGCCCGCCGCCGGCGGGCACCTGTTCGGCGTGGACCACGGCCTGACCTTCCACACCGAGGACAAACTGCGCACGGTGCTGTGGGGTTGGGTCGGTGAGGACCTGCAGGACGCCGAACTCGCCGCGGTGCGCGCGGTGCGCGACGGCCTCACCAGCGACGTCACCGGCGGACTGGCCGAGCGGCTCGGCGAGCTGCTCAGCGTCGCGGAGGTCGCCGCCCTGGCCGGGCGGTGCGACCGGCGGCTCGCCGCGGGCCGGTTCCCCGCCCCGGGCGGCCACATGCCGGCGGTGCCGTGGCCGGTGTTCTGACTACTTCTTTCCCACGAGGCGTTCCACGGCGGGCCGGTTGAACTTCTCGGTGAAGTTCTGGATCAGCGGCCCGTTGAAGAACGCGGTCATCACGGTACCGAAGCCGACCTGGCCCTTGAACAGGATCGCCAGGACCACGATCAGCACGTCCTGCGGGACGCGGACCCAGGTGTAGGACAGCTTGGTGCGCTCCACGATCATCGGCGCGATCGCGTCGTAGGGGGCGGTTCCGACCCCGGCGCTCATGTAGGCGCTGGCGCCGAAGGCGAAGACCCCGATGCCGATGAGGAAGAACATGGTCATCACCAGCATCGACGGATCCTCGGGCTTCAGCGGCTTGAGCATCCAGGTGAACAGGTCGATGAAGAACCCGGTGAGCACCATGTTGATCACGGTGCCGGGCCCGATGTACTTGCGCCCCCAGATCAGCACGGGGATGAACAGCACGAGGTTGCTGAGCAGCTGGTAGGCGCCCAGTGTCCACCCGAGCGACGCCGCGATGCCGATGTTCATCGCGGTGTACGGGTCGACGCCGACCCCACCCGTCTGGAGGATGGCCGCGCCCAGTCCGATTATGATTACGCCGAACAATGCATGGCCACTGCGCAGCAGTGTCTCCCGTGTCGTCCGGTCTCCTGTTTTCGCCATGCCGCCACGCTACCCCGCGATACCTGCGGGGGTAGCCTTACCACACTGCGTTCGGGGCGTGCCTACACTCAGATTTATGAGAGCCTCACAGTTCACCGAGCCGGTCGCTTTCCACGCCGAGGGCCCCGTGTGGTGGCCGCAGGACGGTTCGTCCGTCGCCGGAACGCTGCGCTACGTCGACATGACCGCAGGTCGGGTCCTCACCGCCGCGCAGGACGGATCGGTCACCGCCGTCGCCGTCGGCGACCCGGTCGCCGCGTTCCTGCGCCCCCGCCGGGGCGGCGGAGCGGTGGTCGCCACCGAGCACGCCGTCCGCCTCGCGGACGACCCGGCCCTGTCCGACCTGGCACCGGTGGTGGACGTCCTGTCCTCCTCCGAGGTGCGCTTCAACGACGGCGGCTGCTCGCCGGACGGGACGCTGTACGGCGGGTCGATGCGCTACGACCAGGCGTCCGGCGGCGGGGTGCTGGTGGCGCTGGCCGCCGACCGCACCGTGACCACGGCACTGGAGGCGGTGACGGTCTCCAACGGCATCGACTGGAGCCCGGACGGGACGCTGGCGTACTACAACGACACCCCGACCCGCTCGACGCAGGTGTTCTCGTGGGACGCCGAGCAGGGCCTGCACGACGGACGGACCCTGTTCACCCTCGACGACGCCGACCCGGCCGGTGGGCCCGACGGGTTGTGCGTGGACGCCGAGGGCAACGTGTGGACCGCCGTCTACGGCGGCTCACGCGTGGAGTGCCGGGACCCCTCGGGACGCCTGGTCGAGCAGGTGGACCTGCCGGTCACGAACATCACCGCCTGCACCTTCGGCGGTGTGGACCTGGACCGCTTGTTCATCACCACGACCAGGGAGAGCGTCCCCGACGGCACCCAACCCACCGCCGGGGCGGTCTACGTCGCCGAACCCGGCGTCCAGGGACAACCCGTCCGGCAGTACGCCGGATAGTCGATTTCAGGAGGAACCATGAAAGCCATCACTGTAGAACCAGGTCGGGCCGACTCCCTGACCGTCGAGGAGTTCGACGCCCCCACCCCGGGGCCCGGCGAGCTGCTCGTCCGTGGACTCGCCCTCGGCGTGTGCGGAACCGACCACGACCTGAACTCCGGCGGTTACGGCTGGGCGCCGGAGGGCCACAAACGCCTGATCATCGTCCACGAGTCCCTCGGAGAGGTCATCTCTGCCCCGGAGGGCTCCGACTTCGCCGAGGGTGACCTGGTCGTCGGCGTGGTGCGCCGTCCGGACCCGGAGCCCTGCGGCGCCTGTGCCCGCGGCGAGTTCGACATGTGCCGCAACGGCGAGTACCGCGAGCGCGGCATCAAGGAGATCGACGGCTTCGGCTCCCAGGAGTGGGTCGTGGACAAGGACTTCGTGGTCAAGGTCGACCGGGCGCTGGGCAAGACCGGCGCCCTGCTGGAGCCGACCTCCGTCGTGGCCAAGGCCTGGGACCAGGTCGACCGGGTCGGCAACCGTGCGTGGAACGAGCCGACCACCGTGGTGATCACGGGCGCCGGTCCGGTGGGTCTGCTGGCCGCACTGATCGGCCAGCAGCGTGGCCTGGACGTCCACGTCGTGGACCGGGTGGAGGACGGCATCAAGCCGAAGCTGGTTGCTGACCTGGGCGCGACCTACCACACCGGTGAGTTCCGGGAGATCCTGGACACCGTGGACCCGGACATCATCATCGAGACCACCGGTGCCGGCCCGCTCGTCGGCGCCTCCCTGACCCACGCGCACCCCTACCCGGTCGTCTGCCTGCTCGGCATCCAGGAGGGTGACCCGATGGAGGTCGACATCGCCGCCGCGGGCAAGCGCATGGTGCTCAACAACACCGCCGTGGTCGGTTCCGTCAACGCCAACGTTGACCACTGGCGGGCCGCGGCCAAGGCCCTCGGCGACGCCGACCGCGACTGGCTGTCGTCGCTGGTCACCCGCGTGGTGCCCCTGTCGAACTACGAGGAGGCCTTCGACCACCGGGACGACGACATCAAGGTGCTCATCGACCTGCAGGCCTGACCGGGTCGCCGCCGCGCGTTAGCAGCAAGCTGACGGCACCGGCGAGCAGCAGTGCTCCGCCAGCGGGGAGGAGAGCCCACCCCGCGAGGTCCGCTGCGACGGCCCCGCCGCTGAGCAGACCGCTTCCCGCCGCAGCGCCTACGGCAGAACCGAGGTACATCGCCGCCATCTGAAAGGCGATGACCGGCATGGCCTGGGCAGGTCGGTCGGCCGTCAGCGCCTGTTGCAGTGTGGGCACCGTAGCCCAGCCCGCCGCGCCCCAGAGCGCCGCGGCGATGATCCACACGATGGGGTTCGCACTGGTCCAGGCCAGGCTGAAGCCGAGCGCGAGAACCAACGGGAGCGCGATGAGGAACGGTCGTGGACCGACGCGGTCGAGTGGTTTGCCGATCAGGGCCGTTGCCCCGACCCCACCGATGCCCCAGGCCCACACCAGTGCGAACCCCCAGTCGTCCAGGCCGCGGGATTCCGCCATCGGCAGGAGATAGGTGTACAGCGCCAGGCTCGCGACACCGAGAAGGAATGCGGCCACAACGCCGAGGCTGGTCTTCGCCGAGCGCAGCACGCTGAAGACCGGCCCACCACCACTGTCCAATACCGGGAGGTGACGGGCTCGCAAAGCGAGCGCCGCCATGCTGCATACTCCGAAAGCGACGACCAGGGCCATGGTCCACCGCCAGCCCGCTGTGTCGCCGATCAGCATGCCGAGGGGGACGCCGGCGACCGTTCCGGCGGAGAGCCCGAAAGTCACCATCGACATCGCGCGGCCCCGTTCGGTGTCGTCCACCATGGCCGCCGCCGTCGCCGTGGCGACAGCGGTGAGGATGCCGGCACCTGCACCGGCGATGACCCGTGAAACGAGGAATACTTCCACGCCAGGTGCCAGGGTGGTGATGAGATTGCCGAGGTTGAAGACCCCGAGCGCGATCAGCAATGCACGGGCGGTGCTTCCCCGGGTCAGCCGTCCTGACAACAGAGGGCCCGCCACCGCGTACGCGGCAGTGAACGCCGTGACACCGAGTCCGATCATCGCTGCGGTGGTGGACAGGGAATCGGCGATCTGCGGCAGGACGCCGGCGAGGACGTAGGCGTCGATACCCAGGGCAACTGCGGCGGCGGTCAACGGCCATACCTTGCGGATCAAGGGTCCACCTCCTCGTATCCGCCGAGCACGGTGTCGATAAGTCCGGGGAAGCGGGACTCAAGGTCATCGCTACGCAACTCGATCATGCACTTGCGCCCCTCCGCACGGACGAAGACAACGCCCGACTCCCGGAGGAGCCTGGTGTGGTGCGTCAAGGTGGAGCGAGGCAGGTCGGGTCCGAGCTCGAGACTGTCGACCTCGCCACCATCGGAGAGCATGCGAACCATATTCAGCCGCAGTGGTTCACTGAGCGCGAAAAGTACGCGGTGGATGGTGATGTCGTCTGTGTCGGGATGTTCGTAGGTCCTGGATGGGGACATGCTCTTCTCCTCATTCGTTCGAATATTTCCGCACGATGATAGTGCGATAATTCCCGCACGGTCAAGGTGCGGTTGGGCTTTCCCGGTTCGTTAGAGTGGCCCCATGAGGTCATTCGAGGAGCTTGTCGCCGAGGCCGGGGCCGCCGACGTGGACGGTTGGGTTTTTCCTGGCTCGATGGCAGGGCCACCGAGGAGCGCCCGCCCTGGGGGTACGCCGGCCTGCTGTCCGCGCGGTTGGGGACCCTGGCGCAGAATCCCGGTGCCGCCGCCCTGGACATCGACACCGGCGGCGGTGAGGTGGTCGACGAGGCCCGCGTCCTGCCACGTCGCATGTCGGTGACGGAGTCCTGGCCGCCGAACGCGGACCGCGCCCGCGAGCGGCTCGGTCCCCGGGGCGTGGAGGTCGTCGGGACGCACGGGGCGCAACGGCTCCCCTTCCCCGACCGGTCCTTCGACCTGGTCAGTTCCCGGCACCCGGTGTCCCCGGACTGGTCGGAGATCCACCGGGTGCTCAAGCCCGGCGGACGCTACCTCGCGCAGCACGTGGGTCCGGCGTCCGGCTTCGAACTCATCGAGTACTTCCTCGGTCCGCATCCGGTGGAACGCGCGGCGCGGGACCCGCACGGGCCGGACGGGGAGGTCGCCGCCGCCGAGGCGTCCGGCCTGAGCGTCCGACGCCTGGAGACGGCCCGCTGCCGGATGCAGTTCTTCGACGTCGGTGCCGTGGTGTGGCTGCTGCGCAAGTGCGTGTGGTGGGTGCCGGACTTCTCGGTGGAGCGCTACGCCGATGCCTTGCGGGAGTTGGACGCCGGCATGCGCGCGGGCCGTCCGTTCACCGCGTACTCCAGCCGGCACCTCATCGAGGCGTCCCGACTCCCGTGAGTCATACCGTGAATCATCCCGTGGTCTGACGACGAGACCTCCTCCCCAGCGGCATCATGGTGGCAATACATCCCCACCACCTCTGGAGGAAAACAATGCAGTACACACTCGCCGCGGTCACCAACTCCGACGGAAGCCTGTCCGATGGCTGGGCCATCGCACTACTCGTCGTCCTCGGCGTCATCGCCCTGGCCCTGCTGGCCTTCATCATCGCCGCACTCGTCAGCGTCGTCACCAGCGACGTACTCGCCGGCGGCGGCAAGGCGGTCTGGTTCCTGCTGATCCTCGCCTTCCCGCTGCTCGGCGCGGCACTGTGGTTCCTGTGGGGACGCAAGGGGCAGTTCACCCAGAACGACGTCGCCGCGAACCGGGCCCAGAACGTCGCTCCCTGACAGGGCTCGACAACAACGTCAATACACTGGTCACCATGCCACTCACGCTCCGCCTGCCCGTCTCCACCGATGAAGCCCGCGTGCGTGAGTTGAACGCCACCTGCTCCACCGAGAGTTTCGACTTCCTCGCCGGCGCAGGACAACTCAGCCCCAACGCTGCCTCGGCAGGCCCGGCCGATGAAACAGGTGCCGTCCGTTCCGACTGGGCGGACTTCCTCGAGAGCGTCCGGTGTCAGCACCGGGGCGACAAGCTTCCCCCAGGTTGGCTCCCCGCAGACTTCCTCCTCGCAGAAGTACACGGAGCCGAGACCGGGATTGCTGCCGAGCCCACCCTCGTAGGTCGTTCCTCCATCCGCTACGGCCTCACCGAGAACCTGCTGAACTACGACGGTCACATCGGATATGCCGTGGCACCGGATTTCCGACGTCGGGGCTACGCCACCGAAATCTTGCGCCAGTCCCTGGCCCGACTCGCCGACCATGACATTCACCGGGCACTACTCACGTGCGACGACGACAACGCCGGATCGGCCGCCGTCATCGAGGCCAACGGAGGAGTTCTTTAGGACCTCCGCACCAAACCCGGCGACAGCGTACCCAAACGCCGCTACTGGATCCCGTGCTGACGTCCCCCGGCGACCCTCCCCGTCAGATCCTGTCGAGGAACGTCCAGATCGTGCCCTTGTCGAAGGCCGCACGCCGCCACGTGGGCCAGGTGTGACCGCCGAAGATGTCGTAGCGGAACTCGAAGTTGTCCAGTCCCCGGCGCACGGTCTCGGCCTGGAGCTGCCCGGTCATCACGAACGTCCCCGTCTCCACTGGCCCGCCGAGGAACATCGCGGCCGACGGATTCTCACTCCGCAGCTCCTCGGGGTGCACGATGCCGGTGGACACGTTGACCAGCACCGGCATGGTGAGATTGTCCAGGTTGAGGGTCGGGTTGTTCGCCGCACGGCTGGCCTCGGACGTCCAGGGAGCCCGGCCGCGGTCACTGAGGCGGGTGGCGCTGGTGTCGATGGCGAAGCGTCCTCCCGGCGACTGAGGGTCGTAGATTCCGCTGAGCGCGTAGACGGAGTTGTACTGCTCGGGATGCTTCGAGGCGATGTTCATCGTGGCGTAGGCCCCGGCGCTCAGCCCGACCACACCGGTGGTCCCCCGCCCGCCGTCCGGCACGTCGAAGGAGTTCTCGAGGTAATCCGGGAGTTCGTCGACGAGGAAGGTCTCGAACTGAGCGTCGTCGGCGTCGCCGGGGGCGTCCTCGTCCCAGTTCTGCGACCAGGTCCACGGATCGGTGACCGGGAAGACGAGGGTCTTGTCCTCCTCCGCCAGGTGGTCGAGCGCACCGGCCTTGTCGACCCAGCCGTTGACCTCGCCGGAGTCCGCGCCGTCCAGGAACAGGGCGACCTTGGGGTTCTGCTCGGTGTGCGCGGGGCGCACGATCACGGAGAACTCGCGGCCCATCGACGGGGACGGGACCTGGCACTCCAGGGCGCCGGTGGCGTCCTGCGGTAGCGACGTCCCGGCGCCGGAGCTACCGAGGCTCCCGGAACCGCTGCTGGTGGACGACTCAGCGGCGTCCTGCGGGACGTACGCCTCGCAGCCGGACGGCGCAGGACGTTCCGCTGCGTCCGCCACCACCGGTGGCAGGACCGCGACCGTACCGACGGCGGCGAGGGCGCCGGCGGTGAGCACGGCGGCCAGTCTGGTGGATCGTATGGGGAGGAGAGATGAGGGGTGCGCGGGCCTTCCCGCGGAGGGCAACGTCATGAATAAGCAGGTTACCGGGGCAAACGTATCCGCGGGGCGGAATGACCCGAAGCCCACCCCCGCGCCAGCGTCGGCCCCGAGAACGTTAGCTTCACCAAGCGGAGTACCATGACCCCGGTTATCCACCCGTCGCCACCCGCCAAGGAGTCCCGTGAGCCCGCACGTCCTGACGATCACCGTCCTGGTGCTGATCTTCCTCATCGGCACGCTACGCAACGTCAACCTCGGCATCCTCGGACTGGTCGGTGCATTCATCGTCGGCCTGGCGGTACCCGGTTTCGGCGACGGCGAAGGCGAAGGCGGCGGCGCCGACGGGGTGTTCGACCAGGTCTTCGCCGGGTTCCCGGTGGACCTGATGATCGCGCTGATGGGCCTGACGTACCTCTTCGGGTTCGCCCAGCAGAACGGGACGATCGACATCATCCTCGACTGGGCGATGAAGGCCGTGCGCGGCAACCGGGCGGTGATGCCCTGGATCTTCTTCGCCCTGACCGGCGCGTTCATGTCGATCGGCGCGATCTTCGCCATCGGCGTGATCTCCCCGCTGGCCATCCCCTTCGCCCGCCGCTACCGCATCAACCAGCTGATGATGGGCATGATGGTCGTGCACGGCGGCATGGCGGGGCTGCTCTCCCCGCTGAGTGTCTACGGCATCTACGTCAACGACTTCCTGCGCAGCAACGACCTCGGCAACCACCAGTGGACGCTGTTCCTCATGGCACTGGGGTTCAACGTGCTGATGGGGTGCATCGTGTACCTCTTCCTCGGCGGACGCCAGCTCTTCGGCGCACGGGCACGCGCGGACCTCGAGCTCGTCAGGGCCGACGAGGAGGGCGGTACGGGCGGGACCGACCGGACGGACCAGACGACGCGCCGTCACACCCGCGTCGGCTGGTACCAGGTGGTGACCATGGTCGGTCTGGCCGCGCTGGTCCTCGGCGCCGGCATCTTCGGCCTGAACATCGGTGTGGTGTCCCTGGTCATCGGCGGCTGCCTGGCGATCCTGAAGCCGGCGGCGTCGCACACGGCCCTGGCGAACGTCTCCTGGTCCACGATCGTGCTGGTCGGCGGCATGATCACCTACATCGAGGTGCTGGAGGCCGCCGGCACTGTCGACGTGATCTCCGACGCGGTGTCCTCCCTCGGCGCCCCGCTGATCGGGCTGCTCCTGCTGTGCTACCTCTCGGGCATCGTGTCGGCGCTGGCGTCGTCGATCGCCACGATCGGCATCGCCATCACCATGGCCGCGCCGTTCCTGGTCAGCGGCGACCTGCCGATCGCGGGCACCGCCGCCGCCATCGCCATCGCCGCCACCGTGGTGGACGTCTCCCCGTTCTCCACGAACGGTGCGATGGTGCTGGCCAACGTGGACTCCGCCCACCGCGACCGCTTCTTCCGCCAGATGCTCGTGTACTCCGGGGTGGTCGTCCTCATCGGCCCCGCGCTGGCCTGGCTGCTGGTGTTCCTGCCGTTCTGACCGGAGACGGACACCCCCACCCACACTGCCGCACCGGTGCTACCATGGCCACGAACATGAACTCCGGCGGGACGACCCGTCGGCACACCGCATGAGCAGGGACGGCCCCGCGGAAATTTCCGGGTACATGATCATGACCAGTGCATCCGCCCTGCGCGAGACCCTCACAACGTCCGTCGTCGCGCGTCTCGTCCTCGGCTGGGGGACCTTCCTGGCCACCCTCCTCGCCGGCCCCGTCCTCGACGGCGACCTGTCGACCCCGGCACTCACCGCCGTCCTCGTCGGCCTCGTCGGCGTGATCGTCGTCTGCGCCTTCGGCGTGGTCGCCCAGGCCGAACACCTCGCCCACCGCCTCGGCGACCCCTACGGCACCCTCGTGCTGACCCTGTCGATCGTGGTCATCGAGGTCATCCTGATCTCAGCGGTGATGCTCGGCCCCGGCGAACACACCACCATCGCCCGCGACTCGGTGATGGCGGTGTCGATGATCATCCTCAACCTCGTCGTCGGCGTGGCCCTGCTCGTCGGCGGCACACGCCACGGCGACCTCACCCCCAACCGGACGGGCACCTCGTCCTACCTCGCCCTGCTCGTGGTGCTGTCCACGATGGCCTTCGTGATGCCGGGCCTGATCGGGTCGGACGGCTCCTACACCTCCGTCCAGGCAGTGACCATCGCACTGCTCACCGTGGTGCTCTACGCCTACTTCCTGTACCGCCAGACCGGCGCGCAGGCCGCCGACTTCCGGGAGGTCACCGCCGAAACAACCACGCAGAAAACCACGCAGGACGCCCCGGCGCCGCGCGCCGACGGTGCCGGGCACCGCCCGGAGATCATCGCCCGCTCGGTCGTCCTGCTGCTCACCGTCCTGCCCATCGTGCTGCTCTCCCACGACATGGCCACGCTGCTGGACGAGGGCCTGGCCCGCGCCGGCGCTCCCGTGGCGTTGTCCGGCGTGCTCATCGCCATGGTCGTCTTCCTGCCGGAGACGATCACCGCGGTGCGCGCCGCCTACGCCGGGGAGATCCAGCGGGTCAGCAACCTGTGCCACGGCGCCCTGGTGTCCACGGTGGGGCTCACGATCCCGGCGGTGCTGGTCATCGGCATGGCCACCGGGCAGCACGTGGTGCTCTTCGAGTCCCCCACCAACCTGGTGCTGCTGGCGGTCACGCTGCTGTTGTCAGTGGCGAGCTTCACCGGCCGCCGGGTCACGGCGATCCACGGGGCGGCGCACCTGATGCTCTTCCTGGTCTTCGCCCTGTCGGTGTTCTCGTGAGGGGTCGCGCACCCCGGTCAGCACCGCGGCGGCGAGCAGCGGCAGGGCGATGAGCGGCAGCAGCGCAACCTCCAGACCCACGGTGTCGGCGGCCGCGCCGATCACCGGCGACGCCACCCCGCCGACCGAGACCGCCAGGCCGAGCGTCACACCGCTGGCGGTGCCGGGGTGCCGCGGCAGGTAGTCCTGCCCGAGTGTGACGTGCAGGGAGAACGGCACGTAGAGCACCACGGAGGTCAGCGCGATGAAGATCCACGCGACGGGCCCCGGGATCAGCAGCATGCCCGCGATCACGGGCGTGGCCACCAGGTAGGACGCCCGCAGCACCATGGTGCGCGGCCACCGCCGGGCGAGGTGGCCGCCGAGCGCGGTGCCGACGGCGCCACCGAGGTAGAACACGAACAGGGAGGCAGAGGCCAGAGCGTCCCCCACGCCCCGGTACTCGTGCATGAACAGCACGATGAACGAGCCGATGCCCACGAAGACCACCGAGCGGCACATGATCGCCACGGTGGTGCGCAGGAAACTCCCCCAGTCCTCCGGCAGCGCGGACGCACCAGCCGTACCGGACGCACCGGCCGGTGCGTCCTGCGCGGCGTGCACGCGCCCGGCCCACACGGCCGCGACGATCCCGGTCACCGCGGGCACGGCGAGCAGCGGGCTGGCGCGAAGGCCCAGCACACCGACCGTGGCGGCGACGACCACCGGCGCCACGGCGAAACCGAGGTTGCCGCCGAGGGAGAACCAGGACATCACCACGTGGTCGTTGCCACTGATCTGCCGGGCGCGTCCCGCCGCGGCCGGGTGGTAGGCGGCCACCCCGACGCCGGACACCGCGGCGACCAGCACGGTCACCCACAACGCCTCCGAGACCGCCACCGCGGCGATGCCGGCCCCGGCGACGGCGATGCTCACCGGGATCAGCCAGCGCATGCGCCAGCGGTCGCCGAGCACGCCGAACAGCGGCTGGACCACCGACGACGCCAGGGAGGACGCCAGCACCACCCCGGCCGCCGCGGCGTAGCCGTAGCCGCGTTCCAGCACGAGGAAGGAGACGAGGGCGGCGACCGCGCCCTGGTAGAAGTCGACCGTGGCGTGGGAGTAGGACAGCAGGCGGACGCTGCGTCTGGCGGCGGGGCTGGCGGCGGTACTGGCGGCGTGCGGGGTCATGGGGTCCACCGTCGCAGACCCCGTACCCGGCGCGCTTTCACTAGACTGACGACCAATGTCAGGAATCCGCCACGTCGCCACCGCGCCCACCGAGACCCGTCGCCTCGGCCCGGGCTCCGACGTGACCCCGCACTCCCACGACACCCACCAGATCGTGTACGCCAGTTCCGGGGTGCTGGAGGTCCTCGTCCCGGAGGGCACGTGGTTCACACCGTCGGTGCGGGCCGTGTTCGTCCCGTCCGGCACGGTCCACAGCTGGACGGTGCACGGCAGCGCCACGGTGCACCTGGTCGGGGTGCCGGAGTTCCCCGGCACACCCCCTCTGCCCTTCCTGGTCCCGGCGACCCCGCTGTTCCGGGAGCTCGCCGTGGCCTGCGCCGACGCCGGTGCACCGGTCACCGCCGCGCAGCACCGCCTCCTCGGCGTGCTCACCGACCAGCTGGTCGCCACGGACGCCCCGCCGACGATGCTGCCCACGGTGCACGACCCACGCCTGCGCGACGTGCAGCGCGTCGTCGAGGAGGACCTGTCGGCCACCCTCCCTCTGGCGGCGCTGGGACGCCGGGTGGGGGCGAGCGAACGCACCCTGTCGCGGTTGTTCCGGGCGGAGTGCGGGATGGGGTTCACCACGTGGCGTCATCAGGTGCGGCTGCACCGCGCCACTCTCCTGCTGGCCGACGGGGCCCCGGTGACGCAGGTCGCCGCCGCATGCGGCTACTCCTCCCCCAGTGCGTTCATCACCGCGTTCCGTTCGTCGTTCGGGCGGACACCGGGGTCGTTGTACCGATAGCCTATGATGTTGTCACCAACTGAACACAGATCAACAGACACGGGGTGTCCCTGCACGCAGGGGCTGAGATCACACCCGCTGAACCTGAACTCATTCACATGAGCGGAGGAATGTCCCATGCCGGAAGTCCCGGCGGTGGCGCTCGACCATGTCGACGTCGCCTACCCGAATTCACCCGCCGTCCTCACGGACGTGCACCTCACCGTCCCTGCCGGGGAGCATGTCGCCGTCATCGGCCGCTCCGGCTGCGGGAAGTCCACCCTGCTGCATCTCGTCGCCGGCCTGCTCGAACCCGCCCGCGGCACGGTGCGCGTGCGCGACGGCTCCGGTGCGGACGCCCGGCTGGCCCACTGTGCGCTGATGCCGCAGGGCGACAGCCTGCTGCCGTGGTTCAGCGTGCGCGACAACGTCGCCGTCCCGCTGCGCAACCGGGGCGTGGGACGCCGTGCCGCCCGGGAACGCGCCACCGAGACCCTGGCGTGGTGCGGGCTGGAGCACCATGCCCGGCACCGTCCCGACCAGCTCAGCGGCGGGATGCGCCAGCGTGCCGCCCTGGCCCGCGCGCTGCTGGCGGACAAGCCGGTGCTGCTGGCCGATGAGCCGCTCGGGGCCCTGGACGCGATCACCCGCGCCGAGATCCAGGACTGGCTGCACGGGGTGCTCAGCACCACCGACACCACCATGGTCATGGTCACCCACGACGTGGACGAGGCCCTGCTGCTCTCCCACCGCGTGGTGCTCGTGGCCGACGGGAGCGTGGAGCCTGCCGGACGCAGCCGCGAGGGCTGGTTCGACCGCCGGCGCGGACGCGCCCGGGAGGACGTCCTGGCCGACCCGGGGTTCGCCGCCGCCCGCTCGGCGCTGCTGCGCGAACTCGCCGGGGGTGCGTGATGGTCCGCAGATTCACCACCACCGTGCTGCCGCCGGTGGTCACCGTCGTCCTCGTGGCACTGGCGTGGCTCTGGGCCACCGCCGGTGACCGGGTGGAGGACTACGTCCTGCCGTCACCGGGGGCGGTGTTCACCGCCCTGCAGGTCAACTGGGCCGACCGGCTGGCCTCCGCGACGTGGCTGACGGTGTCGGAGACCCTGCTCGGTATCGGTGCCGGGGTGGCCGTGGCCCTGCTGGTCACCGTCGCCGCCGGGTACCTGCCGGTCATCGGCCGGGCGTTCACCCCGCTGCTCATCGCCTCGCAGGCGATCCCCACGATCGTTCTCGGCCCGATCCTCACCATCGCCCTGGGCTACGGCATGCTGCCGAAGGTGATCGTGGTGGCGCTGGTGTGCTTCTTCCCCGTCGCCATGAACCTGCTCGCCGGCATCCGCGGGGTGGACGACCGGCTGGTGGACACGATGCGCAGCATGCACGGCACCCGCGTCTCGGTGTTCTGGCGGCTGCGCTTCCCCTCCGCCCTGCCCGCCGGCTTCGCCGGGCTGCGCGTCGCGGTGACCTACGCTCCGGTCGCCGCGGTGTTCTCCGAGTACACCGGCTCCTCCGACGGCATCGGCTACCTGCTGATGCAGGCCATCCCCCGGCTGCAGACCGACTACGTGTTCGCCCTGGTCGTGGTCCTCACCCTCATGTCCGCCCTCCTCCTGCTCACCGCCACCCTGCTGGAACGACTCTGCTGCCCCTGGGCACCGAAAGGCTCACGATGACCCCCTCCAAGCTGCTCTCCCGTCCCGCCGCCGTGATCGTCACCGCCGCCACGGTGCTCTCGCTCGCCGCCTGCTCATACGGCGGGGACGCCTCCGACTCCGCAGACCAGACCCGTGTGCTGCTGGACTGGAACCCCAACCCCGACCACCTGGCCCTCTACACCGCCGAGCACACCGGCGCCTACGAGGACCGGGACCTGGACGTGGAGTTCCTGCTGCCCGGCAACACCGCCGACGCGGCGAAGGACGTCTCCCTGGGACGCTCCGACCTGGCCGTCAGCTACGAGACCTCGACCATCCTCGCCCGCGCCGAGGGCCTGGACGTGATCAACGTCGGCGCCCTGATCCCCACCCCGTTGAACTCACTGATCACCAAGAAGTCCTCCGGCATCACCACCCCGGCGGACCTGGAGGGCAAGACGGTGGCGACCTCCGGCTCGCCCTCGCAGACCGCCTCGCTGGACTTCATCGCCGAGAAGGCCGGCTTCGACGGCTCCACGATCACCACCCCGAACGTGCAGCAGAACCTGAACCAGGCACTGCTCAGCGACCAGGTCGACGCCATCTTCGGCGCCTACCCCAACATCGAGGGTGTGGAACTGGCCGAACGCACCGACATCACCACGCTCAGCGCCACGGAGATGGGCATCCCCTCCTCCGCGGAGCTGGTGATCATCGCCAACCCCACGCGCCTGGCGCAGGACGCCGACTACGCCGACCGCGTCCGGCGGTTCCTCGCCGGCACCGCCGCCGGACACGACGCCGCCCTGCAGGACCCCGACCTGGCGGTCGACGCCATGACCCCGGTGACCCAGGGGGCATACGACCCGGACCTGCTGGCCAAGATGGTCGACGCCACCGTGGACATCCTGCGCGAGGGCAACAGTGACGGCGACACCACCTTCGGTGTGCAGGACCCGCAGACCTGGGCGGACTACGCCGACTGGTTGCGCGACAACGGCCTGCTGGACACACTGGTGGACGGTGCGGCGGCCACCACGAACGACTACCTGCCGGAATAGCTCCTGTCCGCCTGGTCCGCCCTGTCTGCCCTGTCCTTGACCTGCTGCATCCGCTCCTGCAGCTCCCGGTTGTCCTCCCCCACGTCCCCGCTGGCGGTGAAGGGTTCACCGACGACCACGTGCACCGTCACCCGGCGTCCGCCGAGCCGGGGCCGCTGCCCCCTGGTCCAGAGTTTCTGTGTTCCCGAGCAGCCCACCGGCACGATCACGGCACCGGACTGCGCGGCCATCCGTACCGCGCCGGTCTTCAGCTCGCCGATCTCCTCCTCGTGACGGATGGTGCCCTGCGGGAAGACCGCCACGACCTCACCCCGGGCCAGGGCGTCCGCCGCCTCCGTGAGCGACTGTCCGCCCTTGCCGGGCGTGCGGTCCACCGGGATGCCGCCGAGTTCGACGAAGAGCTTCGTGATCCACCGGTTGGCGAAGGCCTCCTTCTTCAGCAGGGCGTGCGGCTTGCGGTCCCCGCGCACCACCATCGGGCCGTGTACCGGGAGCATGTCGTAGTAGGCCCGGTGGTTGGGTGTCAGGACCACCCCGCCGGTCAGCGGGATATTGGCCGCCCCCTCGATGCGCACCCGGATGTTCTGTACCCAGAACAGCCCCAGCAGCAGACTCTTGGCGACGTCGTAGGGCGCCCGGCGGCGCTGACGCGGCGCCGGGGGTGTCCCGTCGACGGTGGAGATGACGGCGCGCGCCACGCGGGACATTTCGTTCGACATGGTAAGTACCCTATCGAACCCGGTCTCACACGTTCGTCACCGCTCCCAGCGAGGCGGACTGCACCAGCTTGGCGAACTTGCCCAGCACCCCGTGCAGCCGCGGGTTCGGCGGCGGGGTCCACCCCTCGGCACGCTGGGCCAGGGTCTCCTCGTCGACGAGCAGGTCGATGCTGCGCGAGGGGATGTCCACCCGGATCGGGTCACCGTCCTCGACGAAGGCGATCGGCCCACCGTCCACGGCCTCCGGGGCGACGTGCCCGATGACCAGGCCTGTCGAGCCGCCGGAGAAGCGCCCGTCGGTGATCAGCAGCACGTCCTTCCCGATGCCGGCACCCTTGATCGCGCCGGTGATCGCCAGCATCTCGCGCATGCCGGGGCCGCCCTTGGGCCCCTCGTAGCGGATGACCACCACGTCGCCCTTCTTCAGCTCGCCGTTGAGCACGGCGTCCATCGCCGGCTTCTCCTGGTTGAACACCCGGGCGGTGCCCTCGAAGACCTCGGCGTCGAAGCCGGCGGTCTTGACCACCGCACCCTCCGGGGCCAGGGAGCCGCGCAGGATGCTCAGCCCGCCGGTGGCGTGCAGCGGCTCGTCCAGGCTGCGCAGGATCTTGCCGTCGGGGTCCGGCGGGTTGATCTCGGCGAGGTTCTCCGCCACCGTGCGGCCTGTAACCGTCAGGCAGCTGCCGTCGATGAGTCCGGCGTCCAGCAGGGCGCGCATGACCACGGGGATGCCGCCGACCTTGAAGACGTCGTTCATCACGTAGCGTCCGAACGGCTTGAGGTCGCCGAAGTGCGGCACGCGGTCGCCGACGTCATTGAAGTCCTGCAGCTTCAGGTCGACCTCCGCCTCGTGGGCGATGGCCATCAGGTGCAGCACCGCGTTGGTCGAGCCGCCGAGTGCCATGACCACGGCCACGGCGTTGAGCAGTGACTCGCGGGTGATGATGTCGCGGGTGGTGATCCCCTTCTCCAGCAGCCCGACCACGGCCTTGCCGGACTGCCGGGCGTACTCGGTGCGGTTGCGGTGGATCGCCGGCGGGGCGGCGGAGCCCGGCAGGCTCATGCCCATCGCCTCGGCGGCCGAGGCCATGGTGTTGGCGGTGTACATGCCGCCGCAGGCACCCTCGCCGGGGCACACGGCGCGTTCGATGATTCCCACGTCTTCCTCGGACATCTTGCCCGCGCGGCAGGCGCCGACGGCCTCGAAGGCGTCGATGAGGGTGACCTCCTTCTCCGTACCGTCGCTCAGGCGTGCCTGCCCCGGCATCGTCGAGCCGTTGTAGAGGAACACCGAGGACAGGTTCAGGCGGGCCGCCGCCATGAGCATGCCGGGGATGGACTTGTCGCAGCCGGCCATCACGATGGAGCCGTCGAGGCGTTCGGCGGACATGACCGTCTCCACGGAGTCGGTGATGACCTCGCGTGACACCAGCGAGTAGTGCATGCCCTCGTGCCCCATGGAGATGCCGTCGGACACGGAGATCGTGCCGAACTCCAGGGGGTAGCCGCCGGCGGCGTGCACGCCTTCCTTGGCGAAGCCGGCGAGCTTCTTGAGGGTGAGATTGCAGGGGGTGATCTCGTTCCAGGAGCTGGCGACGCCGATCTGCGGCTTGTCCCAGTCGTCGTCTCCCATACCCACCGCGCGGAGCATGCCTCGCGCGGCGGTCTTCTCCAGGCCGTCGGTCACGTCACGGGAACGGGGCTTGATGTCGTGCTTCGCAGTGTGTTCCATACGACAACTCTAATGGAACCGGCGGCGATCACACGTAGCCCCGGTAGCCGCTCGGCGGCACGCCGTGCTCGCGGGCGAAGACGTGGCTGAAGGAACTGGTGCCGGAGTAGCCGAGGTGCTTCGCGATGCTGCGCACGTCCACCCCGGCGAAGAGCAGTTGGCGGGCGATGCCCATCCTCGCCGAGGTCCGCCACCGGCGGAATCCCCCGTCCAGCGCCTCGTCCAGCTCGTCCCGGGTGCAGCCCAGGAGCTCCGCCCACTGCCCCACCGACCGGTCCGACGACGGCTGGCGGTGGAACTCTTCGAGCAGCCGCGTCATCAGCCGCGAGCCCTGCCGGTCGTCCTCGGAACCGTGGGCGAGGTAACCGTAGAACAGCCCGTCCACCAGCGCCGTGGTGGTGGGTTCGATCGGGTCGTACTCGCGTGCGGACGCCGCGAGCAACGCGGCGGCGTCCTGCGGGTGGACGCGGACCGGCCCACCGGCCCGCGGCGTCCTGCCGACGCGTGCGCCGACCGGCAGCACGAGGCTGCCGGCGTCCATGCGCACGACGTTCGGGATCCCGGCCGGTAGCCAGGTCAGCTCCCCCTCGCCGAGGTCCACGGTGAGCTCACCGGCGGAGACCCGTGCACTGCCGCGGTACACCCAGACCAGCACGTGCATCCGGTTGGTGCGCGGCCACGTCGAGCGTGCCGCACCGGCCTGCACCGGGGCCCGGACCGGGACGGATGTCGTGCGCATCAGCCGCGACAGGGCCGAGGCGGAGGACAGGCCCACCCGGTGCGCGGCGCTCGCCAGGGTGGCCCCGGGTTCGCGCAGGTACGCCTCGGCGGCGGCGACCCGGGCCCGCGCCCGCCACTGCCCCACGCTCAACGCGGTCTCCTCCCGGAAGCGGCGGTGCAGCGTGGCCGCCGACAGGTGCACGGCGGAGGCCAGGTCGGCGACGTCGACGGGCGTGCTCAGGTCGTCGAGCAGGATGCGAGCTGCCTCGCGCGCGCCGGTGGAGGTGGGCATCGCCGCCGGGGCGGGGCCACGCTGCTCCTCCTGCAGGTAGCCCAGGCTCGAGGCGAACTGGTCGACGAGCCGGTCGTGCCAGGCGGCGTCCACCGCCCCGGTGGTCGCCCCGCCGTCCACGGTGAAGGGCAGGGCGTCGTCGCCACGGCAGCGCATGCCGAGCACCACGGCGTCCGGTCCACGGTCGACGTGCAGGCGCTGACCTGCGTTGACCCACACGCCGCGCCCCTCGCCGAGCCGCAGGCTGGCGCTCGTCCCCCTGCCGACGACCACGTGCGCGGAGCCGGTGAGCGTCCAGAAGAACACGGGGAACCTGAGTTCAACAGGTTGCGTCATACGGTCAATCCGGGCCATGCGTCCGACCGTACACTCGTCCCCCGTAAACAAGGTCAGGCTTAGCTACAAGGAGGACAAGAAGTGGGAACAGCAGGAACACGGGGCATGTCGGTGCTCGTGGCGTGCGCGTGCGTGGTCGGGTTGGCGGCGTGCTCGTCGTCCTCGGACGACGAGAGCAGCACCAGTACCGAGGCAAGCGCCGAGAACAGCAACAGCACCGAGACCGTGGAGCACGCCTACGGCAGCACCGAGGTGCCGGTGAACCCGGAGCGCGCCATCAGCTTCAGCCAGGCGTGGTCGGACTCCTTCGCCGCACTGGGCCACCCGGTGTCCACGCAGGTCATCAGTTCCGTCTTCACCGACGACACCGTGCCGTGGAACACCGAAGCCTCCGGGGCCGCAGCCGAGACGATCACGAACACCGGGGGCGGCGGCAACGCCATCGAGTCCTTCGGCCTGGAGGAGATCGCCGCGACGGACCCGGACGTGATCCTCGCCGGCTACGTGCCCGATCAGGCGACCTACGACGCCCTGTCGGAGATCGCGCCCACGGTGGCCACCGTCGGCACCGGCAAGGTCGACGACTGGCGTGAGGTCACCACCGCCGCCGGACGCGTCCTCGACGAACAGGACCGGGCCGAGGAGGTCGTCGCCGACGTCGACGAGCGCATGGCACAGGTCACCGAGGAGTACCCGGCGGTCGACGGGGCGAGCTTCGCCTACGCCGCCTACACCGACGGCTCGTTCAGCGTGCTGTCCTCGGAGGACGACGCGGCCAACAAGTTCTTCACCGACCTGGGCATGGACCTCACCGCCGACGAGATCGAGGGCGAGGCGAACGCCCGCGGCATCGAGGTGTCGGCCGAGAACATCAGCCTGCTCGACATGGACCTGCTGGCCGTGTGGGTGCGCGGCACGACGCCGGACGACCTGCCCGACGGGCTCTCCGGCTGGTCGTCACTGCCGTCCGTGGAGGCCGGCACGGCCGCCGAGCTGCAGTCCGCCGCCGCCACCGCCCTCGGCGCGCCGACGGCGCTGGCCATCCCGTGGCTGCTCGACGAACTCGACACCTACTTCAGCAACCTGTGACGCCCCCGGAAAGGAGCCGCATGAACAACAGCACCACAACCAGCACCGACGAAGAGGTCGTGACCTCGGTCCTCAGCAGCGAGGAGCACACCCGGGGCCTGAGCGAACTGGCCATGGAGGTCACCTCGGTGACCCCGCGCCACCCGTGGCTGGTGCGGGTCACCGGCCACGTCGCCGGCATCACCGACCACGCCGCCTGGGAGCCCACCAACCTGGCGGTGCGTCTGGCGATCCCGGACCCCGGTGACGCGATCGGCGAGATGACCGGCCAGCCCGACACGTGCCGGCGGGTGTACACCGTCGCCGCCTTCGACCGCGACACCGCGACCCTGGACGTGGACGTGGTGGTGCACGGCGAGGACTCGCCGATGATGTGCTGGCTGCGCGGTCTGACCCCCGGCGACCTCGTGCCCTTCGCCGGGCCGCGTCCGCACCCCGCGCCGACGCGCACCTCCCCCGAACAGCGCATCCACCTGCTGGCGGACGGTTCGGCGTACCCCGCCGCCAGCGCGATCGCCCGCGCGGTGGCCGTGGACACCGTGACCCTGGCCGTGCCGGACGGCGACCCGACGGCCTACGCCGCCGACTTCCCCGGCGCGGACGTCCGCCTCGCCGACGGCACCGCGGGCACTCCCCTGGCCGACCTCGTCGGCGAGCTCCCCTCGGACGACACGACGGTCTTCTGGGCCGCCGGTGAGCGCGAGGACATCCGCGGCGTGCGCCACCACTGCCTCAAGGTCCTGGAGCTGCCGAAGGACCAGGTCCAGGTCTTCGGCTACTGGCGACGCGGCAAGTCCGGCACGCAGGCCGACCTCGCGCGCCTGCGCGCCGCGGCGTCCTACCAGGAGCAGGGGCGACGCCGACGATTTCGATATCGAGATCTAGCGGGTATCTGCCGTCGTACCACGAACGTGGTACGCCAGAATCCCACGTCTGCGGGATTCGCCCCGGCCCCGCCGGGGAAAGAATGGTCACATGACCAGTCGACCTCATCCGGAGCACCGCATCCCGCGGTGGGCCGGGGACGTGGCACTCATGATCCTCGTCATGATCCCCTCCGCGTTCCCCAGCCCGCGTCCGCCGATGGCGGGCCCCGGTGGGGCGGCCTTCCCCGAGCTGCTCCCCACGCTCGCCCCCGTGATCCTCTCCCTCATCGCCGCACTGCAGATCCCGCTGCGCCGCAGCGTGCCGGTGTCGGTGTTCCTCGCCGCACTGTGCATCTACCTCAGCACCCTGCTCGCCGACATCCAGCCCCTCGGCCCGGGCATCGCCGCGATCATCGCCGCCTACAGTGTCGCCAACCAGACCCGACGTCCCGTGTCCTTCACCCTGTGCGGTGTCGGTGCCGTCCTCGTCGCCGTGATCAGCCTGTTCACCACCGAGCAGATGGCGCTGGACCCGCAGGTCTTCCAGATCGCCGCGGGCATCGCCATCGCCGGCGCACTCGGCGACAGCGCACGTTCTCGCCGCGAGTTCACCCGGGCGGCCACCGAACGCGCCGAACGCGCCGAACAGACCCGTGAGGCCGAGGCCCGCCGCCGCGTGGCGGAGGAACGCCTGCGCATCGCCCAGGACCTGCACGACACCGTCGCCCACCAGATCTCCGTGATCAGCCTCAACGCCGGCGTGGCGTCCAGCTCCCTGGACACCCGCCCCGACAAGGCCCGCGAATCCCTCGGCACCATCCGCGCGGCCTCCCGGGAGGTGCTCGGCGACATCGGCGTCCTGCTGAACTACCTGCGGGAGGACGCCGCGACGCGGCACCCGCAGCCCGGCCTGCGCGACCTCGACGCCCTGGTCGACTCCATGACCGCCACCGGCATGAAGGTCACCCTGCGCGCCGACGGCGACCCGGACCGCGTCGGCACCACCGTCGGCCAGGTGACCTACCGGGTGGTGCAGGAGGGCCTGACCAACGCCCACAAGCACGGTTCCGGACGCGCCGCCAACGCGAGCGTCTCCGTGCTGGACGACTCGGTGCTGGTCACCGTCACCAACCCGACGTCGCGGGCCGACCCGAACCAGCCGAACGCGCCCAGCGGCCAGTTGGGCCTGACCGGGCTCCGCGAGCGGGTCACCGCCGCCGGCGGCACCGTCACGCTCAGAAAGGACAACGACATCTTCACCCTCGTCACCGAACTCCCGCTCAGTGACACCTGAGCACGACACCTGAGGAAAGGAACAACCATGACGAAGCCGAACAAACTCAGCCACGAACTGCGCGCCCCGGGCAAACTGCACTCCTTCAACCGCTACGAGCTGAAGTACCTCGTGCCCGCCGAGCAGATCCCGGCGATCCGCCAGGAGCTCACCGACCGGATGGAACGCGACCCGCACGCCGGCGAACGCGGCTACGGGGTGTGGAGCGTCTACTACGACACCGACAACCTGCGCTTCTACTACGAGAAGATCGAGGGCCTGAAGTTCCGCCGCAAGCTGCGGATCCGCCGCTACGGCGAGACCGGCGGGGCCGACGAACCGCTCACCGCCGACTCGATGGTCTCCGTGGAGATCAAGCAGCGGGTCAACCGTGTCACCCAGAAACGCCGGGTGATGCTGCCCTACAACCTGGCCCTGGACCTGTGCGACCGCCGCCAGCGTGTGGAGTACCCCGGCGCCGACCAGAGCTTCATCGACGAGGTCCTGGACCTGGTCATCCGCCTGGACCTGCGTCCCATGGCGATGACCGGCTACCGCCGGGAACCGTACGTGGGAACGGACGCCGACCTCGGCCTGCGGGTCACCCTGGACCACCGGGTACGTGGCCGCGACCGCGACTTCGACCTGCGTGCCGAGACCGACAGCCGCTACATCATCCGCCCGGACCTGGCGGTGATGGAGGTCAAGGTCAACGAACGCGCACCCTACTGGGTGACCGACATGGCCGCCCGCCACGACCTGCAGGTCCAGCGGATCTCGAAGTACTGCCAGAGCGTCGAGGCCCACGGCATGGCGCCGCGCTCGTTGTTCCACGCCCCGGACGACGACCACGTCGACCCCGCGGCGCTGGGCGCCGAGGCGGCCGAGGCGTCCGACACCTCGGGTCCGTCCGAGCAGAATGCACCGGCGGAGTACGTGCCCCGCCACAGTCACGTGCACTGATCCCCTTCCCCCAACCAACTTTTCGTCACCAGCAGAAAGACTTCCCCATGAACCTCGATTTCGGTCTCACCGACCTCTCCGGAACGTTCAGCGTCGCTGACGTCCTGCTCTCCCTGACCCTGGCCTTCGTCTGCAGCCTCGTGGTCGCCTGGGTCTACCGCAACACCCACAAGAACATCAGCTACAGCCAGGGCTACGTGCAGACCCTGATCATCCTGGGCATGCTGATCTCCCTGATCATGCTCGTCGTCGGCTCCAACGTGGCCCGGGCGTTCGCCCTGGTGGGTGCCCTGTCCGTGGTCCGCTTCCGTAACGCCATCAAGGAGACCCGTGACGTGGGCTTCATCTTCCTGGTGATGGGCATCGGCATGGCCTGCGGTACCCGCTTCTACACGCTCGCGATCCTGGCCACCGTCGTGATCTGCGCGGTGATCCTGGTGATGCACCGGTTCAACTGGTTCGCCCTGGACGTCCAGCGTCAGGTCGTGAAGCTGCAGGTCCCCGCCGACGGTGACGACTACAGCCCGGTCATCGACGACATCCTGATCCGCAACACCACCGAGTACGAGCTGATCAGCACCGAGAGCGTGCGCGGCGGGTCGCTGGTGGAGTACAGCTACACCGCGAAGCTGAAGAAGGACGTCAAGGCCGCGGACCTCATCAACGAGCTCCGGGTCGTCAACGCCGGCCAGAAGGCCACCGTCCTGACCGGGTACGACCAGACGGACATGTGACATGACGGACTCCACCAACGCCAAGCGCACGCCGCTACGGCACCGGGTGCCGGTGCGGCTGCGCCACCACTGGAAACTGCTCGTCACCGCCATCGCGGTGTGCGTGGTCGTGGCCCTGGTCTTCGGTGCCAGCATGGTGCGCCCGTACATCACCTCGGACCTGGTGTCCGAGACGGTGATCACGCAGAACATCGAGGGCGACACCGACCTCTTCGACGACGGCGGCGACCACACCATCGACATCACCTTCAACCAGACCGAGTACGACGAGATGATCTCCACGTTCCAGAACGAGGGTGAGAAGGAGTACATCCGTGCCGACATCACCATCGACGGGACGCTGATCGAGAACGTCGGGCTACGGCTCAAGGGCAACTCCACGCTGTCGTCGCTCAGCGGCGGCATGGGTGGCGGCATGGGCGGCGAGATGGGCGGCGGTCCCGGCGAGAACGAGGACGACGCCGCTGCCGATGACGCTGCTGCCGACGACACCACCGCTGACACCGAGGCAGACGACGCCGAGCAGGGCGGCATGGGCGGCGGAGGTGGAGGCATGATCCAGCTCTCCGAGGACTCCCCCGAGGACCTCCCGTGGCTGATCAGCTTCGACGAGTACGAGGAGGGTCGCGCCTACGAGGGCATGACCGAGATCGCGTTGCGTCCTGCCACCAGCGGTTCAGACGTGGCGTTGAACGAGGCGCTCGCCCTGGAGATGACCGCCGAGGCCGGCCAGACGACGCAGGACTACAGCTTCACCTCGGTGTCGGTCAACGGCGGCGACTCGGTGGCGCGCATCGTGCTCGACACCCCGGACGCCCCGTGGGCGGACGAGTTGGGCAACGGTGTGCTCTACAAGGCGCGTGCCGACGGTTCCCTGGACTACCTGGGCGAGGACCCGACGGAGTACGAGGACTCCTTCAAGCAGATCAACAGCGAGGGCGGGTACGACCTGCAGCCGGTGATGAACCTGTTGAAGTTCCTCAACGAGTCCACCGACGAGGAGTTCGCCGAGCAGCTCGACGACTACATCGACGCGGAGTCCTACGCGGAGTACCTGGCGATGCAGGAGATCCTGTCGAACAACGACGCGATGGACGGCCCGGGCAACAACTACTACCTCTGGTACGACGCCGACGAGGAGCAGTTCACGATCCTGTCCTGGGACCTGAACATGTCGCTGTCCGGCGGCATGGGCGGTGGCGGCGGCATGGGTGGCGGCATGGGTGCCGACACCACGCAGGACGACACCACGCAGGACGACGCGACGGGCGATGCCGCCGACGGCACCGCAGATGACGCCGCTACGTCCGGCGAGATGCCGCAGATGCCCGACGGTGCTGCAATGGGCGAGATGGGCGAGATGGGCGAGATGGGCGAGATGCCCGAGGGCGGCATGCAGGGCATGCCGCAGGACGGTGAGATGCCGCAGATGCCCGACGGCACCGAGATGGGCGACATGGGCGAGATGCCCGAAGGCGGCATGGGCGGCCCCGGCGGCGGTGACGAGGACGGCGAAGGCGGCGGTGGTCCAGGCGGCGGAAGTGGCAGCAGCATCCTCAAGGAGCGTTTCCTCGACAACGAGGAGTTCCGTGCGATGTACGACAGCGCCTACTCCGACCTGTACGACCAGCTGATCGCCAGCGGGTACGCGCTCGACACCCTCGACGAGCTCACGGAGCGGGCGGTCGCCGCCGGCGACACCGGTGCCGAGACGCTCTCCGAGTCGATCCGCTCGACCCTGGAGTCCGTCAGCGAGGAGGCCCCCGAGCCCAGTACCGGTATGGGCGGCGGTATGGGTGGTGGCATGGGCGGCGGTATGGGTGGTGGCATGGGCGGCGGACGTCCCGACGACACCGATACCGACACTGGCACCCAGGCAGATCAGACCGACCAGACTGATCAGACCGACGCCTGAGTCACCCTCGGCAGAGAAAGAGTCCCGGGCCCCCTCCCCAGGGGTCGG
>NZ_JBQSYJ010000015.1:0-62421 GCF_052379185.1 Corynebacterium sp. AOP12-C2-36 | reverse complement strand
CCAAAACCACCCCCCCCCCCCCCCAACTTGGTACCCGGGGGGACGACACCGGGCACGCGAGGATCACATCGGCATGATCGTGTGCTTCTTCTCCGGCTCGAGCACCTGCTTGTCGCGCAGCAACCGCAGCGACTGGCGCAACCGCAGGCGCGTCTGCGCCGGGTCGATGATCTCGTCGACGTAGCCACGCTCCGCCGCCACGTACGGGCTGGTCATGTTGGCGTTGTAGAAGTCCATGAACATCTTCTTCGCCATCGGGCGCTGCTCCTCCGGCATGGCGGCGAGCTGACGGCCCTGGATCATCACCGCGGCGCCCTCGGCACCCATCACGGCGATCTGCGCGGTCGGCCACGCCAGGTTCACGTCGGCACCGAGGTTCTTCGAGCCCATCACCGCGTAGCCGCCGCCGAAGGCCTTGCGCACCACCACGGTCACCTTCGGGACCGTGGCCTCCACCATCGCGAAGCCCAGCCGGGCGCCACGGTGGATCAGCCCCAGCTTCTCCTGCTCGGCGCCCGGCAGGTAGCCCGGGGTGTCGACCACGAAGACCAGGGGGATGTTGTAGGCGTCGCAGATGCGGATGAACCGTGCCGCCTTGTCCGCCGCCTCGGCGTCCAGGCAGCCGGCCAGCGACATCGGCTGGTTGGCGACCACGCCGACCGGGCGGCCGTCGATGCGGGCGTAGGCGGTGATCACGTTCTGCCCGTAGTCCGGCTGGACCTCCAGCACGTCCTCGTCGTCGAAGATGCGGCTGAGCATCTCCATCATGTCGTAGCCGGAGTTCGGATCGTCCGGGATGAGGTCGACGAGCTCGGCGTCGCGCTCGCTCGGTGCGTCCGACGGGGCAGGCACCTGCGGCGTCGCCTCGAAGGCGCTGCTGGGCAGGTGGGCGAGCAGTTCGCGGACGTAACCGAAGGCGTCGTCCTCGTCGCTGCCGACGTAGCTGATGTTGCCGTTGGCGGCCTGCACGCGGGCGCCGCCGAGGTCCTGCATGCTGATCTTCTCGCCGGTCACCGACTCGATGATCTGCGGGCCGGTGACGAACATCGTCGTCTGGTCCTCCACGGCCACCAGGAAGTCGGTGGTCGCCGGGGCGTACACCGCGCCACCGGCACAGTTGCCCAGCAGGATCGAGATCTGCGGCGACTGGCCGGACAGCGGCAGCTGACGCCGGGAGAGCTCGGAGTACATCGCCAGGGACATCACGGCGTCCTGGATGCGGGCTCCGCCGGAGTCGTTGATGCCGATGACCGGGCAGCCGATGCGGGTGGCCATGTCCATGACCTCGCAGACCTTCTTGCCGAAGGTCTCGCCCACCGAGCCGCCGTAGACGGTCTTGTCGTGGGCGTAGACGGCGACGGGACGCCCGTCGACCCGGCCGTAGCCGGTGACCACGCCGTCACCGTAGGGCGCGTCCGGCACACCCGGGGTGCGCCCCAGGGCTCCGATCTCGGTGAACGACCCCTCGTCGAGCAGCGCGTCGATGCGCTGGCGCGGGGTGGTGCGTCCTTCCTCGTCGCGTTTCTGGCGTGCACGCTCGCTGCCCGGGTCCTGCGCCTCCTCGAGGCGGGAGTGCAGGTCGTCCAGCTTCTCGGCGGTGGACCTGCCGGTTCCCGGTGCGGTGCGTTGCGCGGCGACGTCCGCGTCGCCGAACCAGGGGTCTTCGGGTGTTCCTGTCATGGATCCCACGCTAGCGCACCTGGTTCCGCTGGGGGATGTCGCGCAGGTGCTCGGTGATCCGTGCACCGACGATGCCGATGGACGGTTCGTCCGGCACGGCCAGGTGGTCGCCGGCGAGCTGGACGAGCTCCAGGTCGTCGACCACGCCGTCCCAGCCGCCGTCGGCGGGGATGTCGGCGAAGGACGGCTCGAGTTCGATCGCGCCCTCGTGCATACCCTCGGACTTGTACAGCGTGACCGGGGCGGAGACCTCGGCCCAGCGTTCGAAGTCGAGGGTGTTGAGGATGCGGGTGTCCACGAAGCTGGCGCGCTGGTGCTCCAGAACGCCGGCGGCCAGACCGTGCGAGGAGGCGTCGGTGTTCTGCAGGAACATGCTCATCATGCCGATGAGCGCCTCCTCACCCTGGGCCTCGAGCAGGTCGTGCGGGACGGGCAGCTCGATACCGTAGGTCTTCGCGGCGAAGGCGGCGTAGCGGTCCCAGCGCGCGTGCATCTCCTCGGTGGTGTCCGGGGCCGGGTTCGCCGGACGCACCAGGTCGAGCAGCTCCAGGTGGCCCACGGTGACCTCACCGGCCTTCTCCAGGCGGTGGGCGACCTCGAAGGCCAGCGCGCCACCGAAGCTCCACCCGCCGAGGACGACCGGACGGCCGTCGGCCAGTTCGGTGATGTCGGCGACGTAGGCGTCGGCCCGCTCATCCAGCGTGCCCTCCAGACGCTCCACACCGTAGACCGGCACGTCGGCGGGCAGACGCCTGGTCAGCGGCTCGTACACCACGCTGGACCCGCCGGCGGGGTGGAAGACGAAGACCGCCGGGCTGTCCGACCCCTCGGGGCGGGCACGCAGTACACGGATGTTGCCGTCCACCGCGGTCTCGAAGACGGCGCGCACCAGGTTGGCCAGCGGTTCCAGGGTGCCGGCCTCGGCGACCTGGGTGGCGCTGATCTCCGCGCCGGAGCGTTCGCTCAGCCGGGCGGCGATCGCCGCGGCGGTGTCGGCGTCGACCTGCGGCAGTGCGCTGGTGACGCCGGCCGGGGCGGCACCGGTGAGCGAGGCCCACGTGCCGAAGACCATGCGCTCGGAGGCGTCACGCGGGGCGACGCCGACACCCTGGGAGTCGGCTGCCTCGGCGGCCTCGGCTGCCGGTGCGGCGTCGGCGGCAGTCTCGGCACCCTCAGCGGCCGGCGTGTGCGTCACGCCGTCGAGCTTCTCCTGCACCATCTGCTCGACCAGGGAGATGACCTCGTCGACCGAGCCGTCGCGCAGGGCCTGCACGTTCAGCGACGGCAGGTCGAAGTCGTACTCCACCCGGTTCTTGATCCGCATGCCCATCAGCGAGTCCAGGCCCAGGTCGATCAGCGGCAGCTCACCGGGAAGGTCGTCGACGTCGTAGCCCATCGACTCCGACACGATGCTGCGCAGCCGGTCTGCCACGCTCTGCCCGGACTCCGGGGTCCACCGCTCGGAGTCGGTGTCCACCGACGGCAGGGCGTTGCGGGCGCCGGACACCTGGCCTGCGGCCGGCTCCGTCTGCGGCGTCGCGGAGGACGCACCGGCGGCGCCAGCGGCCCCGGCGACACCGGCCGCCATGCCGCCCGCCGGCGACGCGGCGAAGGCCTCACCGGCCAGGCGCGACTCGTCTGCACCGTCCATGGCGTAGACCTGCACACTCAGCCCGCCGAGGGTACGTGCCACCAGGGTGGTCACCTCACCCTCGGTCGGCAGGGAGCCGTAGGTCTCCACCGCGGCGAGCACGGCGTCCGGCACGACCGCTCGCGCGGCGGCCTCGGCGACGGCGTCCACGCTGGGAACCTCCGCGGCGGCGACGGCGAACGCGGTCCGTCCGTCCGGCAGCGCCACCCGGCGCCCCGGCACCCCGCGCACCGACCCGCCGCCGGGACGCGCCGCGGTCCAGTAGCGCTGCAGGTTCCAGTGCACCCCGGGGATGCCGGACACCGCGCGCCCACGGCGCAGCGGGCGCCCGTCGGAGGAGTTCAGGCGACGGAAGTCGACCTCGCCGCCACGCACGTAGAGCTCGGCGACGGTGGCCAGCAGCGTGTCCACGCTGGGCTCCTTGCGCTTGAGCAGGTACATCAGGCTGGACTCGCCGGCGTCGTGGGCGAAGGCGGTGTTCATCATCGGCATCAGCGCGACCGGGTTCGGGGAGAACTCCACGAAGGTGCGGAAGCCCTCGTCGAAGAGCCGTCCGGTGGCGTCCGACAGCCACACCGAGTAGCGGGTGCAGCGCAGGAAGTAGTCCGCGTCGTGCACGGTGTCGCCCGGCTGGTAGACCACGCCGCGGTCCACGCTGCTGTACACCGGGGTGTGGATCGGGAGCGGGGTGATCCCGGCGATCTCCGCGTGGAGCTCACCGAGGATCGGGTCGAGCATGCTGGTGTGCCCGGCGCCCTTGACCTTGAGCATGCGGGCGAACTTGCCCTCGCCCTCCAGGTGGGCCACCAGGTCCGCGACCGGCTGGGCGGGCCCGCCGACCGTGGTCATGCCCGGGGCGGCGTACACCGCCGGCTCCACGGCGGCGAACTGCGGGTTCTCCTTCTGGAACTCCACCAGGTCCTCCACGCCGAGCTCGATCACGGCCATCGCGCCCTGCTTGTCCTCGGGCAGCAGCTTCTCGCCCTCGCCCATCAACCGCGCACGGTGGCAGGCGATGGTCACGGCGTCCTCCATGGACAGCCCGCCGGCGGCGTAGGCGCCGGCGATCTCGCCCATCGACTGGCCCACGATCGCCGCGGGACGCAGCCCCAGGGCGGTCATCAGGTCGGTCAGGGCGATCTGGATGGCGGTGATGCCGACCTGGGCGGTCTCGGTGGTGAAGTTCTGCGCGTCGTCCCGGATCATCTCGACCACGGAGTAGCCGGCCTCCTGCTGCACGACCTCGTCGACGTCGTCGAGACGCTGGGCGAACAGCGGCGACAGGGTGAGCAGCTCCTTGCCCATCTTGCGGTGCTGGGAGCCGAAACCGGAGAACACCCACACCGCGCCCTCGCGCTCGGGGCTGTCGGCGACGGAGATGCCCGCGCCCTTGCGCCCCTCGGCCAGGCGGGTCAGCCCGGCGACGGCCTCGTCGGTGTCGTGGGCGAGGACCACACCGCGCGAGCGGCCGTGGTTGCGCTCGCCGAGCACCCCGGCGGCACCGGCGAGCACGGCGTTGCCGGCCCTGCCGGTCTCCCCCAGCCAGGACGCGATGTCCGCCGCGGCGGTCCGACGCCGCGAGGGCAGCAGCCCGGAGACCGGGAGCAGACGCGGCAGCGCGCGTCCCGCCGGGTCACCGTCCGACTCCTCGCCGCCGTACTCCTGGACGCCGGCCCAGTCGATCACGTCGGGACGTTCGGGGACGTCCCGCGCCGCCGGTGCCGCGCCCTCCGGCGCGACGAGCACGACGTGGGCGTTGGTGCCGCCGAAGCCGAACCCGGAGACGCCGGCGACCGCTGCGCCGGAGTACTCCGGCCACTCGCGCGGGTCCTCCACGACCTCCAGGTGCTCGCGGTCGAAGTCGATGTAGGGGTTGGGGCCGGTGAAGTTCACCGTCGGCGGCAGGACGCCGCGCCGCATGCCGGAGACCACCTTGATCACCCCGGCGACACCCGCGGCCGCCTCGGTGTGGCCGAAGTTCGTCTTCGCCGAACCGAGCAGCAGCGGCGAGGCCACGTCGCGACCGGCGCCGAGGACCTGGCCGAGGGCGCCCGCCTCGATCGGGTCGCCGAGGATCGTGCCGGTGCCGTGGGCCTCCACGTAGTCCACCTGGGACGGGTCGATGCCGGCGTCGGCGTAGGCGGCGGCGAGCACCGCGGCCTGCGCCTCCGGGTTCGGGGCGGTCAGCCCGTTGGACCGGCCGTCCTGGTTCACCGCGGAACCGGCGATCACGGCGAGCACGTCGTCGCCGTCGCGGCGGGCGTCCGACAGACGCTTGAGCACCACGACACCGGCGCCGTCGGAGCGCACGATGCCGTCGGCGTCCTCGGAGAACGCGCGGATGCCGCCCGTCGGGCTCAGCACGCCGAGCTCGGAGAAGGCGATGGTGGCGAAGGGGCTGGCCAGCAGGTTCACGCCGCCGGTGACGGCCACGGAGGCCTCCCCGTCTCGCAGGGCGCGCACCGCCTGGTGGATGGCCACCAGCGACGCCGAGCAGGCCGTGTCCATCGCGACCGAGGGGCCGCGGAAGTCGAAGGCGTAGGAGATGCGGTTGGCGATGATCGCGCTGGAGTTGCCGGTCAGCGCGTACGGGTGCGCCTCGGACGGGTCGGCGCTGATCAGCATGCCGTAGTCGTTGTTCGTGGTGCCCATGAACACGCCCACGTCCGTGCCGCGCAGGGTGTTGGCCGGGATGCCGGCGTCCTCCAGCGCCTCCCACGTCAGCGACAGCAGGATGCGCTGCTGCGGGTCCATGTTCGCCGCCTCGACCGGGGAGATCCCGAAGAACTCCGCGTCGAAGGAGGCGATGTCGTCGATGTAGCCGCCGGTGAGCACGGCCTCGGCCATGCGCCGGGACATCTCCGGGTCGTCGTCGTACTCGCTCCAGCGCCCCTCCGGGAGCTCGCCGACGCCGCTGCGGCCCTGCTCGAACATGCGCCACATGCCGTCGACACCGTCCGCGCCCGGGTAGCGCCCGGCCATGCCCACCACGGCGATCTGCCGGTCCTCCGGCTCCAGACCGGCACCGGCACCACCGGCACCGCCGCCGTGCGCGGTGCGTCCTCCCGCGACGCCGCGTCCGGTACGCGTGCCACCGGCGAGGACGAACCCGGCCAGTGTGGCGATGGTGTTGTACTCGTAGGCCACCGTGGCGTCCAGGGGCACGCCGGTGAGGCGCTCCAGCTCGCCGGACAGCACCACCACGTCGCGGCTGGACAGCCCGAACTCCTCCATCTGCCGGTCGTCGGTGATCTCAGCGGCGTCCAGGCCGGTGGTGGCCTGGACCCAGTCGCGCAGCCAGGCGCGCATCCCTGCCGGGGTGCTCGGTACGGCCGGTGCAGCGGGAGAGTTCTCGGGACCGGAGAGATCAGACGTTTCAGTCATATCGGGGACGATCATCCTTGTTTCATGGTGGACGGTTGGGAGGGGCGGCCTGAACGGGCACGACGGCCACCGTCAACATGCAATCGACGGTGGCCGTCGCCACGCTACAAAAAGGACGTCAACCACTCTAGTCGACGGTGACGGCGGGGACCGGTCACTACCGGTCGAAGCGGCCGTCCAGGTAGGCGGTGGCGCACACGCGGCGGGCGATCTTGTTCGCCGAGGACCGGGGGATCGTCCCCTGGTCCACGATGCGGATGTCCGCGGGCGTCACACCGTGGGTGGCGGTGACGGCCTGGCGGATGGACGCCACGGCCTCCGCGTCACCGGACGCGGGTGCCTCCGGGTCACGCTCGGCGACGAGGACGAGCTCCTCGGAGCCCGAGTCGCTGCCCGCACCGCTCACCGCGAAGGCGGCGAGCACGCCGGGCAGGACGTGGCCCTGCGTGGCGTCGGCGGCGGTGGCCTCGATGTCCTGCGGGTAGTGGTTGCGTCCGGCGACGACGACGAGGTCCTTGATGCGGCCGGTGATGTAGAGCTGGCCGTCGACGACGACCGCCAGGTCACCGGTGCGCAGCCAGTCGTCCTGCGGGGCGTCCTGGACGGCCGAGCCGTCGGAGAGACGGTTGGCCGCCGGCAGGGAGTTGCGGAAGGTCTCGGTGGTGTCGTCCTCGCGCTCGAGGTAGCCGGCGGCGATGTTGCCGCCGTTGAGCCACACCTCGCCCACGGTGCCCTCGGCGAGCTCCTCACCGGAGGTGGGGTCGACGATGGCCATGAACAGGGACGGGCCGGGCTCGCCGACGCTCATGATCGGCACGGCGTTCTCGGCGTCGTCGGCGACCTCCACGGCCTGACCCTCGGCGAGCTTCTCGCGGTCGAAGACGCGCAGCTTCGGGCGGTCCTCGGTCTGCGGGGTGGTCACGAAGACGGTCGCCTCGGCCAGACCGTAGGACGGGCGCATCGTGGAGCGGCGGAACCCGGCCGGCTCGAAGACGTCGCAGAAGCGGTCCACGGACTGCAGGCTCACGGCCTCGGCACCGTTGATGATGCCCTCGACGTGGCTGAGGTCGATGTCCGCCAGGTCCGCGCGCTTGGCCGGGTCGGCGTAACGCGAGGCGAGCTCCAGGGCGAAGTTCGGGACACCGGTGTACACGTTCACGCCGTCGCCGCGGTCGGCGAGCTGGCCGATCCAGCGACCCGGGTCCTGGATGAAGTCGCGCGGGGCCATGATGTCCTGCGGGATGCCCAGGATCAGCACGAAGGACGACAGGATGATGCCCATGTCGTGGTGGAAGGGCAGCCAGTTGACCAGGCGCATCGGCATCTGCAGCTGGCCGGCCTGGAAGACCTGCAGCACGTTGGTCACGATGCTGCGGTGGGTCAGCACCACGCCGGCCGGGGTGCGGGTGGAACCGGAGGTGTACTGCAGGAACGCCGCGTCGCCGGCGTTCGGCGCCAGCTCCGGGTGCTCCATCAGCGCCATCATCGGGTTCTGCCACTCCTCGGCGAGCGAGTCAGGCAGGGCGTCGATGGTGAGCACGCGGGGACGCTCGGAGGACGGCAGCGCGGCGAAGTGGCTGCGCACGTGGCCGGCGGAGGTCTTGTTCGTGAGCACCACGGTGGGCGTGGACGAGTCCAGGACGGCGGCGAGGTGGTCGGCGTGACCGGGCTCGGTGGGGTCGTAGAGCGGCACCGGGACCGTGCCGGCGTAGAGCGCGCCCATGAAGCCGAAGAGGTACTCCGGGCTGTTGTTGGCCAGGATCGCCACCCGGTCCCCACGCTCGGTGACCTGCTGCAGGCGTACGCAGACCGCCTTGACGCGGGTGTTGACCTCCGCGCGCGTCCAGGTGACGGTCTCCCCCTCGGCACCGGAGGCGAAGTCGTGGAAGGTGATCAGCGGGGTGTCGACCGTCCCCTCCATCTGGGCCATGGTGAACAGCATCTCGCACATGGCGGAGAGCGAGAGCTGGTCCGGGATGGCGATCTCGCCCTTGTCGTCGTAGAACTGCGCCATCGCGTCGCTGATGTCCATCAGGTCTCCCTCGTTACTGTCTGTCGGATTGCTTTCCGCAATGAATCCTATCGTCCCCGGGACGTCTCCCGTGACAATTACCGCCCTTCGGCGATGATGTCGCCGACCCAGTTGTTGATCCACTGCGGTACGGTGCCGCCGTCGACGACGGTGCCGTTGCTGGAGTACTCCGCGTGCACCTTGTTGGCGTCGATGAGGTCGTTGGCACGCTGCACCGCGTTGCCGATGTCCCGCGGCGCACTGCACACCAGGTCGGCCGGGGCGCAGAACTGCAGCGTGCTGTCCTGGAGGGCACCGAAGTCCTGCGGGCGTGCACCGCGCATCGACGCTCCCGGGACGATGGGGCTGACCAGGGCGCTGACGGGGCTGAGCGCGATCTCCGCGCCGATACCGGTGGCGTCGGGGCTGCCGACGAGCTCACCCTTGCCGTCCTCCCGACGACCGTCGGCGATCAACGCGACGCCGGCGACGGCGTCCGCCGGCACGCTGGACTGGCCGTTGCCGATGGCGGTGGCCAGGTCGCCGGTGAGCACCGCACCCTGGCTGAACCCGACCATGATCATGCGGGTGGCCGGGCACTGCTCGTTGACGGCCGTCATCTCGGCCTCGAGCGCGGCGTACCCCTGGTTGCGGGAGTCGTCGTAGGACATCTCGCGCAGCGCCTGGATGTTGCGGAACTGTGCGGCGTAGGGCAGCGTCCAGCTCTTGAGCTGGCCCCCGTCGACACCGTCGCCGAACTCCTCCTGCAACGGCTGGGTGACGTTGAGCAGCAGCGAGTTGGGGTGCGACGTCGGGTGGATCGGGTCGTCGTCCGCGGAGGACTCCCAGGTGCCCGGCGCGGCGAACAGCTGGTAGTCCGGGCAGGACGCCGGCTGCTCCGGGTCGGTGGTGCGGGTGGCGTCCGGCTCGGCGGTGTTGTCGGAGCCTGGGCCGCCGGCTTCGCGGGAGAGCCACGAACCGATGCTGACGACCAGGACGACGGCGAGGACGATGACCGCCGCGATGGTGAGGAACTTTCTCATGGGCAGTCAGAGTACCCCGTTTTCCTGGCAGCGCTCTGCCAGGTGGTGGGCAGCTCGCGTGAGTACGCGTCAGCTCCGGTGCACGGTGCCGTCGGGATCCTGCACCAGCGTGCCGCCCTCGAACTCCACCGAGGCCGAGCCGTCGGCGTGCCCGGTGTAGTCGCCGGTGATGAAGCCGAGCTCGCCGCCCTCGTACCCCTGGGCACGGTAGGCGTCGAACAGTGCGCCGTGGCGGATCACGAAGGTGCCCTTGTCCGAGGTGTAGAGCACCCCGTGCTCGAAGTCGCGGAACTGTCCGCGGGTGCCCTCCGGCGACGCCGCGGTGTCACCGGGCGTGCGGTCCATGTCCGGCAGGCCGAGGAGCCCGTCCGGGCCGTCCAGCTCGTCGTAGCGCTCGGCGATCGCACGGTTCGGCAGGGTGTAGACGGTGTTCCCGCCGTCGGCGCCACCGACGGTGAACAGGGTGCCGCCGGTGAAGTCGGCGCGACGCGAGCCGTCCGACGCGACGGTCTCGTCGCCGGTGAGGAAGCCGTAGCGTCCCCGCTCGAAGTCCTCCCGGCGGTAGGCGTCGAAGAGCGCGCCGTGACGGATCAGCGCCGTGCCGTACTCCTGGGACCAGTAGATGACCCCGTTGTCGAAGTCGGTGAAGTAGCCGGGCACGTGCGTGGCGCTGTGGTCACCGGTCGGGAAGCCCAGCTCCTCACGCTGGGCGACGCTCGTGGCGTCCGTACCGAGGTAACGCGCGGCGATCGCACCGTGCAGCAGGTGCACGTCCCCGTCCGGGGTGCGCAGCGCCGCACCGTTCTCGAAGCGCTGGACCTGGCCGGTGCGTCCGGCGACGGTGATGTCCTCCTCCGGGGCGACCGGGTAACCCCACGCGCCGTACTCCCAGTTCGTGGCGCTCCACTTGTCGACCACGTCCTGGGCCACGGTCACCGGGCCCTTGCCGTCCTGCACCTGCGACCAGTAGATGAAGCCGTGCTCGAACTGCGCCCACGCGCCACCGTCGCGGGCCCAGGAGTCCGGCTCCACCGGGTAGCCGAGCCAGGAGTTCGGGCCGCCGAGTTCGCGGTACTTCGCGCCGGTGCGGCCCCAGGTGGCCACCGCACCGGTCTCCTCGTCCGCGCCGTCCTTCAGGTAGACCACACCGCCACGGAAGTCCTGGGCGGTACCGGTGACCTTTCCGTCCTCGTTCCTGATCTCGTAGACCTCGCTGATGCAGTCGCCGAGGTCGTAGTTGTTCTTGTTCGTGCGGTAACGCTCCACCGCCTCGGCGAAGGCACCCTCGGCCTCGCACTGCACAGAGGTGTCGGACTCGTCGAGCCCCAGGGCGTCCGCCATGTACGGCCACGCCTGCTTCATCTCGTACTCCCAGTACGGCCAGGTGTGTGTGCCATTCGGACGGAACTTCGTCACGGTCTTCACCCCGGCGAGGTTGGCGAAGTTCACGAACGTCTGGCTGGTCACCCGCGACGCCGCCTCCATCGCACCGGAGTTGATGTCCGCCGCGCTGCCCGGGATGTCGCCCTGGGCGTCCCACGCGCCGGCCAGACCGTTGCCGGCGGCCACGTAGACGGTGGTCCCCGCGCGACGGAAGTTGCCGACCAGCAGTTTCGGGTCGTGGGTGAACCACTCCGGCGAGTAGTAGTTGCCCCACATCTTGCGGGCGTCGTAGCCGGCCTGCTCGGTGATCATGCCGAACGCGCGCGGCATCAACGGCGACGAGGTGTCCAGGTAGCCGGAGAAGGACGCCGCGAAGTCGAACATCTCCGCGTTGCGTCCGGCGAGCACCATTGCGCCGGTCGCGCCCATCGACAGCCCGCTGACCGCGCGGCGGTCGTTGGTGCGCCAGCCCTGCTCCAGGATCGGCGGCAGCTCCTTGGTGAGGAAGGTCTCCCACTTGAAGCTCTTGCCGCCGTCCGCCGACTGCCAGTCGGTGAAGAACGACCCGCCGCCGCCGATCGGCAGCACCAGGTTCACGTTCTTGTCCGCGTAGAACCGGACGGCGTCGGTGGCGTAGGACCAGGCGCTCTCGTCCTCGCTGCTGTAGAGCGGGCCGAGCTGCCAGACCGAGGGGAAGGTCTTCTCCGGGGAGCTGTACCAGTCGCGCGCCAGGTGGACCTGCACCTTCACCGTCTCCCCCGGCATGGCGGCGGAGTTGATGTGGAGCTTCACCCACCGGTCGGTGATCCACTCGACCTTCTCCACCGAGACACCGTCCGGCAGTCCCGGCAGGTCCTGCTCGGTGACCGACAGCGGCTCGCGCTCGGGGGCGGCACCGGGGTCCATGAACGCCAGCGGGGAGTTCTCCGGGGCGGTGTCCGTGGCCGCCTCGGCGGCCGCGGCGGCCTCCGGGGAGACCCCCGAATCGTCCTGGGCGGCTTCCTGGGCCGCTTCCTGGGCCATATCTTGGGCGGTCACTTGGCCGGTCTCTTCGGCGGATGCCGGTGCCAGCGGCGTGAAGATGAGGGCACAGGCCAGCAACGTGCCGGTTACCCGGGCATGCCGCGATGGGCGATGGGACACTGGGGTTCTCCTTGGATGGAAACGTCGGTACAACCCCTGCCTTATCGCCGGGCCCCAGAAACCGATACACGGTAATATAGATATCACTTAAAAAGTGACGCAGGACACCCTGCGGGTGCCCCCGTCTCCGCATGTCGAGAAGTGTTACCACTTTTTCCGGGTCTGCTTTTCAGCGACCTGCGGGTATACCGCGAAAGGGCCCGGAGAAGTGGTAGCACTTCTCCGGGCCCCTTCCCCTGCGCGGGTCAGCCGCAGTAGTGGTTCTCCGCGGCCTCGGTGATGATGCGCTGGGCATCCTCGGCGGACACGTCGGTGAGCTCCTGCACCTCGAGCTGGCCGGCGATCATCGGCACGGCGAACCCGTCGCGCCCCTCCTCGTTCGCCAGGCACTGCTCACGGGCGGCGGCGATGACCTGGTCCTGGATCGCCGAATCCTCCACGTCGATGCCGTTGTCCTTGATCTGGGAGAGGAAGGCGTCGTCCTCGTCGGTCCGGGGTGCGACCTCGCCACCCGGCTCCTCGACCTCGTTGACCTCCCCGTCGCGCGGGGAGTCGCCGGAGCCGGAGCCGGTGTCCGGCGCGGCGGACGTCGGTGCGTCCGACGAGGACGGTGACGCCGATGACGAGGCGGACGAACTCACGCTGGGGACGTTGGTCTGCGTGTCGTCGTCACTGTCGACCGTGGAGTCGCCGCCGCAGGCGGCCAGGGTGCCGGCGAGCAGCAGTGCAGACGCCGCAGCGCCGAACCGCTTCATCGGGATGCTCATCGCGGATCCTTCTCGACGTTGCCGTTGACCTCGCGGATCTCACCGTTCTGGAACTTCACGACCTCGCCGCCGGCGTCGATGGACTGCTGGTCCTCGACCGGGAAGCCGAAGCGACCCTGCTCCCACTTCTCCTCGCCCCAGGCGTCGAAGATCGAGCCGTAGCGGATGATGTGCGCACCGGTGGAGGCGGACCAGTAGATGTTGCCGTGCTCGAACTGGGTGAACGCGCCACCCTTGATCTTGATCTCCTCGGAGGTCGGGAAGCCGAGTCCGGAGTCGTCGGGGCCGCCGGCCTCGACGTACTTCGAACCGATCTGCCCCTCGATCATGCGGACCTTGCCGGACTTGTCACGCACGGCGACACCGTTCTGGAACTGCTGGGCGGCACCGTCCTTGACGGTCTCCACGGCGGAGACCGGGTAGCCGAAGGCGCCGCTCTCCCACTTGGTGGCACCCCAGGCGTCGACGATGTCGTTCTTCACCGCGACGGCACCGGTCTGCGGCGTCCAGTAGATGATGCCGTTCTCGAAGCGCTGCAGGATGCCGCCGTCCTTCAGTCCGGTCTGCTCCTCGCCGGTGGGGTAGCCCAGCCAGCTGCCGGCACCGCCCATCTCGGAGTAGCGGGCACCGATGCGGCCCCAGCTGGCCCAGGCCTTCTCGGCGTCCTTCTTCCAGTAGATGCGGCCGTTGCGGAAGTCCTGCACCTTGCCGCCGTTCGCGGCGTCGTACTCGTTGGTGGTGCAGGTCCCCAGGTTCTGGCTGCGCTGGCGCTTCTCTGCCTCGGCGATGCGTCCCACGGCGGCGCAGTTGGCGCCACGGTCCTCGTCGGACAGCCCGAAGGTCTGGGCGATGTACGGCCAGGCCTGGGTCATCTCGTACTGCCAGTAGGGCCAGTCGTGGGTGCCGGAGCTGCGGTACTTGGTGACCACGTCCACGTCGGCGCGGTTGGCTGCGTTGGCGAAGGTCTGCGTGGTCATCCGCGACATCGCCTCCAGGCCGAAGGCCGCCGGGTTGGCCGGGTAGCCGGGGATCGGCCCCTGCTGGTCGTAGGGACCGGCGTTGCCGTTGCCGGCGGAGACGTAGACCGTCATGTCCTTGAGCTGGTCGACGTGCTGCTTGGGGTCGTTCTCGTTCCAGCGCTCGGAGCCGTAGGATCCCCACATGCGCTGCGCGTCGTAGCCGTTGCCCTCGTTGGTGGCGAAGTTGATGGCCTGCGGCACACCGGGCGAGGTGGTGTCGAGGTAACCGGAGAAGGAACCGACGAACTGGAAGAGCTCCGGGTGGCGCTGCGCGAGGTTCACCGCGGCGGTACCACCCATGGAGATGCCGGTGATGGCACGCTGCTCGGTGGTGCGCCAGCCTTCACGCAGCACCGCGGGCAGCTCCTGGGTCAGGAAGGTCTCCCAGTTGTAGGTGGTGCCGTCCTCGGGGTCCTCCTCCCAGTCGGTGTAGAAGGACGATGCGCCGCCGACGGGCATGATCACGTTGACGTTCTTGTCGGCGTAGAACTGCTGGATGTTGGTCGACAGGGTCCAGCCGGACTCGTCGTCGCGGGCGCGCAGGCCGTCCAGCGCCCACACGGACGGGAAGTCGCGGTCGGGCTGGCTGTACCAGTCGCGGGCCAGGAGGATCTGCACCAGCACCGGCTCGCCGGGCATCGACGGGGTGTTGATGTAGACGTTCGCCCACCGGTCGGACAGCCACTCGACGCGGTCGACGTCCACGCCGTCGGGCAGTCCCGGCAGGTCCTGGTCGGTGGTCTCCTGCGTAGGACGCTCCGGCACGTCGTCCGGGTCGAGGTAGTTGCCGAGGCCGCCGAGGCTGCCGCCCTGCGCCGCGGCAGGCGCGGCGAGGGGCAGCGCCAGGGCCACCGAGAGCGGCACCGCCAGGATGGCGGCACCGACGCGCCGTGAAGCCCCACGGGACGAGGGGCGGCGGGCGAGGGACTTCCCGGTGCGGGTGTTCGCAGCGTTACTCATGGTGGTGGCGTTCTTCCTTCGTAGGTACGTCTCGACGGTCACGGCGGCATCGGCTGTGGAGTGACCGGTGCACCGGCAGCGGGTTCCCCGCCCACTGCCGACGTCCGGTCGAAAACCGGTGCCCGCCACCGCGGCCCGGCCCCGGTACGGAGGACGGACGGAGGGCGACGGCAACACCGGCAATTATGGCAACCGGGACGCGAAATGCCCCGGACAACACGCCAGAACCTTGAAGTTTTACTTGAGACTTAGTTTCTCCACGGAGTCTAACACCCCACCACACCCCCGCACAGCCTTCAGGACAGAACGAGGATCCAGATCGCGATGTGGTGCAGTCCCCCGGCCACGATCGTCGCGGCGTGGAACACCTCGTGGAAACCGAACCAGCGCACCGAGGGGTTGGGACGCTGCCGGCCGTACACCACCGCCCCGGCGGAGTAGACCAGCCCGCCGACCACGATGAGGATCCCCGGCACCACCGGGATCGACTCCACGAAGCCCCCGAGCTTCAGCACCGCCAGCCACCCCAACGCCAGGTAGACGACCACGTCCAGCCAGCGCGGGTGGCCGATCCAGAAGATGTTCATCGCCACCGCGCCGATCGCCAGCACCCAGCAGACCGGAAGGATCCACAGCCCGTCCGACCAGGAGTCGAAGGCGAACACGGCGATGGGACCGTAGGTGCCGGCGATGAAGATGGCGATCATCGAGTGGTCCGCCCGACGCCACGCCTGCACGGTGGCCTCGCTGCGCCACGGGGCACGGTGGTAGAGCGCGGACACCGCGAAGAGCGCGATCAGGCACAGCGAGTACAGCGCGGTGATCCAGGACAGCGCGGCATTACCGTGCAGCATGAATGCGGCGGCGGTCAGGGCCGTCCCGGTTCCCCCGAAGTACCAGGCGGCGTTCTCGTGGAGCCGTCCCCGCATGAAGGGCCGCGCACCGCGGTCCACCGCCGTGAGCCGGCGACCGTTCCCACTGTGCCCGACGTGCGCCCGCTCCCCCTGCTGCCCCGGTTGGTTCTCTTCTGTTTCCATACTCGCCGAGTGTATGCCTACGGCCCGGGAGATGGTGATCATCTCCCGGGCCGTGGGGGCACTGCTTCAGTCAGGCTCTCAGTCAGGTCAGCAGACGACCTGGCCGGCGCGGTAGCAGACGTTCAGCGCGTCGAGGATCGACGTGCGGGCCTTCTGCAGCTCCGGGGTCCACAGCGTCCAGTTGTGGACGCCGACCGTGGGGTAGCTGGCCGTCACGTTCGCGCCGGAGGCGCGGGCGGCGAGCTCGAAGGTGGCGGTGGATCCGCGGGAGCCCCACTCCAGGCCGATACCGGCGATACCGCCGACCGGGTTGGCCATGAAGTCGTCGCGCGGGCCGGGGATGCCGGCCGCCGCGGAGATGTACACCGGCATGCCGGACAGCTTCGGCGCGTTGAGCAGCGGGTCGTTGGCGAAACGCATCGGGTGCAGCGGGTGACCCCACATGTCCCAGATGTTCGCGCCGCGCGAGCCCTCGTTCATGGCGAACTGCAGGGCCATGTACATGCCCGGGGCTGTGGTGTTCAGGTAGCCGGACAGCGAGGTGACCTGCTTGAACTGGTCACGGTGACGCGAGGCGAGGTTGATCGCCGCGGTACCGCCCATCGACAGGCCCACCAGCGCGTTGTTGGTGCGGCTGATGTTGAAGTTCTGCGCCAGCTGCGCGGGCAGCTCACTGGTGAGGAAGGTCTCCCAACGCGGCTTCTTCGGGGTGGTGGAACCGTTGAACGGGCCGATCCAGTCCGAGTAGAACTGGGAGGCGCCACCGACGGGCATGACCACGTTGACGTCGTCGTTGACGAACATCTCCGGGGCGTGGCCCTGGTAGGTCCAGGCGTTCCAGTCGTCACGGGCACGCAGCCCGTCGAGCAGGTACATCGCGGCCTGGCTGTTCGAGCGCTTGATCTGGACCTGGATGTCCTGGTTCATCGACGCCGACCAGAACCAGCAGTTCTGGACGTAGTAGTTGTAGTTCGCCCAGGTACAGCGCGGTCCCAGCGTCGCCCGCTCGTCTGCCGAGGCAGTCGGGGCCACGACGGCGGCCAAGCCGAAGGCGGTGCCGATCGCGACGATCAGGGCCATGATCTTGCGGCCCAGCGAGCCGGTCGCGGACCGGTGCTTTCCGGTGGCAGTCGTCATGTTTTCCTTTACTTGCGGTTGTTCAGTCAGCGTCGTCAGGGTCGTGCAGGTCGTCTCTAGTCAACGAACCGGACGTTACCAAACAGTGATCTTTTCCGCCAAGAATATCGTCAAGCCCGCCCCAAGCGTTACGCCAGGGACGGGCCAGCGGGATGCCAGGTTCGACAGGCCCCTAGGTAACGGCCGGAATCACGTACACGGCCACCGCGATCGTGGCGACCCACAGCAGCGCAAGGGCCTGCAGCGTCCTGTCGCTCAGTGCGATCTCGTCCGGTGCACCACCCTCGCCCCGGTCGACGTCCGCGGCGTAGCGCAGGATCGCCACGGTGAAGGGCACCATGGAGACCTGGTACCAGACCGAGGCGTGACCCGGGTGCTGCTGGCTCATGTCGAAGCCCCACAGGGCGTAGGCCAGCACCACGGCCGTGGCGGACAGCGTCCACACGAACCGCAGGTAGGTCGGAGTGTAGCTCTCCAGCGACTTGCGGATCTTCGCGCCCGAGCGCAGCGACAGCTTGAGCTCCGCGTACCGCTTGCCGGCGGCCATGAACAGCGAACCGAACGCGGCGACCAGCAGGAACCACTGGGACAGGTCGATGCTCGCGGCCACGCCACCGGCCATGGCGCGCAGCATGAACCCGGAGGACACCAGCGCGATGTCGATGACCGGCTGGTGCTTCCAGCCGAAGCAGTAGCCCAGCTGCAGCCCGATGTAGATGGCGATGACGATCGCCAGCGAGCCGCCGTTGGACGCCAGGAAGCTCAACCCGATGGCGGCGACGATGAGCACCACCGCCATGGCGTAGGCCAGGCCCACCGGAAGCACGCCCGCGGCGATCGGCCGGTAGCGCTTCGTGGGGTGCTGACGGTCGGACTCCACGTCCTTGGCGTCGTTGACCAGGTAGATCGACGAGGCGCCGAGGCAGAACACGACGAAGGCGATGATGATGTCGGTGATCACCCGCCCCTGGAAGAGCAGGTCACCGCCGGCGGCCGCGGGCGCAGCGACGACGAGGACGTTCTTCACCCACTGCTTGGGGCGCAGCGCCTTGACCATCGCCTCGGGCAGGTTGCGCGGGGCACGGTGGCCGGTACCGGCACCGGTGTCCTCCGTCGACTCCTTGGCGTAGGTCTGGTCCTCCCACTCCGCCGGCTCCTCGAGCCCGGAGGTGTGCGGTTCGGACCCGATGAACACCTGACGCTCCCCCGGACGCTCGTTGGTGTCGTTGGACTCGGTGGGGTCGAATTCGGGGTCCGTCCCGGGTCGGGTCATCGGTTGATCTCCTTCGCAGTTCGGTGGACGGCCTTCTCGGTCGCCACCCCGAGGGCGACGCCGGCGAGGACGTCGGTGGGGTAGTGCACCCCGAGGACCAGGCGGGACGCCATCATCACCGGCACGCCGGCGAGCGGCAGCCGGGACCCGGTGACCCGGGTCAGCGACGTCAGCGCCGCGGCGGTGGACGTGGCGTGTGACGAGGGGAAGCTCAGCCGCGACGGCGTCGCCACCCCGACGCGGATGCGCGGGTCCGAGGGCCGGCGGCGTCGCACGACCCGCTTGAGGACGACGGACGCCGCGTGGGCGGTGAACGCCGAGACGCCCAGCTCCACCCAGGGTGCCACGCCGGCCGTCGCGCCGGCCGTGTCCTTACGTCCGCGCACGGCGGCGACCGCTGCGCCGGTGCCGGCGAGGGCGAACCAGCCGAGCGCGTGCTCGCCGAAGTGGCTCAGCCCGCGGGCGGTGGCGAGGACGGTACGGTCGGCCGGCGCCTTCAGGACGGCGTCCTGCACGGCGACGAGCACGTCCGCCTCGGAGCGGACCGCAGAGGTCATGACGTCTCCCCCGGCTCGAAGATCTTCGCCCAGGCGTCCACGCTGGTCAGCTCGGGGTGTGCCACGCGGTAGCGCTGCCGCATCTCGTCGAAGCGGGTCGCCACCTCCTTCTGCAGGCGCGCGGACTCGCGGGCCAGGTCACGGGCCTTGTCACGGTCGCGCTTGCGGTAGACCACGCCACGGCCGTCGGCGGTGGTCACGGTGACCCCGTCGAGACGGCCGAGGGAGAACCAGCGGGCCTCGATCGGGGGCAGGTTGACCTGCGGCACCTCGTGGTGGTGCGGGTCGGCCGGGCGCAGGTTGTTGGCCACGACCTTCGCCAGGCGCGAGACCTTGGCGAACGGCGACAGCGGGATGTCCGTCAGCTTCGCCGGTCCACCCACCGGGGCGGGCAGCTGCGCGGCGGACGGCACGACGACGGCGTCCGGGTACTGCTTGCGCAGCGCGTTGATGCGCGGCAGCGCGGTATCGAGGATGTCGAAGAGCTGGTCCGGGCCGGCGAGGAAGTCCTTCATCGCCTCGTTCTGGATCGCCACGGTGGAGTACTCCAGGCACATGAGGTGCTTGGCGGTGGCCTTCGTCATCGAGGTGATGATGCCCGTCGGGCTGCCCTCGTGCTGCAGGGCGGCGACGATGAGCCGGTTGCGCAGGTGGAAGTAGGCCTGCCAGTCGATGGCGTCGTCCTTGTCGGACCAGGCCATGTGCCAGATCGCAATGCCGGGCCAGGACGCCGTGGGGAAGCCGTGGTCGCGGGCGCGCAGGCCGAACTCGCCGTCGTCCCACTTGATGAACAGCGGCAGGGGCTGGCCGATGGTGTCGGCGACGACGCGCGGGATCATGCACATCCACCAGCCGTTGTAGTCGGCGTCGATGCGGCGGTGCAGGTCCTTGGAGTCGACCGCCTCGCCGGAGGCGTTCTCCCCGTACTCGCCGCGGTCACGCAGCGGGTGGTTGTAGAAGTCGTGGTCGTAGTGCGTGTGCGGGGCGGCGGTCCACATGAAGCTGCCACGGTCGATGATCTCGCCCATGGTGTGCAGGTGGCTGCGCTCCTGCAGGTTCAGCATCTGACCGCCGACCAGCATCGGCGAGGTGGCGTAGCGCGACGCCGCCAGGGAGCGCAGCACGCTGTCCGGCTCGATGGCGATGTCGTCGTCCATGTAGAGGATGAACGGGCTGTCGGTGCCGCGCTCCGGGTGACGCGCCTCGTACATGATGCGCGAGTATCCGCCGGAGCCACCGAGGTTGCCCTGCACCGGCATGCGCAGCCGGTCGCCGTAGTGCTCCTCGACCGCCGGGAAGCCCGGCTCGTCCTTCGGGTGCTTCGTGCCCTGGTCGGGCATGATCAGCGTGTCCACGACCGAGTCGACGACCGGGTCGGACGACAGCGCCTCCAACGCGGCGACGGCGTCCGCCGGACGGTTGAACGTGGGGATGCCGATCGTCACGCGCGGCTCCGGGGCGGGCAGGACGTCTCCCGCCTTGAGCGTCTTCTTCCCGCCGGTGACGGGATCGGTCACCACGGTGTCGGAGACCACGCGCTGCTCCCCGGCGTCCTTCGTGGCGAACCAGCCGGCGCTGTGGATGACGGTCTCGGACTCGCAGGTGATGTCGAACCAGATCCAGCCGCCGTCCTCGAACGGGTCCAGGGACATGGTGAACTCCGCGACACCGCGGCCGTCCTCGTCGACCTCCACGATGCCGCCGGTCACGGCGATACGCGAGCCGTCGATCTTGGAGCGGTAGATGTCGATGCGCGCGTCGCCGGTGAGGTCGACGCGCAGCTGCACCTCGTCGAGCTGGCTCCACCGGCGCCAGTAGGACGCGGGGAACCCGTTGAAGTAGCTCTCGAAGCTGATCTCCTCGCCCGCGGGGATGCGGGCGGACGTGCGCGACAGGGCGGTGACGCGCCCCGGGGTCTGCTCGTTCTCCACGATGTAGAGGGAACGCACGTCCCGCGGTTCACCCCGCTTCGGCAGAATGACCCGGGCGAGGCGCCGCGGGTCGTATCGATCCTCGCTCCCGACGGCAGCCCGGTCGCCGGACTGGTCGCTCATCTCAGTGGTTGCGCTCATGAAGTTCTACGCCGGCCTCCGTTAGACAGTTGTACGCCGCCGATTATTCCCCATCAGCACCGCAGGGACGTAGTCGGGCACGCTGCATACGCCTGTGAGTCCTCTGTGGGTTCGGGCAGGGACACGGGTGCAGATACGGGTGAGGGTACAGGTGCGTAGCCTGGGCGGGCATGAATGACAGCAGAACGATCGTGATCACCGGCGCCAGCGACGGCATCGGCGCCGCAGCGGCGCGCCACCTGGCGGCGTCCGGCCACCGGGTCGTCCTGGTCGGCAGGTCGCCGGAGAAGACACGCGCCCTCGCCGACGAGCTGGACGCCCCCTACCACCTGGCGGACTTCCAGCACCTCGACCAGGTGCGCGACCTGGCGTCCGACCTGCTCGACGCCTACCCGCGCATCGACGTGCTGGCGAACAACGCCGGCGGCATCTTCTCGCAGGAGACCACGCAGGACGGGTACGACAAGACGTTCCAGGTCAACCACCTGGCCCCGTTCCTGCTGACGAACCTGCTGCTCGAGCGGCTACGCGAGTCGCACGCCACGGTGATCCAGACCGCCAGCATCGCCGCCCGCCTCTTCGGGGACCTTGATCTCTCTGACCTCGACAATTCAGGGAAGTGGAGCGCGAACAAGGCCTACGGCGACGCCAAGCTGGAGAACATCCTGTTCACCGGCGAACTGGACCGCCGGTTCGGCGACGAGGTCAACGCCGTGGCCTTCCACCCCGGCGTTGTCAGCACCAGTTTCGCCTCGGACACCTCCAGCCTCATGAAGATCGTCTACCACCTCCCCGTGGTCTCGAAGCTGCTGATGACCAGCCCCGAGGACAGTGCACGCCTCCTCATCGACCTGGCCCTGGGCGAGCCCGGCACCGATTTCACCCCTGGCGGCTACCACGAGCGCGGGAAGCTGGCCACGAAGGTGAATCCGCAGGTCCACGACGCGGCACTGGCGGAGGGGCTGTGGGAGCGCAGCGCGGAGCTGACCGGGGTGGGGCGCCCGTAGGTTTCCGCACCGACATCCCCGTCGGTACTTTAGGGTGGAAACATGACCGCCGAGATCCTGTCCCGCGACGACCTGTCCTTCCTGCTCCACGACTGGCTGCGTGTCGAGGAACTCACCGACCACGCGCCGTTCGCCGAGCACTCCAGGGACACCTTCGACGCGATGCTCGACGCCTCCCGCGAGCTGGCGGTAACGTCCTTCCGCCCGCACATGCGGGCCTCCGACCTCGACGAGCCGACGTTCACCAGCCGCGACGGCAGCGTCCACACCCACGAGGCCATCGCCCCGGCACTGCGCGCCTTCGCCGACTCCGGCCTCGCCGCCGCGTCCTTCGGGGAGGAGCACGGCGGGGTCGACCTGCCGCTCACCGTGTCCCGCGCCTGCTTCGCCTGGGTCCAGGCCGCCAACATCGCCACCGCCGCCTACCCCATGCTCACCATGGCCAACGCCGCCCTGATCATCGCCCACGGCTCCCCGCAGCAGGTGACCGACTACGCCGACCCGCAGCTCGCCGGAGTCTTCAGCGGGACCATGTGCCTGTCCGAGCCCCACGCCGGTTCCTCGCTGGCCGACGTGACGACCCGCGCCCGGCGCGACGACGACAGCGGTACGTGGCGCCTCACCGGCACGAAGATGTGGATCTCCGGCGGCGACCACCAGATGACCGACAACATCATCCACCTCGTCCTCGCCCGCACCGGCGCAGCCGGGGTGAAGGGACTGAGCCTCTTCATCGTCCCGAAGGTCCTGAAGGACGGCGAGCGCAACGACGTGACCCTCGCCGGCCTCAACCACAAGATGGGCTACCGCGGCACCACCAACACCCTGCTCAACTTCGGCGACGGCACGCACTCCCCCGGCGGGTCGGCGGGCGCGGTCGGCTACCTCGTCGGCGAGGAGAACCGCGGGCTGCAGTACATGTTCCACATGATGAACGAGGCCCGCATCGGCGTGGGCACCGGCGCGGCCGCCCTGGCGATGACCGGGTACCTGGAGTCCCTGGACTACGCGCGCAACCGCCCGCAGGGCCGGCCCGTCGGTGCGAAGGACCCCGCCCGGCCGCAGGTGCCGATCATCGAGCACGCCGACGTCCAGCGCATGCTCCTGGCGCAGAAGGCCTACGCGGAGGGGTCCATGGCCCTGTGCCTCTACGCCGCGAACCTGGTGGACCGCTCCACCGTCGCAAGCGGTGAGCAACGCCGACGGTTCGACCTGCTGCTCGACGTGCTCACCCCGGTGGTGAAGAGCTTCCCCTCCCAGTACGGGCCCGCCGCCAACGACCTGGCGATCCAGGTCCTCGGCGGTGCCGGCTACACCCGCGACCACAACGTGGAGCAGTTCTACCGCGACAACCGGCTCAACCCCATCCACGAGGGCACGCACGGAATCCAGGGCCAGGACCTGCTCGGACGCAAGGTCGTGATGCAGGACGGCGCGGGCCTGCGCCTGCTCGCCGAGACGATCACCGCGACGGTGGACGCCGCCGCGGCGTCCTTCCCCGCGTTCTCGGACGCCCTCGCCGCCCGCCTCGCACGCCTCGTGGAGGTCACCGCGACGTTGCGGAAGGACGGGGACGCCTCAGCCGCACTCGCCCACGCGACCGACTACCTCGAGGTCACCGGGCACGTCGTGGTCGCCTGGATCTGGCTGGACATGGCACACGCCGCCCGTGAGGCCGGCTCCCCGCTGGCGGCCGGCAAACGGGCCGCCGCCGAGTACTTCTTCACCCGCGAACTCCCCCTCGTCGACCCGGTGCTCGACCGGCTCGCGCACCCGGACTCCCTGTTCACCGGACTGGACTGCGCTGATCTGTGACGCCGTGTGACGCCGTGGCTACCCGACGGTCTCAGCGTGCCGGGCGCACCACGGCACCGCCGTCCAGCGCCTCGGACAGGTCGTCGAGGAACCCTTCGTCCAGCGCCCAGCGGATACTGAGCGGACTGGGACCGTTGGTCGCCGAGGCGAGCGTCTCGTCCTCGAGGATGTAGTAGTTGCCGTCCTCGATCGGTCGCCACCGCGACATCGCCGGGGTCTCCAGCGTGTCCCGCGTCTGCTGCGCACTGCTCGACCAGCCGACGAAGAGGTCGGTGTCGACCCGTCCGACGTTCTCCAGACTGACGGTGCCGAAGAAGGAGTCCTCCTCCTCCAGGTCCATCGAATCGGCGAGGTTGGAGCTGTCCACCAGGCCGAACTCCCGCAGGAAGGCGACCCGCGGGTCACCCGACACGTAGAGGCCCAGCTCCTGGGAACCGCCGTCGAAGGTCAGCCCGTAGACGAAGGACGAGTCCTGCAGGTTCGGGTACTCCGCGGCCTCGTCCGCCATCGCGGTCTCGGTCTCCCCGATGAGCTCGGCACCGCGCTCCTGCTCCCCCATCGCGGTGGCCACGGTCTCCGTCAGTTCCTGCCAGCTACCGGACTGCCAGGGGCTCTCGGTGTAGGCCACGGTCGGGGCGATGTCGGTGAGACGACCGTAGTCGACGTCGGTGATCCCGGAGTGCGGCGCGAGGATGAGGTCGGGTTCGGTGGCCGCGATCTTCTCCACGTTGATGCTCCCGTCCTCGGAGTCGGTGAGTTCGGGCATGTCGGCGTCCAGGACGTTCTCGACCTGGTCGCGGAACCACGGGCTGAACCCCTCGTCGTCGCCTCCCCAGGTCTCGTCGACCCCCACCGGGGCGGTGCCCAGGGCGGCGACGATGTCGTGGGTGATCCATCCGATGGTGACGATCCGCTCCGGCTTCTCCGGGATCTCCGTCTCGCCGTAGACGTGTTCCATGGTGACCGGGAAAGTGCCGGATCCGCTGTCACCGCCACTGCCGCCCGAGCTGTCCCCATCGTCGGACCCGCATGCGGTCAGTACCGCCGCCGACGCCAGCGCCACCGCGCTCAGCATCCCCAGCCAGGCCATTCGCATGCCCTGCACTCCACCTGTTTTTGTCATGGTCCCACTCCTGTTTTTTCTGCTTTTTCTGTTGTCATGTTGTCGTCCCGCGAGGAACTCACCGCACGGTGCGGAAGTACTGCGGGCCGCGTCCGGTGACGCGTTTCATCGCCGTGCTGAAGGCACTGGCGGAGGTGTAGCCCACCTTCCTGGACACCGCGCCGACCGGCGCGCCGTCCGACAGCAGCCGCACGGCCTCGGACATGCGGGCGGCCGTGCGCCACTCGCTGAAGGTCATGCCGGTGTCCGCCCGGAACGCCCGGGCGATGGTGCGCCCGCTGGTGTTGAGGATCCACGCCCAGTCGTCCAGGGAGCGGTCGTCGTCCGGACGTTCCATGACGTGACGCATGATCGGCTGGATCAGCCGGCTGTCCGGCAGCGGCAGTTCGAGCCCCGGCAGGCACGGCTCGGACATGAAGTCCAGGCACAGCCGCTGCGCCCGGAACCGCCGGTCGCGTCCCATCGCGTTGTAGGCCATCATCACCAGCATTTCCCTGGTGGCGGCGTTCACCGCGACATCGTGCACCCGGTCCGCCGGCCCCTCCCACGCGTCCGGTCGCACGTAGACCGCGGTCAACGTGCTGGACGCACCGGTGTCGGCGGCGTGCCCCACGCCGGCGGGCACGAAGACCCCGTGCCCGGGCGGGAGGTGGTGACGGTGCCCGTCCACGTCCACGTAGGCGCTGCCTCGCATCGGCCAGAAGACCACGTGGTGGTTGAGGTGGTGGTGCGTGTCCCCCGTGCAGACCTCCGGTTCGAGCGGACTGGGGTAGCGCAGTTCCCGCATCGTGAGCAGGTAGTCTCCGGGGATCAGGTCGTCCTGCTCGGCGGACATCGGCGGGACGGACTCCGGCGCGTCGAGTACCGCGCCCTGCAGCACGGTCACAGCCCGTTCGTCTCGTAGAGGCTGTCGACGAGGTCGGTGACCTCGTCGGGGTCGCGGTCGCTGTCGCAGAGGTCACGGACCTTGTCGGCGAACTCCTCGCCCAGCGCGTCGTAGGCGGCGATCCACCGCTCCTTGTCGTGGACCCAGTAGCCCATCGTCGTCGCCGCCGTCCGGGCCAGGCCCTTCTCCTCACGCAGCTGCCGGCGCAGCGTCCGCGAGACGCGGGTCTCCGTGCCCACCCACACCGCGGCGTCCTGCGGGATGTCCAGGTCCGACAGCGCCTCCGGCAGACGGGAGGGACCCACGCCGTTGCCACCGCCGGGCAGCCAGACGCATTCGACCTCGCCGCGACGCGGCGCGACCTCGTACCCGGCGTCCCGGACCTCGCAGACGAGGGTGGACGTCATGCCCGCCGGAGCGTCCTCGCAGATCCGCAGTGCCGCCGGCAGGCCCGGCTCGTCGCAGAGCAGGACCTGGTGGGTGGCGTCCTGCGCCCGCCGGTACACGGCGACAGGCTCGGTCAGGCCGACCTCGCCGCCGACCTCGACGGTGGTCGCCCACGTCGTCGCCACGCCGGTGCCGTGGACGACGAAGTCGACGTCCACCTCACCGGGACGCCAGTCGCGGATGGTGTAGGTGCGCATCTCCGAGGCCTCGACGCCGTCCGCGTACACCCAGCCGGTGCCCTCCACACGCGGCAGGCGGACGGGCTCGGTCGGGGCGTCCGGGAAGAAGACCCGCACCCACTCGTCGCCCACGTCCGTGGTGGGGTAGTCGGCCATGTCCGGTCCGCCAAGACTTACCCGCACCATCGCCTTGCCGACCCTCGTCACCGCCGTCACCCGGGCCCGGTGAATCCGGGGATCGGAACCTCCCTGACCTGCATCCACGCGTTTCTCCCGCCGTCCGCGCAGCACCCTGGCGGGTACCGCTGCACTTATTTTCGCTAAGGCAACCCTACATGTACCGGTCTTCGCGCAACGGACAGGTCACCTCGCACAGACGTCAGGGATGCGGTGCTGCCACGACCGGCGCCCCGGGCGCAGGGCTGTCGTGAAACAGACACAATCTGTCCGATGCCCGCAGATACCGACGGTTAGCGTCGACTCCATGTCATCACGAGGACGTTTCACCGCACCGCTGCTCGCCGGCCTGTGCGCCGTATCCCTGACCGCGCTCGCCGCCTGCTCGTCGGACGAGGACTCCGCGACGGGTGGCGACTCCGGCGCCGACACCATCACCTTCGACTACGCCGACCAGCAGGTGGAGATCCCGGCGGACCCGCAACGGGTGGTCTGCATCGAGACCCGGCTCTGCCCCGAGTTCGCCGAGATCACCGGGCTCAACCTGGTGGCGACCCCCGAGATCACCGCGGAGTCCGCACAGAACAACGTGGTCAACGACGACCTGCCGGACACCGTGACCAGGTACGACTTCAACACCACCGACCCGGACGCCGAGGCCGTGGCGGACATGGACCCCGACCTGATCATCACCACGGCCGCCTGGTTCGACACCTACGACAGCGAACAGCAGCAACGCCTCGAAGAGATCGCCCCCGTGATCGGACTCGACGGCGACCTCGCCCGGGATGCCAGGGCGTCCTCCCTCGGAGACGACGCCTGGCTCGAGCCACTGCTCGACCAGGCCGAGCAGATCGGCAAGAGGGAGGAGGCAGAACAGAGCATCGCGGACTACCACCGCGTCGTCGAGGCCGGCGCCGAGGACCTCGGCGAGTACGCCGGACAGACCATGGCCATCGTCGCACTGCAGGACGACCAGTTCGTGCTCGAGGACGAGAACCTCGCCCCCGAGGTGCTCACCGACCTGGGCTTCACCGTGCTGACCGACAGCGGGTCACGCGAAGCCGACGGATCGCTGCGGATGTACAGCAAGGAGAACCTGAACATCCTCACCGAGGCGGACGTGATCCTGGTGCAGAACCCCGACTCCGCCGTCGCCGACGACACGATCTGGAAGAACCTGCCCGCCGTGGTCGACGGCAAGACCCCGCAGCTGCTCTACAACCACCGCGCAGGGTACTCGAAGGTCGGGGCTGACTTCGCTGACTACGTCGTGGACCAGCTCACCGACTGACAGTCGAGCGCTACCCCGGCGCTACCCCGGCGCTACCCCACCGAAACGGACAGGACATCCGCGATGTCCTCGACCGCCCAGGAGAGGCTCAGCGGCGTCGAGGTCGCCAACGCCAGGCCCACGTCCGGGTCCTCGATCACCGAGGCATCACCGTCCGCGACCGGCCCCCAGGCGGCGAACGTCCGGTCGGCGTCCACCGCGGCGTCCCACTCCTCGCGGCTGACGGTGCTCACGTTGGTGTCGGCGTCGGTACTGATCAGCCTTTCGACGGCGACGTTGAAGCTCGACTCCCCGTCCGCCTGCTCCGCCAGGGCGGCCAGGTCCGGCGACGGGGTCAGACCGAGCTTCTCCAACGTCCCGACCCGCGGGTCCGCCTCGGAGAAGATCACGACCTGGCCGTCCGTCGGGAGGAAGCCGTAGAGGAAGGACACCCCGGACAGTTCCGGGTGGGAGTCCGCGACCCCGCTGATCTTCTCGTCCAGCTCACCGGTGATCTCCGCCGCCCGTTCGGCGCGGCCCAGCGCCTCACCGACCATCGTCAGGTGGTCCTGCGCGGACGTGGCCCAGGGCTCGTCCGGGAAAGCGACCGTGGGGGCGATGTCGGTCAGCCGGTCGTACTCCTCGGCGCTGATACCGGAGTTCACCGCGAGGATCAGGTCGGGTTCCTGGGTCGCCACGAACTCCGTGTCGACCTCACCACGCTCCAGCGACTCATCGGTCGCCGGCAAGGGTGCGCCGAGTTCCTCGACGGCCTCGCGGAACCACGGGTGGTACTCGGCGCTGTCACCCTCGCCACCGGCGATGCCCTGGGCGACCGGGACGGTGCCGAGCTGTACGGCGAGGTCCGCGCCGCCCCACCCGACCACGAGGACACGCTCCGCCTGCTCCTCCACCGTGGTCTCCCCGTAGGCGTGGTCGATGGTGACGGGGAACGCGCCGTCGTCGGGTTCGGCGAAGACGCGTTCCGCGCCGTCGCCTGAGCCGGACGAGCCGGACGTCTCGTCCTGCGCCGAAGAACATCCGGCGAGCAGGGCGGGGACGGCGGCGAGCGCCAGGACGGCGACGGCCGCACGGCGGCGTGCCGGACGGACCCGTCGCGGCAGGGTGGTGTTCATGTGACTCCAGTCATCGGGAATAGGGGTGGAGCGGGGACAACGACAGGTCAGCCCTGCAGCGGGGCGAGGACCTTCTCCTCGATGATGTCGAGGAAGTCGACCGCAGAGGCATAGTCGGTGACCGACCCGTCGACGGGCACGACGTGGTCGTCCTGCGCGGCCTTGAGCTGCTGGAACAGCGGGTTGTCCATGACCTCCTGCATGCCCGGGTCCACCGTCCCGTCCGCGTTGAGGGGCACCATGACCACGTCGGCCTCACCGAGGAGGGAGCCGATGTTCTCCGTGGAGTACTCCTCCCACCCCTTGGGGAACTCGCCGGTGGGCACCGACGACGCCGTGGTCATGCCCACCTCCTCGAAGATCGCGCCGAGGATGCCGGAGGGGTAGTTGATGTAGAAGTTCGTCGGGTCGTCCATCGGGCCGATCGAGGCGAAGGTGTACTCGTCGAGCACGTCGGCGTAGTCGTCCTGCAGTTCCGCCAGGCGGTCCTCGTAGGCCGCCTTCGTCTCCTCGAGCTCGTCCTCGGTGCCCACGGCCTCGGCGATGGAGGCGACGATGGCCTTCCAGTCACCCCGGTCCTCACCCTCCACGATGACCGTCGGGGCGATCTCCGCGAGCTTCTCGTAGACGTCGTCGTCGATCTCGAGGACGTCGCCGACGATCAGGTCCGGCTCAGCCGCGGCGACCGCCTCGATGTCCAGCTCGAAGAACTTGCCGACCGGTTCGGCCTGCTCCACGAAGTCCAGCTGTTCCTCGGTGAACCCCTACGTGTAGTCGCTGTAGTCCTGGGTACCGACGGGCGTGACGCCGAGGGACTTCAGCTGCCACGGGGTGTCGTAGGAGACGGCGACGACGCGCTCCGGGGTCTCCGGGACCTCCACCTCGCCGTAGGCGCTGTCCACGGTGCGGACGTTGTCGGCGTCCTGCCCGTCGTCGTCGCTGCCGCAGGCGGCGGTCGCCGCCACCAGCCCGGTGGCCACCGCCACCGCTGCGACGGTCCGGCCCACTCGCCGGCCCAGTTTCGTGGCCCAGTGCGTGGCCCCGGTTGTCGTCCTCATCTGCTGCTCCTCATCTGGTTCTCCTCGTGGCGTCCAGAAAACTCCATGGACATTCATCCAGACCGTAGCGGGCGGTCGGTCGGCGCAGCGGACACTGTCTGCAGCGCAACGGACACAGGAACCGACCCTGTCCGCTGCACGACGACTCCCGTCCGCCCCGCCGCGAGCCACGGCCCTAGCGTGAACTGTCATGCGGACCACCGACCCTTCCGGCGACCCCACTGCCGCTCCTTCCGGCGTCACCACCGGCCACGTCCTGCGCATCGCCCTGACCGGCGACGGCCGGGCGCGGCGCCTGGCGGCGTGCACCCTCGGCCTGGTGGTGCACAACCTCGGCGATGCGGCCGTGCCCGTGCTCATCGGCGTCATCATCGACCGGGCCGTCATGCCCGGAGACCCCCGGGCGCTGGCCGTGTGGCTGGGGGCGCTGGCGGGGGTCTTCCTGCTCACGTCGCTGAGCTACCAGCGCGCGATGCTGGGCATGGTGCGGGTCTACGGCCACGGTGAGCACGACCTGCACCAGCTCGCGCTCGGCCGCGTCCTGCACCCGCGTGGGCACGCCCGGCGCTCCACCGGCGAGGTCCTGTCGATCACCACGAACGACACCTTCCAGGTCGCCGGGGTCTCCTGGAGCATCGTGCAGCAGCTCGCCACCGTCGCCGGACTCGTCGCCGCGGCCGGGGCGTTGCTGGCCGTCTCCGCTCCCCTGGGCATCGGGGTCCTGGCCGGGGCGGTGGCCGTGCTGGTGCTGATGCAGCGGCTCTCGCGTCCGATGTTCGCCCGCGGACGCACCGAGCAGCGGGCCGTCGCCGCCGCCAGCGACGTCGCCGCGGACGCGATGGCGGGACTGCGCACGATCCGCGGCCTCGGGGCCGAGGACGAGGTCGCCCGCCGGTACCGCGTCGCCAGCGCACATTCGCGCGATACCGCGGTGGCCTCGGCATTGTCGCTGCGCGGCTACGAGGCGGTCAGCGACGTGGTTTCGCTGGTCTACCTGGCAGTACTCACCTTCGCCGCCGGCTGGCTCGCGCTCGACGGGACGATCACCCCGGGTGAGCTCGTCACCGTGATCGGGTTGGCGCAGTACCTCAAGGGCTCGCTGTCGCACATCGGCACGTTCGGGGCGAACTGGGCGTACAAGCGCGCCTCCGCGGCCCGGCTGCGCGCCTTCGTCGCCGAGGAGTACCAGCTGCCCGGCGCGGCGCACCCGGCGCCGCGCCGCAGCGGCGACGCCGGCGTCCTGACCTGGGAGGCGACTGCAGACGCCTCGGCGGCCACCGCGCCGACGGTGACGGCACGCGCAGGACGGCTCGTCGGCGTGCACGTCGCGACGTCCGACGCCGGACGCATCGCCGACCGGCTCGGCTTCCGCACCGTCCCGGCGCGCGGCGAACTCACCCTCGACGGGGTCGACGCGCTCGACCTCGGGCCGGACGCCTGGCATCGGGCCGTCACCGTGCCACCGCGCGACTCGACGCTGTTCACCGGCTCCCTGCGGGAGAACGTGACCTTCTCCGACGCGCAGGTGGACGCCGATGTCGCCACCGCCACCGCGTTGGACGACGTCGTCACCCACCTCGGTTCCGTCGAGGCCCCCGTCGGCGAGGGCGGCCACCGGCTCTCCGGGGGCCAGCGGCGCCGCGCGGTGCTGGCCCGCGCCCTACATGCTTCCGGGCATGTGCTCGTCCTCGACGAGCCGACGATGTCCCTGGACCCGGTGACCGCCCGCGACGTCGCCACCGGACTCGCCGCGCTCGTGCACGACAGGCCCGGGCTGGCGGTGCTGGTCATCACGTCCGACCACCTCATGCTGGACGCCTGCGACGAGGTGGTGGAGCTGTGAACACCACCACGAACCGGCTGCCCGAGGCCACCGTCCGGCAGACCGGTCGGGTCGTCGCGGAGCTGCTGCGACCCCGCCTGGGTGCGTTGTCGCTGGTGGTCGCGTGCCTCACCCTCGGCTCGGCCGCGGCGCTGGCCGTGCCCGCCCTGCAGGGGCGCCTCGTCGACGACGTGATCGACGGACGCGGCCTGGACCGTCTCGCACTCACCGTCGGCGGCGTCGTCGCGGCCGGCGTGGTCGCCGCACTGCTCGTCCTGTGGGGCGGTCGCCTGCTGGTCAGGACCCTGCAGGATGTGCTCGCCACCCTGCGGGAGGACGTGCTGGACGCCGCGGTCCACCTCGACCCAGGGGCCGTGGAGAGCGCCGGCAGTTCCGACGTGGTCTCCCGCGTGACCGGGGACGTGGAGTCCGTCACCACCGCGGTGACCGAGGTGCTGCCGCGCACGACCCAGGCCCTGTTCACCCTGGTGGTCACGGCCCTGGGCTTCGCCGTGCTGGACCCGTGGCTGGCGCTGGCCGCACTCGTCGCCCTGCCGGTGCAGGTGCTCTCCGGCGCGGTGTTCCTGCGCAGGTCACGTCCGCTCTACGTCCGTCAGCAGCGGATGGACGCCGAGCGCGGGCAGGCGCTCATCGAGACCGTGAACGGTGCGTCCACCGTGCGCGCCCACGGGCAGGGGGCGAACCGGTTACGCCTGGTGGCCGAGCGCAGCCTCGCGTCGGTGGAGATCGGGCGGGCGGCGACGAAGGTGCGCAACGTCTTCAACGGCGGGTTGAACGTCGCCGAGTTCCTCGGGCTGGCCGCGGTGCTGTGCGTGGGTTTCTGGCGGGTCGACGCCGGGGTGCTGAGCGTGGGGGCGGCCACCGCCGGCGCACTGTTCTTCCAGCGCATCTTCGCCCCGGTGAGCGTACTGCTGGCCAGCATCGACGACCTCCAGCGCGCGGAGGTGGGCCTGGCCCGGCTCGTCGGCGTGCGCGGGGTGGGTGGGGATGGGGTTGGCGCTGCTGGCGGGGCGGGCGGTACAGATGGCACTGTGCAGATCACGGACGTCCACTTCCGCTACGGCGGTGACCAGCGCAGCGGGACCGTCAGCGGGACCGGGCTCGACGGCATCACCCTCAGCGTCCCCGACGGGGCGCGGGTGGTGCTGGTCGGCGCGTCCGGATCGGGGAAGTCCACGCTGGCCCGTGTCATCTCCGGGGAGCTGCGCCCCGACCAGGGCCGGATGAGCGTGGGAGGGGTGGACGCCCACCGTGCCACAACGGCGTCCGGGAGACCGGCGGCGGTGCTGGTCACCCAGGAGGTCCACCAGTTCACCGGCACCGTGGCGGACAACCTGCGGCTGGCCTCCCCCACGGCCACCGACGCCGAGCTGACCGAGGCCCTGACCGCCGTCGGGGTGAACACCGACGCCCCTCTCACGTCCGCCGACACCCTCGACGAGGCGACGGTCCAGCAGTTGGCGTTGGCGCGCGTCCTGCTCGCCGATCCCCCGGTCGTGGTCCTCGACGAGGCCACCGCCCACGCGGGCACCGGCGAGGGTGCCGGACGCCTCGACGCCGCGGTGGACACCGTCGCCGCCGGCAGGACGGCGATCATCGTCGCCCACCACCTCTCCCAGGCGCAGACGGCCGACCTCGTGGTCGTCCTGGAGGACGGCCGGGTGGTCGAGTCGGGGACGCACACCGACCTCGTGGAGCGCGGCGGGCGCTACTCCCGACTCTGGGAGGCGTGGCTGCCCGCGGAGTGAGTCGCCTGCCCCGCTGAGCCCGTACCCAGTACCCCGCGCTGTTGTTGGTTTTCCGGAGCCAGACCAACAACAACGCGGGGTGATAGAACATCCCCCTCCGGTACGTCCGTGGGCCCCTCTACACTGATCAATGGCGAGGTCCTTTGACCGCCCTCCTCACTGCTGCGTGGCCCTGGTGCTCGCGCGCGACAGCGACGACGACCACGGCGAAAAGCCCGTTCACGGCAAAAGCAAAAGTCGCGGCCACCGTCCTCGTGCTGGGGACTCCGGTGGTCCGCGACTTCACAGAAATCGTGACCGCAGTACTTAGCTGGTTTACTAGCTAGGCGCTACAGAGCACGTTGATGTTCGGCAGCCTCCGGAGATTAGGTCCTCCGGGGGCTGTTTTTATGATCAGAGCAACTCCCGCGGCGACGTGGGATCACCCTGATAGAAACCAGCCTACAACGGAGCGACGGAAAAACACCGCCTAGTCCGTCATCTGCTCCCGGACCTCCACACGTCGCACCTTGCCGAGCTGGTCGGCCGGCAACTCCTTGAACACCTGGAACACGCGCGGCACCTTGTAACGCGCCAGCCCTTCACGGCAGTGGTCCTTGAGGACCTCCTCGTCCAGCCGGGCGCCGTCGGCGAGGACCACGCCGGCGGCGACGGTCTCCGAGCCGTCCTCCCGCGGGAGGCCGACCACGCTGGCCTGCGCGATGGACGGGTGCTCGGAGAGCACCTCCTCCACCTCCGCCGGGTACACGTTGAACCCGCCGGTGACGATCATCTCCTTGATGCGCGAGACGATCTTCACGAAGCCGTCGGTCTCCTTGACCGCCATGTCACCGGTCCGGAACCAGCCGTCGACGAAGGCCTTCTCGTTGGCGTCCGGACGGTTGAGGTAGCCGCCGAAGACCTGCGGTCCCTTCACCACCAGCTCGCCGGCCTCGCCGTCGGGCAGCTCGCGGGCGGGGTCGTCCTGGTCCACGACGCGCACGTCGGTGTCCGGGAAGGTGATGCCGACGTACCCGGGGCGACGGTCGGTGCTCATCGGGTTGCCGATCACGATCGGCGAGGTCTCGGTGAGCCCGTAGCCCTCGACCAGCAGACCACCGGTCATGTTCTCCCAGCGCTTCACCAGTTCGACGGGCAGGCCGGACGCCCCGGAGAAGCTGGCCTTCACCCCGGAGATGTCGATCTTCTGCTGCTCGGCGATGTTCATGATCGTCTGGTAGAGCGTCGGCACACCGGGGATCCAGGTGGGCTTCTGCTTCTTCATCGCCGACGCCAGCAGCGGCTTCTCCGGCGCGGGCAGCAACAGCACCGTGCCGCCGATCAGCGGCCCGAGTGTGATGTTCATCGTCAGCCCGTAGGCGTGGAAAATCGGCAGCGCACCGAGCATGCGCTCGGACTCCTCCCCCTTGCCCAGCCCCGGCACCCAGGCCACGCCCTGGATGATGTTCGCGCACAGGTTGGCGTGGGTGAGCTCCGCACCCTTCGGCTTGCCGGTGGTGCCGGACGTGTACAGCACGATCGCCGGGTCGGACGCCTCGACCTCGGCCGTCTCGATCAGCACGCGGCCCTCGGACTCCGAGGCGTCCGCCACGAGGTCCGTCCACTCGGTGAGCCCGTCGGTGCTGCCCTGCAGCTTCTTGCGCATCGCCTTGACCGGGCCGACGGGCAGCTTCAACGCCGCGCGCAGGTAGGCCGGCATCGCCCGGGTGATGGTGACCGGGATGATCTGCTCGAGCGGGGCGACGGTGCGCAGCTCCCGGGCGACGTCCACTGCCTTGTCCCAGAAGATGCCGACCTTCGCACCGTGGTCCTTGAAGGCCACGGTGAGTTCGCGGGCGGTGTACAGCGGGTTGTGCAGCGTGGCCGTGGCCCCCAGGGAGAGCACCGCGTAGAAGCTGATCAGTGCCTGCGGGCAGTTCGGCAGCGCGATCGCCACCCGGTCACCCTTGCGCACGCCGCGGTTGTGCAGCATCGCCGCGGTCTTACGGACCTCGCGGGCGTAGTCGGCGTAGGTGAGGCTCGTGCCGAAGAACGTCATGGCAGGACGGTCCGGCCACGTCCTCACCGCGCGGTCGAAGACGGCGGCGAGGGTGTCCTCGCCGGGGGCGTCGTAGTCCAGCTCCGGGCTGGTCCACTCCGGGTAGTACTGCTGCCAGGTTTTGTCGGTCATGGTGAACAAGGTTACGCCTGTAACATAGGTCACTCCCCCATGCTCACAGCGTGGATCACACCACCGAGAGGTCACCATGTCCACCTGGCTCAACCCCTACCTCAAGTTCCGCGACACCGCCGCGGACGCACTCGCCTTCTACGCCGGGGTCTTCGGCGGGAAGGCGGACGTCCTGACCTTCGGGCAGGCCGGTGCCGCCGACACCCCCGAGCGCGAGAACCTGGTCATGCACGGTCACCTGGAGACCCCCGACGGCTGGACCTTCATGGCCTGCGACACCGCCGACGCCGACCCCCGCGACTTCGAGGCACCCCCGGTCGACCTGTGCGTGGGCGGCGACGCCGACGAGTACGACAAGGTCGCCGGCTGGTTCGCCGCCCTGTCCGAGGGCGGCTCGGTGTTCCTGCCCCTGGAGAAGCAGATGTGGGGCGACTGGTTCGGCCAGGTCCGCGACAAGTTCGGCGTGTCCTGGATGGTCAACGTCGCCGCGGACGGTGCCGCCGGGGACGCCCCCAGCTGAGCCGTTCCGCGCCTCGCTCTTCAGCACCGCTTCAGCCTCGCCGTGCAACACTGGGCGCCATGCGGATTCTGCTGGTGGACGACGAGAAGCGGCTCGCCGACGGCGTGCGCCGCGGCCTGGAGGCCGAGGGCATGGTCGTCGACGTCGCCCACGACGGTGCGTCCGGACTCGACCTGGCGTCCGACGCGGACTACGACGTCATCGTCCTCGACGTGATGATGCCCGGCATGAACGGCTACCGCGTGTGCCAGGCACTGCGCGCCGACGGCGACCACACCCCCGTCCTGTTCCTCACCGCGAAGGACGGCGAATGGGACGAGGTCGAGGGCCTCGACACCGGCGGGGACGACTGGCTGACCAAGCCCTTCTCCTTCCCGGTGCTGATCGCCCGGATCCGCGCACTCGCGCGACGTGGTGCCCGCGAACGCCCCGCCACGCTCCAGGCCGGCGACCTGACCCTCGACCCGGCGGCACGTCAGGCGTTCCGCGGTGACCAGGAGATCACGCTCACCGCCCGCGAGATGGCGGTGCTGGACTTCCTGCTGCGTCGGCGTGGGGAGGTCGTGACCCGTCGGGAGATCATCGCCAACATCTGGGGCGACTCCTTCACCGGGGACGCCAACATCATCGAGGTCTACGTCGGCCACCTGCGCGCCAAGGTCGACCGGCCCTTCGGGCGGCAGGCCATCGAGACTGTCCGCGGCGTGGGCTACCGGTTGTCCGGGACGGGTGGGTGAGACGGTGCGAGGCACACGTCACTCGATCCGTGCCCGGGTCACGGCCGGCGCGACCGTCATCGTCGCCCTCATCCTCGTCACCAGCGCGGTTCTCGCCGTCCTGGTCCTCGGCCGGGTCCTCACCGCGTCCGTCGAGGAATCGGCGGAGCAGGACCTCGAGTCCCTGAGCTCCCAGATCGAGGACGACCCGGCGCGGGCGGAGAGCATCGTCGCCGGGATCGACGACGACCAGCTCGTCCGGCTGAGCACCTCCGGTGGCACCGTGGTCAACGACGAGGACGCCCACCTGCTCCCGGAGCCCGGCGACTCCCCGCAGCAGGTCACCGTCGACGACGAACCCTACCTCGTGGTCTCCGACGACGCTGAGCTCGCTGGGGACGCTGAGGACGCCGGTACGCTCACCGTCGCCCGGACCACCGAGCACGTCGACGAGACGGTCACCGCGACGACGACCCTGCTGGCGATCGCCGTGCCGCTGGTCGTCCTGCTCGTCGGCGCAGTGGTGTGGATCGTCACCGGTCGGGCGCTACGCCCGGTCGACCGGCTCCGCCGCCAGGTCGACGCCATCACCGCCGAGGAACTGTCCCGACGGGTGGACGCCGGGGACGACGAACTCGGTGCCCTGGCAACCACCATGAACCGGATGCTCGCTCGCCTCGAACACTCCCAGGCCGTCCAGCGCCGGTTCGTCAGCGACGCCTCCCACGAGCTGCGCTCACCGCTGGCGACGGTGCGGCAGCACGCGGAGCTCGGGGCGTCCTACCCGGACGCCACCTCCCTGCCCGAGCTCAGCGAGGTCGTGCTCGACGAGGGCGAACGGATGCAGGACCTCGTCGAAGGCCTGCTGCTGCTGGCCAGACTCGACGAGGACCACCGCCCGCCCACCGAGACCGTGGACCTCGACGACCTGCTCTTCGCCGAGGCGGCCAGGCTGGCCCGGGTCAGCGAACTCGACGTGGACGTCACCTGGGTGGAGGCGGCGCAGGTGCAGGGCAACCCCCGGCTCCTCGGCCGCGCCGTGCGCAACCTCGTCGACAACGCCGCACGCCACGCGGCGTCGCGCATCGTCCTCGGGCTCCGGGACGCCGGCAGCACCGGCGGCGCGACGGTCGAGCTGACGGTCGCGGACGACGGAGACGGCGTCCCCACCGGCGACCGCGAGCGCATCTTCGACAGGTTCGCACGCCTCGACGACGGACGGGCCCGCGACACAGGTGGGAGCGGCCTGGGACTCGCCATCGTCAAGGAAGTCGCCCAGGCCCACCACGGTCAGGTGACCGCTGGCGAGAGCACCGGGACCGGAACACGCGGCGGCGCTGTCTTCACCCTCACCCTGCCGACTGGCGGATCCTGAAGGCGCTTTCAGCAAGCTTCAGAATGGGTTCAGTACCTGTCGGGCAGGGTGAGTGGCATGACAGAGAACACCGCACCCCAGAACCAGCAGAACGAACCATCCACCGACACCGCGGCACAGCCGAACAGGAAGCGCACGGGCCTGGCCATCGGCGCCGGCGCAGTCGCCGCCCTCGTCCTCGCCGGCGGAGTCGCCTACGGCGTGACCGGGAACTCCGGCGGCGACGGCGGAACCGTGGGCACCGCCGCCGCAGAGTCTTCCGGGAACTCCGGAGCCTCCGAGGCCTCCGGGTCAGACGCCGGAACGCTCCGCGAGGTCGCCGAGCAGGCGGTCTCCGAGGCCGGCGGACGCGGCGCCAGCTCCATCGAGGTCGAGAAGGACGGCCACGAGGTCGAGGTTGAACTCGACGACGGCCGGTCCGCGGACGTCCACGTCGGTGCCGACGGCACCGTTCGTGTCGACCCCGAGGATGAGGACGACGACGCGGACGAGGCCGATGCGTCCGGGCAGGACGAGCCCGTCCTCGACCTCGCCGCTCTCCAGGACGCCGTGGACGCCGGCTTGTCCTCAGCCGGTGAGGCCGGTGTCGCCGACGGTGTCGTGGAATCCGTGTCCGCCTCCGATGACCGGGGCGTGGCCTACGAGGTCAGCGTCCAGGGTCAGGACGGCCGTGAGGTCGATGTCGACCTGGCCGAGGACTTCTCCGTGGTCGCGACCGACATCGACGACGACTGACTCCACTCGGAGCCGGTCACACGGCAGCGCAGCAACAGCACAACAGAGCAATCACCCTCCCAGGTAGCGATTCGGGCCGAATGGCTACCTGGGAGGGCGACTATTTTTAATGTTGATGCGCAGTTGAGACCGTTGCGCGGGTGAGGCGGGAACGCCCCTACAGCAGCGGGGAGACCTTGTTGTCGAACATGCTCAGCGCCGCGCCGATGGCCATGTGCATGTCCAGGTACTGGTACGTGCCCAGGCGCCCACCGAAGAAGACGTTGTTGTCGGAGGTCTCGGCGTCGGCGAGCTCGCGGTAGCGCAGCAGCTTCTCGCGGTCCTCAGGCGTGTTGATCGGGTAGTACGGCTCGTCGTCGCCCTCGGCGAAACGGCTGAACTCCTTCATGATCACGGTCTTGTCGGCCGGGTAGTTCTTGCGCTCCGGGTGGAAGTGACGGAACTCGTGGATGCGGGTGAAGGGCACGTCCGCGTCGTTGTAGTTCATCACCGGGGTGCCCTGGAAGTCGCCGGTGTCGAGCACCTCGGTCTCGAAGTCGAGGGTGCGCCAGCCGAGGTGGCCCTCGGAGTAGTCGAAGTAGAGGTCCAGCGGGCCGGTGTAGACCACCGGTGCGTCCGGGTTGGCGGCGCGCAGCTCGTCGCGGACGTCGAACCAGTCGGTGTCGAGGCGCACCTCGATGTTGGCGTTCTTCGCCATGTTCTCCAGCCAGGCGGTGTAGCCCTCGACCGGCAGGCCCTCGTAGGTGTCGTTGAAGTACCGGTTGTTGAAGGTGTAGCGCACCGGCAGGCGGGAGATGTTCGCCGCGGGCAGGTCCTTGGGGTCGGTCTGCCACTGCTTGGCGGTGTAGTCGCGGACGAAGGCCTCGTAGAGGGGGCGCCCGATCAGGGAGATGCCCTTCTCCTCGAGGTTGGCGGCGTCCTCCGGGTTGAGTCCGTCGGTCTGGTCCTTGATGAGGTCACGGGCCTCGTCGGGGCTGTAGTACTTGCCGAAGAACTGGTTGATCAGGCCGAGGCCCATGGGGAACTGGTAGGCGGTGCCGTCGTGCATGGCGAACACGCGGTGCTGGTAGTCGGTGAAGTCGGTGAATTCGTTGACGTAGTCCCAGACCTTCTTGTTCGAGGTGTGGAACAGGTGGGCACCGTACTTGTGGATCTCGATGCCGGTGTCCGGCTCCGCCTCGGAGTAGGCGTTGCCGCCGATGTGGCTGCGGCGCTCGAGCACGAGCACCTTCTTGTCCAGCTGGCTGGCGGCGCGCTCGGCGACGGTGAGTCCGAAGAATCCGCTGCCGACGACGATCAGGTCGTAGGCGCTCTGGTCACTGTTGTCACTCATGGACGGTAACGTTACAGCCCCTGGCCTGCCCGGGTGCGGCGCCATGCCGGTGGCCCTACTATGGGGCCCCATGAGTTCCCGTGCAATCGAGCTGCCCACCACCATGTCGGCCGTCGCGGTCACCGGTGAGTTTCCCGTGGATGACCCCCGCTGTCTCACCGACGTGACCGTCCCACTTCCCGAGGTCGGCCCGCGCGACCTCCTCGTCGAGGTCCAGGCCGTGTCCGTGAACCCGATCGACACGAAGATGCGTCGTCGGGCGGGGGACGCCCTGGCGCGCGGCGAGCAGCCGGTGCTCGGGTACGACGCCGCGGGCGTCGTGCGCGAGGTCGGCGACGAGGTCTCCCGCTTCGAGGTGGGTGACCGGGTGTTCTACGCCGGTAGCCAGTTGCGGGCCGGCACGAACGCCCGCTTCCACGCCGTGGACGAGCGCATCGTGGGCCACCGTCCCACCACGTGTTCGGCGACGGAGGCGGCGTCGCTCCCGTTGACGGCGTTGACCGCGTGGGAGGCCCTGTTCGAGCGGCTCGGCGCGTCCATCGACTCCAACGGTTCGCTGCTGGTGCTCGGCGGTGCCGGCGGGGTGCCCAGCGTGATGATCCAGCTGGCCCGTGCGCTGACCGGGTTGACCGTGATCGCCACCGCGTCGCGCGAGGAGTCGCGTGACTGGGTCGTGGAGATGGGTGCGCACGAGGTCGTCGACCACCGTCGCAACCTCGCGTCCCAGGTGCTGGACCTCGAGCCGGACGGCATCGACCTGGTCTTCACCTCGAACTCCTCCGGCCATGCCGAGGAATTGGCCGAGATCATGACGCCGCAGGCGCGGCTGTGCCTGATCGACGATCCGGAGGACTTCCAGATCGCGCCGTTCAAGAAGAAGTCGATCTCCATCCACTGGGAGTCGATGTTCACCCGCACCGTCTTCGACACCGAGGACGTGGATGAGCAGGGAGTGATCCTGGACCGCATCTCCGGCATGGTCGACGACGGCAAGCTGATCCCCACCGTCGGCGAGACGATGATCGGCATGAACGCCGCGACGCTGGCCGAGGCGCACAGCGAGATCGAGCGCGGTCACGTCACCGGCAAGATCGTGGTGCGGATCTAGCCTGGCCGTCCCCCGGCCGTCCCCTAGTAGTCGATGTCCTCCACGCCGTCCCCGAACCGCTCGGCCAGGGACGCGAACAGGATGCACCCGCCGGAGATCTCCGACAGGATGTGCTGGCTGATCTGGTCGTCGGCGGCACCGAAACGGTAGTGCACGGCATGCTCGACGGCCACGTAGATGTCCCCGTCCTCGTCCTCGGTCACCGCGGCGCTCGGCATGTGGTGCCCGGAATTCCAGTCGTTGCAGAACTCCAGCAGGTCAGCACGATATTCCGGGGGAAGATAGTCGCTCCAGTACCCGCTGACCGAGAGGATGTCGTCCGCACTACCGGCGAGATTGAAGTAGAAGCGACCGTGGTCCCACTTGCTGCTGATCTCCGCGTAGGTGTCCACCGAGTAGCCGAACTCGAGCCGTTCAAGGGCGTCCATGACGCGGTGGCGTGAGATCTGCCGCAGGACGACGTCCGGGAAATTCGTACGGGACCGGGCGGTGATGTCGGTGGAGTCGGTGGTGTCGTTGACGTGGCTCATGCCGTAGTTCTAACACGGGCCCCGGACACCGGATCCCCGTGTTCGATCGCGGTGTTCGATCCCCGTGTTCGGTCGCGGCACAACGACGGTTTCCGTCCGGCAGGTGACGACCACACCGGACAGCCGCTCAGCCCGTCAGAACCACTGCTCCAGGACCTCGGCGACCCCGTCGTCGTCGTTGGAGGACGTGCGTACGTCGGCGATAGCGGCCACCTCGTCGACCGCGTTGCCCATGGCGACGCCCACACCCGCCCAGCGCAGCATCGCCACGTCGTTCGGCATGTCCCCGAAGGCGACGACCTCCGACGGGTCCAGGGCCGGGACCTCCCCACCGCCGAGGGCGTGGGCCACACCGGAGAGCTTCGAGACCCCGGGGACGTTGATCTCCAGCAGCCCGCCGCTGAAGGACCACGTCACGTGCGCCACCTGCGGGTCCACGACCGGATTGACCAGGTCGAAGAGCTCCGCGCTACCCATCCCCTCGTGCCGGACCAGCAGCTTCACCGCCGGCTTGGCGCACAGCGACGCCAACGGCTCCACCGAGTGCTCCTCGGTCTCCCAGGCGTGCGGGTACTCCGGCTGCACCGCGAACAACTCCGAGGCACGGTCGAAGGCGCTGCGCCCGGCACGTTCCACGGCGAAGGTCACCGGCTCCAGTCCGCGTCCGGCGAGCGCCGGGCCGGTGGCCGCCATGATCTCCGAGGTCACCTGCCCCAGGACGTCCGGCGGCAGTTCCGCGGCGTAGACGATGCGGTCGGCGGCGGAGTCCCACACCACCGCCCCGTTGGCGCACACGCACATCGGGCGCAGCCCCAGCTGCTCGATTACCGGCAGCATCCACCGCGCCGGACGCCCCGAGGCGGGGATGAACGTCACCCCGGCGGCAACGAGACGGTTGATGACCGCGCAGGCGCGCGGCGAGACACGCTCGGCAGAGGTGACGAGCGTGCCGTCCAGGTCGCTGACGACCAGCGTCGGGGTGGGGGCCACCTAGCGTCCCAGCTTCCCGCGCAGCCGCGAGAGCAGGGACTTCTTCCCACCGGACGCACTCTCCGGCGTGATGCCGGCGGCCTTCTCCGCGTCCCGCCGGATCCGCTCCTCGCGGCGCTTCGCCGCGTCCTCCCGGTCCTTGGTGGTCGCCTCCTCCAGGGAGGGGGCGGAGCCGCCGAGCGAGGCGGGCATCCAGTCCTCCCCCTCGGGGAAGGGTCCGAAGGCCTCGGCGTAGCGGGCGCGGGAGGTGTCGAGGATCGACACCATCGAGTCGTGCAGCCGGTCGGTGGCCTCGCGCGAGGTCCCGTCGAGGTCGACAGGCTCGCCGACGGAGATGATCAGGGAGGCGTCCTTCGGACGCCAGATCGGCTTGCGCCCCTTCGTCCAGATGCGCTGGGAACCCCACAGCACCACCGGGATCAGCGGCACCCCGGCGTCCTGCGCGATGCGCGCGGCACCGTCCTTGAACTCCTTGATCTCGAAGGAGCGCGAGATCGTCGCCTCCGGGAAGATACCGATGAGCTCGCCACCGGCGGCGCGGCGCGTGGCCTCACGCACCGACGCCCCACCGTCCTCCCGGTCCACCGGGATGTGGTGGCAGCCGGACATCGCCGGCCCGGCGACGGGGTTGTCCCAGATCTCCTTCTTCGCCATGAACCGCACCAGTCGCCCGCCGTTGACCGCGGACGGGATGCCGCCGAACACGAAGTCCCAGTACCCGGTGTGGTTCACCGCGAGGATCGCGCCACCGTCGGTGGGGATGCGCTCGGGGTGGTAGATCTCCACCTTCAGCTTCTGGACGTGACGCATCCAGAACTTCGCGAAGGGGATGATGATCCGTCCGTAGAACAGCTCCTTCGACTCCGGGTGTGCGGGCGTGTCCGGCACGCCGGTCGGGATCTCGAAGCCTCTGGGAATCCACATGCCGTGTTACTGCTCCTTACAAGCGTTGGTCGCGTCAGGCGTACTGTCAGGCGTTCTTGGGGGTCAGGACGTCCTTGCCCACGAACGGGCGCAGCGCCTCGGGGACCACCACGGAGCCGTCGGCCTGCTGGTTGTTCTCCAGGATGGCGACGAGCCACCGGGTGGTGGCCAGGGTGCCGTTGAGCGTGGCGGCGATCTGCGCCTTACCGTCCTCATCACGGTAGCGGGTCTTGAGCCGCCGCGCCTGGAAAGTGGTGCAGTTGGAGGTGGACGTGAGCTCGCGGTAGGTCTCCTGGGTGGGGACCCACGCCTCGGTGTCGAACTTGCGCGAGGCGGACGAACCGAGGTCGCCGCCGGCGACGTCGATCACCCGGTAGGGCACCTGCACCGCGGCGAGCATGTCCTTCTCCATCGCCAGGAGCTCCTGGTGCTGCGCCTCGGCGTCCTCCGGACGGCAGTAGACGAACATCTCGACCTTGTCGAACTGGTGCACGCGCAGGATGCCGCGGGTGTCCTTGCCGTAGGAGCCTGCCTCGCGGCGGAAGCAGGACGACCAGCCGGCGTAGCGCGCCGGACCGTCCGACAGGTCGATGATCTCGTCCTTGTGGTAACCGGCCAGGGCCACCTCGGAGGTGCCGACGAGGAACATGTCGTCGGCCTCCAGGCGGTAGATCTCGTCGGCGTGGGCGCCGAGGAAACCGGTGCCGGCCATGATCTCCGGGCGCACCAGCACCGGCGGGATCATCAGCTGGAAGCCGTGGTCGCGGGCCTTCTGCGCGGCGAGGCTGAGCATGCCGAGCTGCAGCAGCGCGCCGTCGCCGGTGAGGAAGTAGAAGCGGGCGCCGGAGACCTTCGCGCCACGCTCCATGTCGATCAGGCCCAGCGACTCGCCGAGCTCCAGGTGGTCCTTCGGCTCGAAGTCGAACTCGCGGGGCTGGCCCACGTGCTCGAGCACCACGAAGTCGTCCTCGCCGCCGGCGGGCGCGCCGGTGACGACGTTGGACAGCTTCATCTGCAGGTCCTGGACGTCCGCCTCGGCGGCCGACTGGGCGTCCTCGAGTTCCTTCACCGCCGCGGAGCGGGTCTTGCCCTCGGCACGCAGTGCGTCGCGCTCCTCGTCGGAGGCGTCCTTCATGGCCTTGCCCATGGTCTTGGAGAAGGCCTTCTGCTCGGCGCGCGCCTGGTCAGCGGCGGAAATGGCCTCGCGGCGGCGCTGATCGGCCTCCAGGAGCCGGTCGACGAGCGCCGGGTCCTCGCCACGGGTGCGCTGGGATTCACGGACGACGTCGGGGTTCTCCCGCAGGAACTTGAGATCAATCATGCCCATTAGTTTAGCTACAGTGGATTCAGCAGTGTCTGTGAAGTCCGGTACTCATGAGAGAATACGTGTCATGCCGCCCAGCAATCCGTCCGCCAGCCCCGACCGCCCTGCCGCCGCAGGCGCCGAATCCACGCCGCACCGCACGCGTCGCAGGACGCTGACCGTGCTGCTCACCGCGGCCCTCGCCGGCGGCGTCGGAGCGGGCGCGTACGAGTTCTTCGCCCCGGAGGGCGCGACCGTGGTCGCGCAGCGTGGCGCGGACCGTACCGAGGAGGCCCCGGAGCTCGTCGCCTTCACCGACGCGGACACCGCCGACTGCGTGAACTGGGAGCAGGACGGCGACGTCGCCACCGACTTCGCCGTCGTCGACTGCGCCTCCCCGCACCGCTTCGAGGTGTCGACCCGCGAGGACCTCTCCCAGTACCCGACCAGTGAGTTCGGCCCGGACGCCCCGCAGCCGGACCTGGAACGCCAGGGGCAGCTGACCTCGGAGATGTGCGAAGGGCCGACCCGGACCTACCTGGACGGGCGTCTGGACCCGCAGGGCCGCTACTCCATCGTCCCGATCCTGCCCCCGGAGGCCGCGTGGGACGGTGGCGACCGCACGATGCTGTGCGGCGTCGCCGTGCCGGAGTCGGACGGCGTGTACGCCGAGGCGACGGGACGCGCCGCGGAGACCGACCAGTCCCCGGCCGAGCCGGCCGAGACGTGCATGCGCGCCGAGGGCGACTCGGTGAACGTGACGGAGTGCGAGGAACCGTACTCCTGGCAGGTCACCTCCGTGGAGAACCTCGGGGAGACCTTCGACGGCACCTGGCCGACCATCGAGGAGCAGAACGACCACCTGGACGCGGTGTGCACCGCCGCGGCCATCGAGTTCCTCGGCGGCGGGGACGACGAGAACCTGGACCAGTCCACGCTGACACCGTTCTGGACGACGCTGCCGCAGGAGTCGTGGAACGCCGGGTCGCGCACCGTGAACTGTGCGCTGACCAAGGGCCGGGAGGACGGCGGCTTCGCCGACCTGCAGGGCGACGTACGCGGCGACTTCACCATCGACGGCAACCCGCCGGCGGACCAGCCGGAGCGTAACCCGCGACGGGACGACCGGTGATCGAGGTCTCCGACGAGGCCTTCGAGGACCTCGTGGACCGCGGATTGCGGATGATCCCGCGCCAGCTGCTGGACGCGCTGGACAACGTGGCCATCGTGGTGGAGGACCACAACGAGGCGGACCCGTCGATCCTCGGGCTCTACCACGGCGTGGCATTGACGGAGCGCTCCGTGGAGTGGCCGACGTTCCTGCCGGACAAGATCAGCATCTACAAGGACGCCCTGTGCAGCTTCTGCTCCACCCACGAGCAGCTGGTGGAGGAGGTGGCGGTCACCGTGGTCCACGAGATCGGCCACCATTTCGGCATCGACGACGCCCGGCTGCACGAACTCGGCTGGGGGTAAGGCGGGGCCAGGACTGGGGCCAGCGCGGGGTCGGGCCGCCTACCCCACCCGCGGTGGTTCCCCGTGCCCGGCCCAGTCGGTGACCTTCCAGCCCTCCTCGACGGCGTCGGCGGCTCCGCTGAGTCCACTGGCTCCGCTGAGTTCCGGGACCTCCAGTTCCACCCGCATCGTGTTCGGCAGCAGGGTGCGCACCGCGAACTCCGGGTCGACCCGCCCGAGGTAGGCGGCGATCAACCGGATCACCGCCCCGTGGCTCACCACCGCCAGGTCCGCCCCGACCCGCTGCGTGGTCGCCAGCACCGGCAACAGCGTGCGGAGGTAGCGTCCCACCACCTCCCGCCCCGTGGAGGCCCCCGGCACCGGCAGGTCCATCGCCCCGCCGAGCCAGTCGGCGAAGGTGCGGTGGTAGCCGTAGTGGGCCTCGGCGTCCTCACGCATCTCGTAGCGTCCGGCGGGGATCTCGGAGATCCCCGGCACCGCACCCGGCATCACCAGAGGCAGCGCGGCAGGCGCGGCAGGCGTGTCCGTCTTCACCGACGCCTCCCGCTCCGCGGCACCGGCCTCCGCCACTCCCCCGCCCAGGGCGACCGGTGCACCGGCCGTCGCGGACTCCTCCGGGCCCAGCTCCCCGAGCTCCACCTCACCGTGGTCGACCCCGTCGGTCACCTCGAGCTCGGCGAGGTCCGCCAGGGCGTCGGAGAAGTCGCTGCCCGGGGCCGTGGACTGCAGCTGGAGACCGAGACCGCTGCCACCCACGACGATCCCCGCCGCCGTCTGCCGGGCGCGCAGGGCCTGCGACGACACCAGCGCCAGCGGCGCGTCCTGCGTGTCCTGCTCGCCACCGAGGCGCTCGCCGGCGGCGCGCGCCTGCGACCAGCCAAGGTCGGTGAGGGCGGCGCCCGGCAGCCGTGTGTCCAGGGCATGGCTGATGTTCGAGGTCGTCTGCCCGTGGCGGATCAGCAGCAGTCGGCTCATGCCGGACCCCCCTCGGCCAGCTGCCGCACCCAGTCCCACGACGCCGCGTAGTCCGGCGGCACCGAACCGTCCGGCCCGTCGGCGCCACCGACCCAGCCCTCCTGCGGCCAGGACCCCAGGAACCGGATGCGTTCACAGTAGCGGTGCAGGCCTGCCAGGGCCTCCGACACCGCGGCGTCCTCCAGGTGCCCCACGATCTCCACGTGGAAGTGGTACGTGCCCGCCTTCTCCCGCGTGGGCCGCGACTCGATGCGCGACATGTCCACCCGGCGCGTCGCCAACTCCATCAACGCCATCACCAACGACGCCGGGACGTTCGGCACCTGCAGCACGATGGCGGTCCGGTCGTGCCCCGTGCGGGGCGTGGGTGTCTGCGGCAACCCGACGAGCACGAAACGCGTGTGCGCCCCGGCGACGTCCGCCACCCCGTCCGCCAGCGACTCCAACCCGTGGATCTCGCCCGCCCGGGCCGGTGCCGCCGCGGCGTCCGCCTCCCCGGCGGCGACCGCCGCGGCAGCCGCACCGTTGGAACTCGCCGGGACGAAGGAGGCGTCCGGCAGGTGCCCGCCAAGCCAGCGGCGCACCTGCGCCTCGGCGACGGGGTGCGTGGTGAACGTGCGCACGTCCTGAAGGCGTGTGCCGGGGCGCACCAGGATCGAGAAGACCACCGGCACATCGTGCTCGCGCAGGATCTGCACCGGCACGCCCGAGGCCAGGGAGTCGAACGTCTGGGTCACCGGGCCGTCCACGCTGCTCTCCAGGGCGACCACGGCGCGGTCGACCTCGCCGGAGCGCACCAGGTCCAGCGCCGCGGCCGGGGAGCTCACCGTGCGGTGGACGACGTCGGACGGCAGGTGCCCGGCGCCCGTGAGGTTCAGGACGGCCTGCTCGGTGAACGTGCCGCGGGGCCCGAGGTAGGCGACCTGCGTGGTGGCGGGAGATGCGGAGGGTGTGCTGGCCGGTGGGGCGGTCTGCTTCATGCCACCAACCTACCGGGGCGCCGGTAGTGTGTCCGACATGAATCCCTCCCCGCGCACCACCGAGGCGGTGACGGCCCGACTCGACCGCGCCTGCGCCCGCACCGGACTGACCCCCGCGGAGCTCGGGGTCGCCAGGATCTACGACCGACCCCACAGCGACGACACCGAGTTCGGCCCCCTGCGCGGGGTGGACGTCCTGGTCAAGGACCTCAACCTCGTCGCCGGGGAGGTCACCTCCTTCGGCTCGTTCGGCAACGACGTGGTCCCCACATCCCACGACACCGCCGTGGCCCGCCTGCTGCAGGACGGCGCCCGCCTCGTCGGCGCGAGCGTGACCGCCGAGTTCGGCGCCACCGTGTACACCGAGCCGGCGCACGGGCCCGGCCCGGTGAACCCGGTCGACCGGCGGATGACCACCGGTGGTTCGTCCTCCGGGGCGGCCGTGGCCGTGGCGCGCGGCATCGTGGACGTCGCCCACGCCAACGACGGCGGCGGGTCGATCCGCGTGCCCGCCGCCGCGGTGGGACTGCCCGGGCTGAAACCCGCGCACACGGTCGGCGGCGGCGTGCTCCCCAACCCTGCGGCGCAGGGGGTGATCGCCCGCGACCTGGAGCTCACCGGACGCGCGCTGGGCATCACGCACGGTGGTGCCACCGGTGCCGGCGCTTCCGCACCGGGCCGTCGGCTGAACCTGGGGCACACCAACCGGCCCTTCCACACCGACACCGCCGTGGACCCCGCCGTGGCGAACGCGACGGCGGCCGCGGCGTCCCTGCTGGTCACCAGCGACGCCGTCGCCGGGGTTCGTCCGGTGCCCGCCCCCTACCCGGTGGAGCACTTCGAGGTGTACTCGCGCATCATGGCCGCGCGGTGCCGGGACCTTCCTGACCCGTCGACGGTGATGCCCGGCTGGCTCCGGCAGCAGGGCCGGGCGCTGAGCCCCGCCCAGGTCGCGGACTCCGCGGCCGCCGTCGCCGACCTGCCTGCACAGGTGCTGGACGCCTGGGGTGCCGGGGACGCCGACGCGCCGGTGGACGTCGTGGTGACCCCGATGCTCGCTTGCGCCCCACCGCCGGTCGGCGCCTTCTCCCGCTACTCCGCCGCCGGTGACCCCGCCACCGACTTCCTCGCGCAGACCGCGTGGACGCCGTGGGCGACCCTGTGGAACCTCACCGGTTGGGCCGGACTGTCCGTCCCGCTGGTCACCCCGGAGCATGCCGCCGGACGCTGGCCGGTGTCCGTCCACCTGGGCGCCGTCGCCGACCGCGCGTCGGCCGCCGACCTGCTCGGCCTGGCGTCCCACCTGCAGGACGCCGTCCGGCGCATGATCGACGCCGACCCTGCCGTCCTGCAGGCGCTGACCCTCGACGGGCCCGGCGACATCACCCGGCTGCTCCAGGACACACCGTGACCTCGGTGACTGGCACGCAGGTGGCCTCTGCCGGGCCCGCCGACCGTCGGGCGATCCGGTGGGAACTGCTCATCGTCCTGGCGGTGACCTTCGGTGCGTCCGGCGTGCGCTCGGCCCTGCGGCTGCTGGAGGCCGCGACCCGACCGGAGAACCTCAACGAGCAGACCACCACCCTGAATGCCCGCCAGTCCACGCTGGCGTGGCTGGACCCCGCCTTCCAGCTGATCTCCACCGGGGTACTGGTCGCCTGGGGCGGGCTCGCCCTGTTCCTACTGCTCCGCCACGTCCCACCGACACTGTCCCTGCGTCCCCGGTGGCGCGACGCCCTGCCCGGCGCGGGACTCGCCGCGCTGATCGGGGTACCCGGGCTGGCGTTCTACGTGGGTGCGGTGCAGCTGGGGCTGTCGAAGGAGGTCGTGCCGACCGGGCTGGACCGCAGCGTGCAGGACCTGGTGCTGCTGGTGCTGAACTCCTGGGCCAACGGCTTCGCCGAGGAGATCCTGGTCGTGGCGTGGCTGTGCTGCCGGCTGCGCCAGCTACGCGTGCCGTGGGTGTGGGTCTTCCTCGCCTCCGCCGTGCTACGCGGGAGCTACCACCTGTACCAGGGCTACTCCGCCGGCCTGGGGAACATGGTGATGGGTCTGGTGTTCGTGTGGTTCTTCTACCGCACCGGCCGGGTGTGGCCGCTGGTCATCGCCCACGGGTTGATCGACACCGTGGCCTTCGTCGGCTACCAGGTGCTGGGGTCCACGCCGGGGTTGTGACCGGCGGCGCGGACGACAGCATCGGAAGCCCTGGACAGGTGCGGCTCAGCCGAAGACGGTGAGCTCGCGCTTGACGACCTTGCCGATCGGGTTACGCGGCAGCGGCTGGTCCATGAGCACCACGTCGCGCGGGACGGCGGGGGCCATGAAGTTGTCCCGCACGTGGTCGCGGATGTCGTCCTCGCTGACGCCCACGCTGCCGTCGGTGACCACGTAGGCCTTGACCCGCTGGAACTTCTCGTCGTCCTCCACGCCCACGCAGTAGGACTCCGACACCCCGTCGACACGGTCGATGATGTCCGCCACCGAGGTGGGCCAGATGTTCTCGCCGCCGACGATGATCATGTCGTTGTTGCGGCCGAGCACGCGCAGCCGCCCGGTGACCGGGTCGACGACGCCCTTGTCGCCGAGGTCCAGCATGCCGTCGCGGTACTCAGGCTTGTCCCGGTCGCCCAGGTAGCCCTTCATGGACATGGCGTTGTGCGCGTGGATGATGCCGACCTCGCCGGGGGCGACCTCGCGGCCGGTCTCCGGGTCGAGCAGTTCCAGGCGGCCGTTCCACACGCGGTGGCCCGCGGTGGTGGGGTCCTCAGCCAGGTCCTCCGGGGTGGCGTAGGCGACGAGCAGTCCCTCGGTAGAGCCGTAGCCGCTGGACAGGATGTTGCCGTAGCGCTCCTGCAGACCGCGGACCAGGTCCTCGCTCATGGCGTTGCCGGCGTTGAGGATCCAGGTCATCGTGGACAGGTCGTAGGAGCCGTCGTCCTCGGCGAGCACGTCCTTGAGGAAGACCGCGGAGCTCAACGTGCCGGTGCACTTGTAGTCCTGAATCTGCTGCAGCACCACCTTCGGGGTGAACACGCGCTGGGTGACCAGGGTGCAGCCGGCGGTGATGGCGAGCACGGCCGCGCCCCAGCCCAGTACGTGGAAGAGGCTGGCGGTGAGCTGCAGCCGGTCGCCGGCCTTGACGTCCAGTCCCTTCAGGACGGGACCGAGGACGCCGACCGGGAAGCTGGGCTCGCTGTGCGCCACGGCCTTCGGCGTGCCGCTGGTACCCGAGGACATGAGCACCACGCCGCCCTGGCTGGGGCGGGAGGGGAACCGGTCGTCGGCGGCCCCGGGGTTGGCCCAGAAGTCCTCGATCGTGGGGTAGTCGATGTCCGTGCGGTGGCCCTCCGCGGCGTCGGCGTGCACGAGGGTGGCGCCGAAGTCGGCGAGCTCTGCCGGGTCCTCGGGGAAGCGGTCGTCGAACTCGGAGTCGTAGAAGATCACGTCGAGCTCGTGCTCGCGGACGATCTCGGCGATCTGGTGCTTGCTGGCGCCGACGTTCAGCAGGAACACGGTGAAACCGAGGTAGCCCTTGGCGGCCAACGGGAAGAGGAAGCCGCGGCCGTTGCGGGCCATGATGCCCACGCGGCTCTCCGAGGTGATGCCGTGGCTGGCCAGGGTGTGCGCGGTGAGCCGGGAGTAGTTGGCGAGCTCCTGGTAGGTCAGTTCACCCTGGTCGTCGACCAGTGCCAGGCGGGAGGGGAACCGTGCGGTCGATCCCTCGAGGAGGCCGGCGAGGCTGGTGCCGTAACGTCCCAGGGCCTTGGCGACGCCCAGGCCCCCGGCCGGTGTGGACCCCTTGAGGAATCCGGTGTCTACGAAGGCCTTGGCTCCTTTTACAGCGCCTTTGAGGTCATAGGACAGCTGCTCGAACACTGTCTCTCCTTTACGTGGGTTGTTGGTCGTGTCTGTTCACGGAAGATGTTCACGGGGTCCGCCACGGGCCCGGGTGTCCCGTGCAAGGTACGCCGGGGCGGGACGTGGCGAAAGTCAGGGTGCGGTCGGCGGGCGGTCGGCGGCGGGCGGGAAAAATTACTTTCGTCCACCATACCGGCGTACGGGTGCTCTACGTTACCCGCAAGTCCGGATCGCCCCGCCCCCTCATGTCACTTGCGCAACATAGGTAACTTTAACCCCAGGGGTTACATTCCCGCAGATTAGCGGTTAAAGTCACGCTAATGTAACGTCGTTGCCCCGGGGAACGGTTGAGGAGACCGGATCCGTCCACGACCTGTCGGGGACACGTCGGGACACCACATGACACGTTTCACGAGAGGAACCTCAGCAATGAGCGCACGACACCGCACCGCGTCGCGGGCAGGACGCCGCATCGCCGGACTCGCAGCCGCAGCCGTGGCCACCGTCGCGGCCCTGTCCGGGACGTTGCTCTCGGCACCGGAGAGCCAGGCCGCCCCCGGCAACACCGTGGTCCTCGGCGACTCCGTCGTCGCCAACCCGGACATCTACAACTACCTGGCCGGCAAGGGACTGCCCCTGCCCGACCCGATCCTCAGCGGCTCGGGCTGCGGCACGGACAACCGGTTCACCAACTCCTACGCCCAGGCGTCCAAAAAGAACGTCGACAACTACTCCTGCGCCGGCGGCTCCTACCGCACCGGCGGCATGCAGGTCAGCGAGCAGGCCCGGCGCGCCCAGGCCGGCGGCGCCCTGAACGCCGGCACCAGCGAGGTCGTCATCTGGGCCGGTGCCAACGACACCTACCCCTACATCCTCGGCGACAAAATGCCGGTCTCCCAGATCGAGTCCCAGCTGCGCGCCTCGGTCAACCGCACCGTCGCCCAGGTGAAGGCAGCCGCACCGAACGCGAACGTGAAGGTCCTCGGCTTCCCGCACATCACCAATGGTGCCGGCCAGGTCTGCCCGATCAACGTGATCCCCAACGTGCAGGTGCCCAGCGCCTTGTTCCAGGTCTCCGACATCGAGTGGGCCCTGGAGCGCGCCCTGCGCGCCGGTGCCAACGACGCCGGCGGCCAGTTCGTCGACCTCAAGGGTCCGAGCAACGGGCACGAGATGTGCTCCAACGACCGGTGGGTCGTCGGCCTGATCGACACCACCTCGCAGCGTCGCAACCTGCCGCTGCACATGACGGACGTCGGACTGCGCGCCATGGGCCGCGCCGCTGCCGCCGCCTGACACCGGACGAACAGCCCTCCTGACGCGGGGCCCGTCGGTCATCTGACCGACGGGCCCCGCGTCATTTCTTCTGCCCCACCCTCCCCCGCCTTCCCCCGCCCTGCTCCGGCCAGCCGGCCCCCGGACCGGCCCCACATTTCGCACCCCATAAGAATCTGCACCGAATATGACCTGGTGTTTCATGCCGATCAGGCGCTTATGGGGTGCGATGATTGCCGTCGGTTCGGAGCATCAGTCCACGGTGTCGGCGAGCAGCGGGGCGAGCGTGTCCAGCGCCCAGCGCGACGACAGCGGACCGGGGTAGGCCACGGCCCACGCCAGGTTGCCCTCGTAGTGCTCACCGTTCGCCTCGAAGGACGCCTCGTTGCCCTGCTTGAAGGCGTTGTTCGTGATCATCAGCACCTGGCCGTCCTGCACGGCGGGGATGCTGCGGAACACCGCGTTGTCCTCGAGGTCACCGGCCTGGCCGTCGGAGTTGTCCAGGACCACGACCACGTCGGCGGCGAGGTCGTCCACCCGCTCGGCGCTGAGCTGCACGCCCTTGAGTTCCGCGGTACCCGGGCCGTCCTCGAAACCGATGTCACCGAACAGCGTCGCGGCATCGGTGCCGGACGGGTTGAGCAGCCGCATCTCGTCCATCCCGAAGTACTGGATCAGCGAGACCGTCTTCCCGGCGAACTCCGGGTGCTGCTCACGGATCGTCACGGCGGCGTCCTCGGTCTGCTCGATGACCTGGTCGGCGCGCTCCTCCTCGCCGAGGGCCTCGCCGAGACTGGACAGGGTCTGCTGCCAGTTCCCCGCCACGTCCTCCATGTCCTCCGCGGCGATGACCGGGGCGATGTCCGAGAGCTGGCCGTAGACGTCCTGCAGGTCGAGCTGGCTGGCGACGATGAGGTCGGGCTCGGCGGCGGCGATCTCCTCCAGCGGCGGCATCCCGTCGCCGTCGTAGGCGAAGGTCGTGTCGGGGACTCCGCCGTCGGTGTCCTCCAGGGCGTCGACGGTCCACACCTCCTGCTTCGGGGTGTTCTCCGGCCAGATCACCGGACTCTGCCCCATCGAGGCGATGATGTCGGGATCCTTGTAGCCGACCGCGGCGATGCGCTCCGGCGGCGCCTCGAGGGTGCTCTCACCCCAGGGCGTGGTGAACGTGACCGGGGTGAAGTCCGCGGCGGAGGTCTCCCCGCCGTCCTCCCCGTCCTCGGAGGTGCACGCCGTCAGCGTGAGCGCGGTGGCCGCGGCGAGGGCCGTGAGGCTCCCCAGCACACGACGGGAACGGTGGACGGGGTGTGGTGATGAAAGCACAGGCGCATCCTTCTCGGTGGGGCGACGGCCGACGGTCGCGGCACGGTCGCGGTGGACTGGCACACGTCAGAGTGCCGGTCCGTCGAGAATACACCAAGGTCAGGCTGCCCTGACCGGTTGCAGCGCCCCGGAGGCGACTACCGCTTCTTCCCCTTCTTCTGCTTCGCCTTGCCCTTCGCCTTACCCTTCTTTCCCTTCTCCGCCTCAGCCGCCTCAGCCTCCCTGGCCGCGCGGTTGGCCGTCAGCGTCACCGGAACCAGGCTGACCACGACCACGAAGAAGGGGACCACGCCGAGCGCGGTGACCCAGGCACCGTCGAAGAAGAAGGAGAGGACGATGATGACGAACGCCAGCAGCGACACCCCCAACGTCACCCTCCGCGTGACCGGTTCGGCGGCGGTGTGGCCGGCGGTCCAGGCCGCGTCGCCGGACTTCGTGGCCGGCGTCCTGATCCCCACCGCGCCGGAACGCGGCAGGTCTCCCCGGGCGGCAGCCTTCGTCACCTGCGAGACGACCATGGCCAGGACCACCGCCATGACCGCGGGAAACGCGACCGCCATCAAAGAATCACTCATGGTCAGCATCCTACTGGACTCCGTTTTCGACCCCTCCAGCCCGTAGTATGTCCCCATGTCACCAACCTCCCCCGACAACGACGGTCGCTCCCGGCACTCCGCCGGGGACTCCTCCGGGGACTCCGTCGCCCGCGACAGGAACGGCCGTCCGATCCTCGACAGGTACGGACGCCCCGTCCCCCGCCGGTCGTCGGCACCGGTCCCGCCCCCGCAGGACGCCACCCGCACCTACGGGGACGGCGCCGGGCACGCCGGACGCCACGAGGCGCCGCAGGCACGGCAGGAGCCGGCGGCGCAACCGCCGCAGTACCGTCGGCAGCCGGAGCAGCCGCCGCAGACGGCCCCCTACCAGCCGCCCCAGCAGTACCGGCAGAACCAGTACCAGAACCAGCAGCCGTACCAGCAACAGGCGCCGCCGCGTCCTGCCGAGCCGGCGGAACGTCCTGCGCAGCCGCGCCGCCCCCGTAAGAAGCGGCGCATCCGTCCGCTGCGCATCATCGGCGCGTTGCTACTGGTCATCGTGCTCGTCGTCGCCGGCACCGCCTGGTGGGTCGACTCGCACATCAACCGCATCGACGCCCTCACCAACTACGAGGGACGCATCGGCAACACCTCCGGGACGAACTGGCTGCTCGTCGGCTCGGACTCACGCGTGGGCATGAGCGAGGAGGACGGCGAACGCTACGCCGCCGGCGACCTCTCCGACGAGGGTGCGCGTACCGACACCATCATCGTGGTGCACGTCCCCACCTTCGGCGGCAAGCCCACCATGGTGTCGATCCCCCGCGACTCCTACGTTGACGTCCCCGGCTACGGCCAGGACAAGATCAACTCCGCCTTCTCCTACGGCGGCCCGCAGCTGCTGCAGCAGACCGTGGAACAGGCCACCGGCATGCGTATGGACCACTACATGGAGATCGGCTTCGGCGGCTTCGGCAAGATCGTCGACGCCGTCGGCGGTGTGGAGCTGTGCCCCGCCGAGGCCATCGACGACCCGATGGCCGGCCTCAACGTGGAGGCCGGCTGCCAGGAGATGGACGGTCCCACGGCCCTCGGCTACGTGCGCACCCGCTACACCTCGGCGAACGGGGACCTCGACCGGGTGGAGCGCCAGCGTGAGTTCCTCAGCGCCGTGGTCTCCAAGGTCGGGTCCTTCGGCACTCTGGCCAACCCGTTCCGGGCGTTGCCCCTGATCAACGCCTTCTCCGAGGCGCTGACCGTGGACGAGGGCGACCACGTGTGGCACCTGGCGCGCCTGGCGTTCGGCATGGTCCGCGGTGCGGACCAGCAGACCGTGCCCGTCGGCGGCTTCGCCGACACCGACGCCGGCAGCGTGGTGCTCTGGGACGACGAGGCCGCCGAGGAGCTGTTCAGCGACATGCGCTGACCGTTCAGTTCAAGTCCGGTCAGCTCAAGCCCGCTCAGTTCAGGACGGCGAGGGCGGCGTCGTAGTCCGGCTCGGTGGTGATCTCCGGGACGAGCTGCGAGTGCAGGACGGTACCCTCGGCGTCCAGCACCAGCACGGCGCGGCCCAGCAGGCCGGCCAGCGGGGAGTCGGTGAGGGTCACGCCGAAGTCCTCGCCGAAGGAGGAACGGAACGCCGAGGTCGCCTCGACATTCTCGATGCCCTCCGCGGCGCAGAAGCGGCCCAGGGCGAAGGGGAGGTCCTTGGAGACGGACACCACGGCGGTGTTCTCCAGCCCGGCGGCGCGCTTGTTGAACTCACGCTCGGAGGCGGCGCACACGCCGGTGTCCACCGAGGGGAAGATGTTGAGCACCACGCGCCTGCCGCGCAGGGAGTCGCCGTTGACGTCCTTGAGCTCTGCGGAGACGGTGGTGAAGTTCGGGGCCTGCTCGCCGACTGCGGGCAGGTCACCGACGGTGTGGGCGGGGGTTCCTTGGAATGCGGTATCAGCCATGCCACCCATGGTGGCACAGAATGCCCGTCAGCGGATCGTGACCTCGCGGGCGACGATCGTCTGACGCGACTTCTGCTCCTCACCGGTCAGCGGCGAGGAGTCCCCGGAGAGCTCGGTCAGGGCGGCACCGATCCGCTCGTCCAGCTCCTTGAGCGGGGCGGCGAACTCGGAGGCGTCCACGGTGTTGTCCAGGTCGAAGACCGGCACGAGGATGCCGTGGGTGCGGAAGACACCGGCGAAGCGGGTGTCCTCACCCAGGTTGAGCTGGCCGGCGGCGTGCACGCGCGCCAGGGCGGGCAGCAGCTGTGCCTCGGTCTCCGGACGCACCCAGCGGATGTGGGCCTTCTCGCCCGGGTCGATCCACCAGGCGGCACCGGTGACGTCGACGTCCACACGCACGCTCGGCAGCACCGAGGCGTTCGCCTGGTCGAGGGTCGCCACGACCTGCGGGTTGGCCCGCTGGTCCTCGGTGAGCCACCAGTTGAAGTCCTCACGGACCTCGATGGACGGGGTCTGCCCGGCGACGAGCAGGTCCGCCAGTGCGGGCTCGGAGCCGTCGGCGACGGCCACGTCCAGGCTGGTGCCCGGCTCCGCGTCCTTCACCCAGTTCAGCGCGAAGGCGAGGTCGCGGTTGGGGTTGTCGCCACGGTGCTGGGTCTGCAGGGCGACGAGCGCCTCGCCACCCTCCTCCTCGGCGCGGACGAGGGCCGCCGCCGCACCCGGCAGGACGGTGCACACCGTCACCGGGCGGGTGAAGCCGGCGTCCGCCACGGTCTCGGCGGTGAAAAGGGCCGAGGGGACGAACTCCTGCAGCGCGATCAGGTCGGCCTCGGCGGCGAACCCGTCGTACGGGCGCGGGTCGCGTTCGAGCGCGGCACGCTCGGCGGCGCGCTTGGCGAGCTTCGCCTGCCGGCGGCTCATGCCCTCCGGCAGGTCGTCCTGGTTCTGGTTCTTCCTGTTCTTCTTAGCCACGGGGCACAGTCTAGCCGGTGCACCGCCGAGGTCGCCGCTACCGCAGGGCCACCGCGCCGCGCAGCGTCTCACGCGCGCGGTCCGGGTAGTCCGTGGCGGCCCACCGCACACCGTGACGGTGCAGCCACAGCAGGTCGTCCTGCCGGTTGGCGGTGAACACGTAGGTGGAGTCACCGACGCCGGCGACGTCCTGCGGCGCCTGCCGGGCGCGCGCGACGGAGAACCCCTGGCACTGCGCCACGCCGGCGGGCTCCAGGTGCTTCGCCAGACGCCACATCCGGTACTCCTTGCGCAGGTAGATCCGCGGGATCTGCGGGTTGAGCGCGGCGAAGCGGGCGAGGGAACCGTGGTCGAAGGAGATCAGGTGCACCCCGGCGTCCTCCTGCGCCAGGCCGGTGGCGTGCAGCTCGCGGTTCACCGCGGCCTCCAGGCGGCCGTCGCGCTCACCGGCACTGCCGAGGCGTTTGGTCTCCACGAAGAGTTCGGGACGGTACGTCGCGGTGCGCGCGTCGCGCACGAACTCCAGCAACTCGCGCAGGGTCGGGACCTGCTGGGGACGCTGCGTGGTGCCCACGTTGACCTCCCGCAGCTGTGCCAGCGTCATGTTCACCACGGTGCCGGTGCCGTCGGACGTGCGGTCCACGGTGGCGTCGTGGATGACGACGGGCACCCCGTCGGCGGTGAGCCGGACGTCGCCCTCCAGGCCGTCGGCGCCGAGCTCCACGGCGAGTTCGTAGGCTGCCAGGGTGAGCTCGGGGCGGTAACCGCTCGCCCCACGGTGCGCGATGATCTTCACGCCCCCATTGTTACCCGATACCCACGGTGGTGCCGCCGTCAGCCCTGTACTATGAATTCCCGTGGAAGATTATCCGGCAGTCGCCCGCCCCACGCCGGGAGTGGGGCAGGGACGGGGCGTCCCGAGCAGGTCGGTCAGCGACACCGCCCTGGTCTTCGAGGGCGGGGCGATGCGCGCGGCGTTCTCCTCGGCGATGGTGCAGGCACTGCTGGAGGAGGGGATCCAGTTCGACTGGGCCTACGGCAACTCCGCCTCCGCGGTGCACGTGGCCACCTACCTGTCCAAGGACACCCGCCTGGCCCGCGACTACTTCACCGTGTTCCCCGGCGACCCCCTGTTCGGCGGCATCCGCCCGTTCCTGCGCGGCGACGGGTTCTTCAACGCCCGCTACATCTTCGGTCCCGACGCCCAGGTCGAGGACCGCAGCATGGTCCCCGACTGGGACGCCATCAAGGCCAGCCCCGGCAACTTCCGGATCTCCGGGTTCAACGGGCGCAGCGGTGAGACCGTGCACTGGTCGCGCGAGGACATGAACGGCTTGGACGACTTCCTGCGGCACGCCCGCGCCTCGGCGTCGCTGCCGATCGTCATGCCGCCGACGAAGATCGGCACGGAGACCTACTTCGACGGCGCCTTCGGCTCCACCGGGGGCATCCCGGTGGACTCCGCGATCGAGATGGAGGGCTTCGACCGGTTCCTCGTGGTCATGACCCGCACCCGCTCCTACCGCAAGAGCGCCTCCCGGTTCACCTGGTTCGTGAAGAAGGCGTTCCCGCAGTACCCGGCGTTGGCGCAGTCGATGCTGGACCGGCACGCCCGCTACAACCGCACACGCGACTGGATCTTCGAGCAGGAACGCCGCGGCAAGGCCTATATCTTCGCCCCGCACCGCATGCCCCTGGGCAACGGCACCCGCAAGCTCAACGAGCTGGCGGAGACCTACGAGGCCGGGCTCGCCCAGGCGCGTGAGGAGATGCCGCTGATCCGGCGGTTCCTGCGGGTCTGACGGTGTTTACAGCTCGAAGACCCCGGCGTCCGTCATGACCTGCTGCAGGGTGCCGGCGGAGGCGTCGAACTGCTCCTGCTCGGTGTCGTCGAGGTCGAGTTCGACGACCTCGCGGATACCGCGGTTGTTCACCACCGCCGGGGTGCCGATGTACAGCGCCGGGGCGTCCCCGCGACCGTACTGGCCGTCCACCAGCGCGGAGACCGGCAGGACGACGTCCTCGTTGCGTAGCACCGCGCGGCTGATCCGCGCCATGCCCACGCCGATGCCGAAGCTGGTGGAGCCCTTGGCGTTGATGATCTCGTAGGCGGCGTCGCGGGTGCGGCGGAAGATCTCCGCCACGCTGTCCCCACCGTCCGGCGCCTGCGCCAGTCGCGCCGGCAGCGGGACGCCGGCGACGCTGCCCGCCGACAGGACGGGCAGTTCGGTGTCGCCGTGCTCACCGATGACGTAGGCGTGCACCGAGGTCGGCGACACCTGGAAGTACTCGCCGAGGGCGGACCGGAACCGGGCGGTGTCCAGCACCGTGCCGGACCCGATGACCTGGTTCGACGGCACCCCGGCGATCCGCCAGGTGGCGTAGGACAGGATGTCCACCGGGTTGGAGGCGACCAGGTAGACGCCGTCGAACCCGGAATCACGCACCTTGCCCACGATGTCGCGGAAGATCGACACGTTCTTGCCCACGAGGTCCAGGCGGGTCTCCCCGGGCTTCTGGGCCGCGCCGGCGCAGATGCACACGATGGAGGCGTCCGCGCAGTCGGAGTAGTCGCCCTGGGACACCCGCGTGCCGTGGCCGGACCACGGGACGGCGTGGTTGAGGTCCTGGACGTGGCCCCAGGTCTTGCGCTCGTCGACGTCGATGATGACCAGGTGGTCGCAGAGCCCCTGGTTCACCAACGCGTAGGCGTAGGCCACGCCCACGTCCCCCGCGCCGATCAGAACGATCCTCGTACCTGTGCTGGCTCTCATGGGCTGCTCCTGTCGGGTGCTGGTGGGTGTCAGTCGGTGCGAGCGTGCCGCCGTGAATCGAACCCCAGGGTACGCCGACCCCACGATCGGTGCAGGTGGCAAGACCTTTATGACCACATCCCCTTTGTTCTTCCTATTGAACTTAGCGATTCAATAGGCAAATCATTGCGAGCGGACCGGAAACTGACCAGACTGGTGGACGGAATTAACGATTACCCGCAACGGAAGGATCTTCAACCATGGCTGTCTACGAGCTTCCCGACCTGCCCTACGACTACGACGCCCTCGAGCCGCACATCTCCGCCGAGATCATGCAGCTGCACCACGACAAGCACCACGCGACCTACGTCGCCGGCGCCAACACCGCCCTCGAGGCCCTCGAGAAGGCCCGCGAGGAAGGCACCAACCCCGACCAGATCCGCGCGCTGTCGAAGAACCTCGCGTTCAACCTGGGTGGCCACACCAACCACTCCATCTTCTGGAAGAACCTCTCCCCCAACGGCGGCGGCGAGCCCACCGGTGAACTGGCCGAGGCCATCACCCGCGACTTCGGCTCCTTCGACAAGTTCAAGGACCAGTTCTCCTCGGCCGCCCTGGGCCTCTACGGCTCCGGCTGGGCCGTGCTGGGTTACGACCACATCGCCGGACGCCTCGTCGTCGAGCAGCTCACCGACCAGCAGGGCAACACCTCGATCAACCTCACCCCGCTGCTGATGCTCGACATGTGGGAGCACGCCTTCTACCTGCAGTACAAGAACGTCAAGCCGGACTACGTCAAGGC
>NZ_JBQSYJ010000014.1:0-83989 GCF_052379185.1 Corynebacterium sp. AOP12-C2-36 | reverse complement strand
CTGCTTGACCAGAACCACGATGTTCGACATTCATAGGCCTTCCTGCTTGGGGTGCTTTTCTTCGGTCCGAAGTCTACCTGCGAATCACCGTGATGTACCCCACATTGGGATTTCCCCCCGGGTCACGTCACCGGCGTAAGCGCGTCACCTGCGACGACGAGGCCAACTGTCGCAGAAATCATTTATTTAGAACTACCCCCGCAGGTGTAGTTCCTCGGTGATGACCGCTACAGAGGCGTCGCCGATCCGGGTGAGCACGACCGTCAGCTCCCGCCCGCCCTTGAGCTTCATCTTGCGGCGCAACTGGTCCGGGTCGACGTCGACCCCACGCACCAGGATCTCCAGACGTCCGCAGTCCAACGCCGCCAACGCCGGACGCAGTTTCTTCAGCTGGACCTCCTCGATCACCTCGAAGACGCGCTGGCCGGGCAGGAAGGCCCCCTCCGTCCCCGTCCCCGTCCCCCTCGCCGACAGGTCCTCCAGGGAGTCGCCGCTGAGGTAGGCGATGTGCGGGTCCACCCGCCACCAGCCCAGGGCGGCGGCGTACTGACGGACCAGCCCGGCGCGCACCACCGCACCGTCCGGGTCAAGGATGTAGCGCCCCACGCGGCCCACCTCCTCGGACTCCGGGTCGTCGGAGGTCAGGACGCGGCGTCGACCGTCGCGGAAGACCACGGCCCGACGCTCGTGCGCCGCGAGCTCCGGGGTGTAGAGGCACGCCTCCTTCACCCCGCCGTCCACGCTGACCACGTCGACCTGGCCCTCCCACTCGCCGTAGTCGATGCCCGGGGCGCACTTCACCGCCACCGCGGACCCCCGGTGCGCCTCGAGCAGGTCCGGCAGCGGCGGAAGCAGGTCCTTCGGGTCGCGGATCCGCCCGCGGGCCGTCCGGCGGGCCGGGTCCGCGACCACCACGTCCACGGCACCGGGGGCGAAGACGGGACGCACCGCGTCGGCACGCACCAGCGCGACGCGTCCTGCGTCCTGTCCTGTGACCGTCATGTTGTGGCGCGCCATCGCCAGCCGGGACGGATCCAGGTCGCCGCCGAGCACCGTGCCGAAGCGTCCGGCGAGATGCGGCAGCTCGGTACCGACCGAGCAGGTCACGTCGGCGACGACGAGCCCCCCGCCCGCCTGCCCGCCGGTGCCGGCCCCGAGCATGGTGGCGATGTGGTCCGCCCGCTCGGCGGCCACCACCGCCGGTGTCGCCTGCTGGGCGGAGTCCCCGCACACCAGCCAGTCACCGGGCACCTTGCCGCCGGCCACGGCCGAACGCCGGGCGGCGACCAGCTCCATCAGGGCGCGGGCGTGCTCGCCGTGTTCCCGGCGCAGCGTCGCGGTGTCAGCGACCCGGCTCGACTTCGTCAGCGCGAGGTTCTCCGCCCCGGCCACGGCGTCCGGGTGCGCCACGAGCCAGTCGACCTCCTCCAGCGTGAAACTCACGCGAACGGGGACGGGGGCAGCTCCCCCGGGTCGACGGCGAACTTCATGCCGGGGGCGAACACCCGCTCGGGGTAGCCGTACATCCGGGTCTCCAGCAGGTAGTACTCGGCCATGTAGGGCTCGTCGACCGGCTCGGAACGCACCGGGTCCACCCGCAGCGTCTCGGCGAAGTCCAGGATCTCCCCGACACTGCGGAAGGTGTCGAGCATCTTCAGCTGCGACCACGTCGGCGGCATGAGGTTGATCTTGCGGTTGCGCCAGCCGTCGAGCAGCGTGGCCGGACGGAACCAGCCCGTCGAACTGGCCTCACGGGTGTCCCCGTGCGTCTCTTGCCCCTCGGGCATCGCGGCGACGAAGAACGCCGTGTCGTACCGGATCGGCTGCGACTCCGGGGTCACCCAGTTCGCCCACGGGCGCAGCAGGTCGCCGCGCAGCACCAGGTCGTGCATGCTCAGGAAGTCGGAGAAGGCCAGCCGGTGCTGCTCGAGCTCCTGCCGGAACGGCAGGTAGGGAACCGTGTCGCGCACCGGCCCGGAACCGTTCTCCCCTGCCTCACCGGCATAGCCGGCCAGCAGGGTGCCGGTCTCCTCGAAAGTCTCGCGCACCGCCGCGCACACCAGGGCGCGCGCCAGTTCCGGCGAGGTCCCCAGCCGCTCGCCCCACCACTGCGGCGAGGGGCCCTGCCAGCCGATCTCCGGGGAGTCGTGGCCGTCGCCGTCGCCGTCGCCGGGCAGGTCCCGGGCGTCCACCCCGCCACCGGGGAAGACCGTCATCTCCGCGCAGAAACGCATCGTGCTCGCACGCTCCTGGACGTACACCTCCGGGCCGCTGAGCGTATCTCGCAGCAGCATCAGCGTCGAGGCGTGCCGGGCCGGCACGACCGCCCCCGGGGCCCCGTCACGTGCCCTGTCAGGTGCCCCGTCACGTGCGCCGTCACGCTCACTGCCGTTCACACTGCCGTCCACCATGTCCTCCACCATAGTCGTGTGGGCCGGTTCCTGGCCCTCAGCGTGCCCGGTGGCTTCCCCCGGTGCGTGCCCTGCGCGCGAAGTAGCGCCCGTCGTCGAAGGACAACGAGATCGGCTGGTGGTACGCCCGGGTCAGGTTCTCGGAGGTCATCACGTCCTCCAGCAGCCCCTGGGCGACCACCCTGCCCTCGTCGAGGATCATGCCGTGGGTGAATCCCGGGGGGATCTCCTCGACGTGGTGGGTCACCATCACCGTCGCAGGGGCGTCCGGGTCCTCCGCCAGCTCCCCGAGCATGCGCACCAGGTCCTCACGCCCACCCAGGTCCAGGCCTGCGCCCGGCTCGTCGAGCAGCAGCAGTTCAGGGTCGGTCATCAGGGCACGCGCGATCAGCACGCGTTTACGCTCGCCCTCGCTCAGCGTCTCCCAGGTCTGCTCCCCCAGGTGCAGCGCACCCATCTGCTCCAGGATCTCCATGGCACGCAGTTCATCACCCCGGTCGTAGCGTTCACGCCAGCGGCCCATCACGTCGTAGCCGGCGGAGATCACCAGGTCGAGGACCTTCTCCCCGCCGGGCACCTGGTGGGCCACCGCGGCCGACGACATGCCCACCGCGGTGCGCAGCTCGCGCACGTCCGTCTTGCCCAGGGTCTCCCCCACGATCCGGGCGGTGCCGGACGAGGGGTACTGGCGCGCCCCGGCGATGGTCAGCAGGGAGGTCTTGCCCGCCCCGTTCGGACCGATGATGATCCACCGCTCGTCGACCTCGACCTGCCAGGTCACCGGGTGCAGGACATGGCGTCCGTCGCGGACGATGGTCACCTCGCGCAGGTCGAGGACGAGGTCCTCGTCGAGGGCGTCGGCGGTGGCGGGTGAGGAGATGATGGTGTCGTTCACGTCCTCCATCGTGCCCTACCGTGCCGCGCCGTGGTGGATCAGGGGTCCACCGGCCCCACCCACCTCAGAACAGTGCCGAGGCCATGCGGGTACGCGCCGCGATGACCTCGGCATCGGCGGTGTCGTACATGGCGAAGATCTCCAGCAGCCGGCTGCGCGCGGCGTCGCGCTCGTCGCCGGCGCTGGTCCTGATGCGCTCGATGAGGGTGTCGAAGGCCTGCACCCGCTCACCGGCCAGCAGCAGGTCGTCGACCTCGTCGGACGCCCCCTGCGCCGAACGCTCCAGCAGCAGTGCCGTCACGCGGGCGGCACGCGCCTCCGCCACCAGTTCCTGCACGGCCTCCGGCTCCGCGGCGGGGTCTGCGCCAGGGTTCGCGATGATCTCGTCGTAGACCGCGACCGCCCCGGCGTAGTCCTCGCCGTCCAGCAGGACGCCGGCGCGCTCGAAGCGCGGGTCGACGGCGTCCTCTCCCCCGTCGGTGGCGTCAAGGCCGTCAGCGCCGGCACCGGCGTCTTCGCTACCGTCGGACTCCGGCAGCCCCGGCAGCCGACCGTCCACGGCGCGCACGACGGCGTCCACGAACTGCGCGATCTGCTCGGCGGGCTGCACGCCCTCGAAGTTCGTCAACGGACGTCCGCCGGCCAGCGCCAGCACCGTGGGCACGGCCTGCACCTGCAGCGCCTGGGCGATCTCCGGGGTGGTGTCCACGTCAACCTCGCGGAAGACCCACTGCACGGGGGCGCCGGAGGCGTCCTGCGCCTCAGCCAGTCGGGTGAATTCGGCGGACATCTCCGCGCACCCCTCGGCACGCGGACTGCCCAGCAGAAGGATCACCGCGACCTGGGTGGAGCGCACCACCAGGTCCTGCTCGAAACTCTCCGGCGTCACCGCCGCACTACGGGCGATGCGCGCCCCCGACTCGGCCTCCTGCCTCGACCTTTCCGCCGCCCGCTGGCGTTGGTCGGCGGCCTCCTTGACCGCCCCGAGGTCCACGGCGCCGGCCGCGAAACGGTTCGGGGCCGCCGCGCCGCCCTGTTGATGCTGTCCCGGATGGTTCGGTGTCGTCATGGCGCCCCATCTTAGCGCCGCCCCGTACGCCTCCGCTCCCAACACCCGGAGTGCCAGTGACGCCGGTCGTCGCCACCGCGGTGCGAGTCCGGCCAGGCGACGATGTGCGCCACCCCCGGCGGGATGTTCTGGTTGCAGCCCGGGCAGACGTAGTACTTCACCGCCGCCTTCGGGCCGATCCGTCGAACCAGGTAACTCTCCGTCCAGCCGGACGTCCCGCCCGCCCAGGACGGCGCGTCCTCACGCCGGGTGCCCAGGTAGGACCCACCGTCGCGCGGCAGCCCGCGCGACGGGGTCGCGTCCCTCCTGTTGCGTCTCGGCATCGACCCGCTCCCGGCCTACGTCAGAACAGGCGGAGCTCGTCGGACTCCACCCCGCGCATCGCCTGGTAGTCCAGGGTGACGCAGCGGAAGCCACGGTCCTCGGCCAGGGTCTTGGCCTGGGGCTTGATCTCCTGGGCGGCGAAGACACCCTGCACCGGGGCCAGGAGCTCGTCCCGGTTGAGCAGCTCCACGTACCGGCTGAGCTGCTCCACCCCGTCGATGCCACCGCGCCGCTTGATCTCCACGGCGACGGCCGCACCGTCGGCGTCGCGGGAGAGGATGTCGATCGGCCCGATCGCGGTCGGGTACTCCCGGCGCACCAGGGTGTAGCCCTCCCCCAGGATGTCGATCTGCTCAGCGAGCAGCTCCTGCAGGTGCGACTCCACACCGTCCTTGACCAGGCCCGGATCTTCACCGAGCTCGTGGGAGGTGTCGGAGTAGACCGTGCCGATCTTGATGGTCAGGCGTTCCTTCTTCGGGTTCTCCACCGTCCACACCGCCGTCACGCCCTGCTCCGACAGCTCGTCGGGGACGTCGTCGCCCTCGGCGACGCTGAGCGTGCACGGCGGCGTCATCCAGTTCAACGGCTTGTAGGCACGGTCGTCGGCGTGGATGCTCACCGAGCCGTCCGCCTTCACCATGACCAGACGGTCAGCTTCCGGGAGATGGGCCGCGAGGCGCCCCTCGTAGTCGACGGAGCAGCGGCAGATGACCAAACGCATGAGGGACAGGCTACCGTATGCCCCGTTTCCTCACCGTGCGCAGGTCCGAGCGAATCATCCGCTCCGAAGGTGCCGACTCCAGCCACGACACCAGGGCCGTGTCCCCCGCATCGTCCAGGGCGACCTCCCAGGTCTTGGCCCCGTCCTCCAACGTCATCACGTGAAGCTCGGGCTCCAGGAAGGCCGACTCACGGTCGGTGATGATGCGCCGGTCGGTGATCTCGGTGTGGTGCCGGTTGAGCTGCAGGTCCGACTCCGGACGCACGGAGCGCAGCTTGTACACCCGGGCGATACCGCTGCCGTATACAAGAACCCCGTGGCGCCAGTGCCGCCCGTCCTGGTTGGGAAGGCTTCTGACCACCACGGGGATGCCCCGACTGCGGAGGGTGAGGAATCTCGCGCCGGCGATTATCACGCCACATGCGAGTGCGATCACCACGACGGTAATCAGAATGTTCAACAGCACCAGTCACGCCCCTTCTCGGTCGCGATCCCTCCGCACGGTGGTCATCCGGGCCGGCGGGGTCGCGCCTTAGAACTTTTCGTCGATATTACCGTCGTTCAGGGGCAGTACCAAAAGGAATAGGCAAGCCGAGCCGCCGGTCCGGGCGCGCAGGTGCACGCACGACGAAAACCGGGCCGGCCACCTCGGTGAAGAGGTGGCCGGCCCGGCGGCAGGCTGGAGCGGCTGTCAGCTCTCCTGCAGACGCTTCACGGCGCGAAGTTCGGACTGCGCCAGCTCTCGCTCCTCGTCGGTCGAGGCGTCGCGGACGCGCGCCTCGGCCTCGGCGGTGTCGACCTCGTGGGCCCACAGCGCGGAGTCGGCGAGGATGGTGATCTTCGACGTGGACACGGACAGGAAACCGCCCTGTACCGCGGCGACGAAGGTCTCACCCTCGGTGGTCCGGATGACCACGACACCGTTGTCGACCAACTGGCCGAGCAGCGGCTCGTGACCGGGGAGCACGCCGATCTCGCCCTCGGTGGTCTGTGCGGTGACGGAGGTGGCCTTACCCGACCACAGCATCCGCTCCACGGCCACCAGTTCAGCGGCAATCTCAGCCATGTGCGTGACCCCTTACTTCTCGGTGAGCTTCTTGTAGGCGGCCTCGACGTCGTCGAGTCCACCCAGACCGTCGAAGCACTGCTCCGGGTAGGCGTCGAACTCGCCGTCGCAGATGCGCTCGAAGGCGTCGATCGTGTCCTCGAGGGGCACGAAGGAGCCGGGGATGTCGGTGAACTTCTGCGCGACGAAGAAGTTCTGACCCAGGAAGCGCTCGATACGACGGGCACGCTGGACGGTGATCTTGTCCTCTTCGGACAGCTCGTCCATACCCAGGATGGCGATGATGTCCTGCAGTTCCTTGTTCTTCTGCAGAACACCGATCACACGCTGGGCGACCGCGTAGTGGCGCTCGCCGACGATGCCGGGCTCCAGGATGCGCGAGGTCGAGGTCAGCGGGTCCACCGCGGGGTAGATACCCTTCGAGGCGATGGCACGGTTGAGCTCGGTCGTCGCATCCAGGTGGGCGAAGGTCGTCGCCGGTGCCGGGTCGGTGTAGTCGTCGGCAGGCACGTAGACGGCCTGCAGAGACGTGATCGAACGGCCCTTGGTCGAGGTGATTCGCTCCTGGAGCACACCCATCTCGTCGGCCAGGGTCGGCTGGTAACCCACGGCGGAGGGCATACGGCCCAGCAGCGTGGAGACCTCGGAACCGGCCTGGGTGAAACGGAAGATGTTGTCGATGAACAGCAGCACGTCCTGGTTCTGGACATCGCGGAAGTACTCCGCCATGGTCAGACCGGACAGCGCCACGCGCATACGGACTCCCGGGGGCTCGTCCATCTGGCCGAAGACGAGGGCGGTGTCCTGGAGGACGCCCATCTCCTCCATTTCCAGACGGAGGTCGGTGCCCTCACGGGTGCGCTCGCCGACGCCGGCGAACACGGAGGTACCGGAGAACTCGCGGGCGATACGGGTGATCATCTCCTGGATGAGCACCGTCTTACCCACACCGGCGCCGCCGAACAGGCCGATCTTGCCGCCCTTGACGTACGGGGTCAGCAGGTCGATGACCTTGATGCCGGTCTCCATGAGCTCCGTGCGGCCTTCGAGCTGGTCGAAGTTCGGGGCCTCACGGTGGATGCCCCACTGCTCGCCGTCACGGCCGAGGCCGGGCTCGTCGAGGCAGTCACCGAGGGCGTTGAACACGTGGCCCTTGACGACGTCGCCCACGGGCACGGAGATCGGACGGCCGGTGTCGATGACCTCGGCGCCACGGACGAGTCCGTCAGTCGGGGCCATGGAGACACCACGGATGATGTTGTCACCGAGGTGCTGGGCGACCTCCAGGACGATGGTCTTGGCCACCGACTCCAGAGTCACCTCCACCTCGAGTGCGTTGTACAGTGCCGGCATAGCGCCACGCGGGAACTCCACGTCGACGACAGGTCCGATGACTCGGACCACGCGACCGGCAGCAGTCGATGCAGCGCTGTCGCGCTGCACCTCAGTAGCTGTAGTCATAGTTAGTCACTTTCTCCGCTGTCGGCGAGCGCGTTGACGCCACCGACGATCTCTGAGATTTCCTGGGTGATCTTTGCCTGACGCAGCTGGTTGGCGACCCGGGAGAGGTCGTTGACCAGCGCGGTGGCGTTGTCCGTCGCAGCGGACATTGCGGTACGGCGGGCAGCGGACTCACTAGCGGCGGCTTCCAGCATCAGGGCGAAGATGCTCCGGGAGACGTACTGCGGCAGCAGTGCCGTCAGGAGCGTGTCCGCATCCGGCTCGAATTCGACCTCGGCGCTGACGTCGTCGCTGGCATTGGAGAGCATGTCGTCCCCGGTCTGCAGCGGTTCGTCGTCCTGCTGGGTCTCGATCGGCAGCATGCGGATGGCACGCGGCGTCTGGGTGAGCATCGACGCGAACCGCGTGTAGACCACGTGGAGCTCGCCGAAGCCGGTCAGCTCGGTGCCTTCCGGGACGTTCAGCCCGTCGCGCCAGTGCACGCTGCCCTCGTCGCCGGCGGTGAAGCCGTCGATGAGGTGGCGGCGGAGGTCGTGCGTCGCGGCGTAGTCCGGGTCCTGGGAGAACCCGGTCCATGAACCGGCGAAGTCGTCACCACGGAAGCTGTAGAAGGTGACTCCCTTGGAGCCGGCGATGTACAGGACGACGTCCTTGCCCTCGCCCTCGAGCCGCTTGCGCAGCTCGGCGGTCTTCTTCAGCACATTGTGGTTGTATCCACCGCACATGCCACGGTCACTCGTGATGACGAGGATAGCGGCGCGCTTGGCCTCGGCCTCGACGTCGAGCATCGGGTGGTCCAGTGAGGACGCGGATGCGAGACGCTGGATGACCCGAGTGATCTCGTCGGCGTACGGCTGGGAATCGCTCACGCGAGCCTGCGCCTTGGTGATCTTGGAGGTCGCGATGAGCTCCTGGGCCTTCGTGATCTTCTTCGTCGAGTTGACGGACTTGATCCGTCCCCTCAGTTCGCGAAGTGTTGCCATCGCTGCTACCTCCCTTCTTCTGTGTACTCGGTCTGTGCAATCATCGTTTTAGTTCCCCGCGCTACTTCTTGCGGGAGACGCTGATCTGCGACTGGTCGAGATCCTCGTCAGCCAGGGCCTGGGCCTCCGGCTCGTTGATGACCGGGGTGCCGTCCGTGGACTGGAAGCCACGCTTGAAGTCGCCGGTCGCGGCGACCAGTGCCTTCTTGGAGTCGTCCGACAGCGGCTTGCCACCGTTGATCTGCTCGTAGACGTCGGCGTTGTTGGCGTGCAGGTACTCCCACAGCTCCGACTCGAAGCGGCGCACGTCGACGACGGGGACCGTGTCGAACTCACCCTCACCGGCGAGGAAGATGGAGACCATCTGATCCTCGACGGCCTGGGGCTGGGTCTCCTTCTGCTTCAGCAGCTCGACGAGACGCTCGCCGCGCTCCAGCTGGGCCTTGGAGAACTCGTCCAGGTCGGACGCGAAGGCCGCGAAGGCCTCCAGGTCACGGTAGGCGGCGAGGTCCAGTCGCAGGTTACCGGCGACCTTCTTCATGCCCTTAGTCTGTGCGTCGCCACCGACACGGGAGACGGACACACCGACGTTGATGGCCGGCCGGACGCCCTGGTTGAACAGGTCGGACTCCAGGAAGACCTGGCCGTCGGTGATGGAGATGACGTTGGTGGGAATGAACGCACCCACGTCGTTGGCCTTGGTCTCGATGATCGGCAGTGCCGTCATCGAGCCGGCGCCCTCCTCGTCGGACAGCTTCGCCGCACGCTCCAGCAGACGGGAGTGCAGGTAGAAGACGTCGCCCGGGTATGCCTCGCGGCCCGGCGGGCGGCGCAGCAGCAGGGAGATCGCGCGGTAGGCCTCGGCCTGCTTGGTCAGGTCGTCGAAGATGATGAGGACGTGCTTGCCCTCGTACATCCACTGCTGACCCAGGGCGGCACCGGCGAACGGCGCGAGCCACTTGAAGCCGGCGGAGTCGGATGCCGGGGCTGCCACGATGGTCGTGTAGTCCAGGGCACCCTCGTCCTCGAGGGTCTGACGCAGCGCGGCGATGGTGGAGCCCTTCTGGCCGATCGCGACGTAGATGCAACGCACCTGCTTCGTCGGATCCCCGGACTCCCAGTTCTCACGCTGGTTCAGGATGGTGTCGATGCAGACGGAGGTCTTACCCGTCTTGCGGTCGCCGATGATCAACTGACGCTGGCCACGGCCGATCGGGGTCATCGCGTCGATGGCCTTGATGCCGGTCTGCATCGGCTCGTGCACCGGCTGGCGCTGCAGCACCGACGGTGCCTGCAGCTCCAGGGCGCGGGTCTCGGTGGACTCGATGTCACCGCGGCCGTCGATGGGCTGACCCAGGGGGTTGATGACCCGGCCGAGGAAGTTCTCCCCCACCGGGACGGACAGGACATCGCCGGTCCGCTTGACTTCGTCGCCTTCCTTCAGCGACTCGTAGTTACCCAGCACCACAACACCGATCGAATCGGTCTCGAGGTTCTGCGCGACTCCGATGAGACCGCCCGGGAACTCAAGCAGCTCGTTGGTCATCACGGAGGGCATGCCCGAAACCTGGGCAATGCCGTCCGCTGCCATCGTAACCACGCCGACCTCCTCACGGGAGGCCTCCGCGGAAGTGCTTGAGGTGTAGTTCGCAATCGCGCTACGGATCTCATCGGAGGAGATCGTAAGCTCCGCCATGTTCTTCCTGCTCTCGGTATCGTCTTCCAGCATTACGTGAATTATCTTGTCGATCGAGGTTCGATCCGGGGCGGCCTAGGCGAAGGCCCGACGCATGCGCTCCAGCTTTCCAGCCGTGCTACCGTCGATCACTTCGTCGCCGACCCGGATGACCGCACCACCGAGGAGGCTGGTGTCAACCTCGGAATGGACGGACATCGCGGAACCGTAGATCTTCTCCAGCTTCTGACCCACTGCCTGCTCCTGTGCCTCCGACAGAGCCGAGGCGGAACGGACGCGGGCTACCCGGCGTCCGTCCAGTCCGGCTGCGAAGTCGCACAGTGCGTCAAGGTCCTCGACCGGACGCGCGACGGGACGGCCGATCACCTGAAGCGCGAGGGCTTCGGCGATGGCGCTGACGTGGCCGTAGAGGACCTTCGCCAGCAGTTCCCGACGTCGTTCTCCGGACGCCAGACGGTCGGCCAGGAGCATCTCCAGTTCCGGCTCCCGCTCGAGGAGACGGGCAATGTCGAAGAGCTCCGTGGCGACCTTCTCGCTCTGACCCTGCTCATGGGCTGCACGCAGCAGGGCACGGCGGCCCAGCTCGACCAGCCCGTGGCGCAGGTCCCGGGTGTTGGACCAGGTGCCCGTGACGACCTGCGAGACAGTCTCGCGGGTAGTCGTGGAGACCTTGTCCGCCAGCAGCCCGTCGGCCAGTGCGGCGCGACGGTCGGCCGGAACAGTCTGGTCCACCAGCGCCGTGCGCAGTGACCGGTCGCTGTCCAGGAGGTCTGCGACCTCGAACAGCTCGGAACCGGTCGCAGCACCGGCTGCGGCGGTGTCGGTTGCACCGGACAGTGCACCGTCCAGCGACTCAGTCAGCTGGTCCAGGGTTGTTCTGCTCGCTGCGTGCACGGGCCTCACTTCCCCGATCCGACGCTGTCGAGATCAGCGAGGAAGGAGTCGATCGTACCGGAACGCTTGACGTCGTCCGAGAGCTGGTCGCCCAGCAGACGCTCGGCGAGGTTGATGGAGTTCTCCCCCATCTCCTTACGCAGATCGGAGACGACGGACTCGCGCTGCGCGAGCAGCTGCTTGTTGCCGGACTCGATGATGCGGTTGGATTCGTCGGTCGCCTGCGTCTTCATGTCAGCGATGATCTTCTGACCCTGGGAGCGGGCGTCGTCACGAATCTGGGAGGCTTCGGTGCGTGCCTCGGCCAGCTGGGCGTTGTACTTCTCCAGCGCGGCCTTGGCCTCGTCCTGTGCCTGCTCGGCACGTGCGATGCCACCCTCGATCTGGTCGGTGCGGTCAGCCATGACCTGCTTGACCTTGGGAAGAACGAACTTCCAGAAGATCACGAAGATGATGATGAAGCTGACAAGGGACCAGACGATGTCATACGACTTGGGGAGCAGAGGGTTGATCTGCTCCTCCAAAGGCAGCTCGTCGGCTGCCAGAATGAGGTAGTTCGTCATAGTCTCCAGCTTTCGCTCTTGAGTGTGAAGGTCTTGTCACAGAGTCCCGCGGGCGGGACGCCGCACACTAGAACAGGAAGCCGGCGACCAAGCCGATGAGGGCCAGGGCCTCGGTGAAGGCGATACCCAGGAACATGGTGGTGCGCAGCTGGCCGGCCATCTCGGGCTGACGAGCCATTGCCTCTGCGGTCTTGCCGACCAGGATACCGATACCGACACCGGGGCCGATGGCGGCGAGGCCGTAGCCGATGGTGCCGAGACCCTCGAACTTGGTGGTGGTGTCCTGGGCGAGGAGCAGCAGGTCGTTCATTAGGATTCCATTCCCTTTCGTGGTGCCCCGCCCTGGTCCACGGTCGTGGTCCCGGTTGGCGAGGCGGAAATATTATGTGTGGATGTCGGGGGTCAGTGCTCGTCCGCGTGCAGCGACTGCTCGATGTAGACCGCCGTCAGCAGGCTGAAGATGTAGGCCTGCAGGAAGATGATCAGCATCTCGAACAAGGTGAATGCCAGTGCGGCGACGAGCGTTCCTCCGGCCAACAGCGTCCAGCCGTTGAGCTGCCAGAAGAAGAAGTTCGTGGCGCCGAACAGCAGCACGAGAACAATGTGGCCGGCCAGCATGTTCGCCATGAGACGGATGGTCAGGGTGACCGGCCGCAGGACGAAGGTGGAGAAGAACTCGATCGGGACGACCAGCACGTGCAGCAACGGCGGCAGGTTCGGGATGACCACGGAGGACTTCACGAACTTGCCGAAACCGTAACGCTTGGCACCTGCGTAGATCATGGCGATGTACGCCACCGCCGCCAGCACGATCGGCATGCCGACCCTGGCGTTGGCGGAGATGTTCAGTGCAGGAATGACTGCAGGCAGGTTACCGATGAGAACCACGAAGAAGATGGTGGCGATGATCGGCAGGAACCGACGCCCCTCCTTCTTCCCCAGGATCTCCTCGGCGATGTGGATGCGGACGAAGTCGACCGCATACTCTGCAACGTTCTGCGCACCCCTCGGGATCAGCTTCGGCTTGCGGAAGGCATACAGAAAAAAGGCCGCCAGGATGACGATCATCAGAAGACGGATGACCATCAGGCGGTCTACTGCGAAGATGCCGTTCGCGAAGTCGCTGAACCAGAGCTGGCTGGGATCCACTTCCCCCGGGAAGAATTCATGCTCCATAGAAGGCGCGTGGAATTCGCCCTTCATGGCCAAGGTTGTAACGCTCAGCGTTCTCTCCCGTGGTTTGGGCCGCGTGATTGTGGGTCAGGCGGTGCGATGGAGGATGTCAGGAGTTCCCGGAACCGTGGACTCCGTCGCACATCCGCACGGTACCGGGGGTGATATACCAGGATTGCTCGCGGGCACGCGTGAGCACGTGGGTCCGCCTACCTGATTACCCGCGGGAGATATTACCAGCAGTCCGCGCAGGTGCGCGAACCAACTCCCCCCGATCCCCCGAAGCGGACCAGACTATGCCCCACCCTGCACGGATCCACCCCCGTGTCACACGTTCGTCACATTCGTCCGAATGATGCCGATGGTCTCCGCCCCCAGTGCGACCACGAGCGAGGCGATCACGGTGACCCCCATGGCGGTGTGGTCGAAGAAGTCCATGTCACGCAGCACCAGGAGCACACACAGGACGACGACGATCTTGATCAGCCAGGAACCCAACGTGATGATCATCGTGGTCTGCGGCGAGGTGTTGGAGGTCAACAGCACCACCGCCACGGTCGCCAGCACGAAACCACCGCCGATCGCCGCGCCGAGGAGCACCCCCCACAACCCCTCGAGGCCGCGGAAGTTGCCCCACAGCGCCAGGGAGATCACCGTGATCACCAGGAGGCCGATCGCCCCCGACCGCGCCGCGTTCAGCAACGGGCGCCGGTGGTCTGCCATGTCCCCGTCCGACTCGTTGATCTCCGGGAGGTCGGCGGGGTCGGTCGTCTGCTCGTTGTTCTGCTCATTCACGGGGTACAGCCTAGCTGTCCCCCACGGCGACGACCTACCCGGTCGCGACGGCCTTGCTCCCGCCGGCACCGTCACCGGAGGCGTCCCCACGCCCCCGCCACAGCGGCACGGCCGTGAACGCCGTCGCCAGCAGGATCGCCACCCCGAAGACGATCGCCGCGATCGGCAACGGGAGCACCGTGGACCCCACGGCCCCGAGGGCGACCACGCCGACCCACGTGTAGAGCACCAGCACGACCTGCTTCTGGGAGTGACCCAGTCGCAGGAGCCGGTGGTGCAGGTGCTGCTTGTCCGGGGCGAAGGGGCTCTTGCCCGCCTTCAACCGGCGGACGACCGCCATCAGCAGGTCCAGCATCGGGATGAACAGCGCGGCGATCACCACCAGCACCGGGGTCATCAACGCCAGGAAGTCCGCGGGGCCGTAGAGCGCCATGTTGATCCGACCCGACGCCGAGACGCTCGCCGCGGCCAGCAGCAGCCCGATCAGCATGGACCCGGAGTCCCCCATGAATATCCGCGCCGGCGAGAAGTTGTGCGGCAGGAACCCCAGGCACACGCCCAGCAGGCCGGCCGAGATCATCGCCGGCGGATAGGCGCTGACCGTGCCGCCCTGGTCGTGCAGGATCGTCAGGGAGTAGATCAGCAGCGTCGCCGCGGCGATCGCGCCCAGGCCGGCGGCGAGACCGTCCAATCCGTCCACGAAGTTCATCGCGTTGATGATGGCCACCGTCAGCAGAGCCGTCAAGATCGTGGACTGGACCTGATCGAGGATCAACGTGGTGCCGTCGCCGAACGGCGAGTAGATCAGGTACCACGACAAACCGGCCAGGCTCATCGCCACGGAGCCGGCAACCTGGCCGCCGAGCTTGAGCACCCAGGAGATGTCGAAGAGGTCGTCGACCACCCCCACGATCACGATCACGAAGGCGGCGGCGACGACAGCCACCATGTCCGGGGTCACCGGGGGGAACCCACGGTTCAACGCGGGCAGCTGGTTGGCCACCAGCACGGCGACAACGAAGCCGGTGAACATCGCCACCCCGCCGAGCCGCGGGGTCGGCACCGTGTGCACGTCGCGGGAGCGCGGGGCGGTCATGCGTCCGAACCGGATCATGATCATGCGGATCACACCGGTGGTCAGGTACGTGGTGACCAGGCCCACGAGCAGGATCAGCGCCAGCTCACGGAACGGCACACCCACCCCGGACCAGGACGCCGCGGACAGCTCCATCCTCAGTTGCCCCGGGCGGAGTCGTCGGCGAGCAGGGCCTCGGCAGACACGCCCAGCACCTCGCCGACCCGGTCGGCGCTGATGGCACCGTCGCGCAGGATGCGCGGACGGTGACCGGACAGGTCAACGATCGTGGAGGCCGTACCTATGGACGCCTCCCCGGCGTCGAGGTAGACCGACACCGAGTCGCCGAGCTGCCCGCGTGCCTCGGCGGCGGTGAGTGCGGCCGGACTACCGGAGATGTTCGCGCTGGAGACCGCCATCGGCCCGGTCTGCTGGAGCAGTTCGATCGCCAGCGGGTGCAGCGGCATGCGCAGCGCCACGGTCCCGCGGGTGTCCCCCAGGTTCCACGGCAGGCTGGGCGCCTGGTGGGTCACGATGGTCAGCCCGCCGGGCCAGAAGGCCTCGGTGAGCAGGCGCACCGTCTCGTTGTAGTCGCGGACCAGCCCGGCGACGGTGTCCCAGGAGCCGATGAGCACGGGCACCGGCATGTCCGGGCCACGGTGCTTGGCACGCAGCAGGGCGGCGACGGCGTCGTTGTCGAAGGCGTCGGCACCGATGCCGTACACCGTGTCGGTGGGGGTGACCACCAGACGTCCGGCCTTCACCGCGCTCAGTGCGGCGGCGACACCGCTCTGCCTGCCCTCGTCCTCGTTGCAGTCGTAGGTCTGTGCCATGCTCCGCGCCGTCCGTCCTCTCGTGTCGTTGGTTGCTTACCTTAACCCGTTCACTCTAGCCCCGTGTGGGCCGGTGGCCGGGATCGCGGTGCACCTGGCCGGTGACGAACCTGTCCCGGCCAGCGAAGTCCCGGTGTTGCTCCAGCTCGGTGACGCCCACGCCGGCCAGGATCTGACGGACGTCCGCGCCGGTGGAGTCGTCGTGTTCGACGGCCACGCCCGCACTCGGGGCGGCGACGAGGTCGATGACCTCCGCCAGTGGGCGCATCAGCTCCAGGCCGTCCGTCCCGGAGAAGACCGCGGCGTGCGGGTCACGGGCGACCTCCGGGGAGACCTCGGTGGTCTCCGGGACGTACGGCGGATTGGACGCCACGATGTCGGCGGAGGCGACGAGTCCCAGCGCCACGACGTCTTCCGGCGTGGCGACGTCCGCCCGGTGGAACTCCACGGCGATCCGCGGATCCACGTGGCCCTCGGCGACCCAGGTCCGGTGGTTGTCACGGGCCTGTTCCACGCCCTGCGCGGTGATCTCCAGGCCGATGACACGGACGCCGACGGCGTCGACAGCGTCGACAGCATCTACTATCCCTCGGGTACCAAGCTCGTGGGCCACCCCCAGGGCGATCGTGCCCGGCCCGGAACACAGGTCGACGATGGTCAACGTGGGTTCCAGCAGGCGCGCGAAGAGCGGGTCCTCGCGCAGCGCCACACGCCGCTGGGCCTCACCGGCCACCCAGTCGATCAGCAGATCGGTCTCGGGACGCGGGACGAACACCCCCGGGCCGACCGCCAGGTCGATGCCCGCGACCGTCCCGTACCCCAGGATCCACTGCAGCGGTTCGCGCTCAACGCGTCGCTGCAGCATCGTGGCGAAGGACGCCGGGACGGCGTCGCCGCCGCGCATGACCAGGTCCAACGGGCCGACGTCCACCCCCGACTCGCGGGTGAGGGCGGCGGCCATGAGCACGCGCGCATCGTGTGCGGCTGACTCCACCCCGGCCGAGGACAACGCCGAGGCGGCGTCCCGCAGCGCCGCCGACACGCTCGCAGCGTCCTGCGTCACCGCGGTCCTACTCCCCCGCCTCGAGCCGGCTCTGACGCTCCGCCTCGCTCAACGCGCCGAAGAGCGCGTCGAGGTCACCGTCGAGGACGGCGTCGAGGTTGTTCGCCTTGTAGCCGATGCGGTGGTCCGAGACCCGCGACTCTGGGAAGTTGTAGGTCCGGATGCGCTCGGAACGGTCCATCGTGCGGATCTGTGCGGCGCGTCCCTCCGCGGCCACGGCGTCCGCCTCCTCCTCCTTCATCTGCTGGAGGCGTGCGGCGAGCACCTGCATGGCGCGCGCACGGTTCTGGATCTGGGAACGTTCCTTCTGACACGTCACCACGATGCCCGTGGGCAGGTGGGTGATGCGCACCGCCGAGTCGGTGGTGTTCACGCCCTGACCGCCCTTACCGGAGGAACGGTAGACGTCGACGCGGATGTCCTTGTCGTCGATCTCCACGTCCTCGACCTCGTCGGGCTCCGGGTAGACCAGCACGCCGGCGGCGGAGGTCTGGATGCGGCCCTGCGACTCGGTCACCGGGATACGCTGCACCCGGTGCACGCCGCCCTCGTACTTGAACACGCTCCACGCGCCGTCGCGGCCTGGCTGCTTGGCGCGCACGGACATGGTCATGTCCTTCACGCCGCCCAGGTCGGTCTCGTTGACGTCGAGGACCTCGAAGGTGAAGCCGTGCTTCTCTCCGTAGCGCTGGTACATGCGTGCCAGCTCCCCGGCGAACAGCGCGGCCTCCTCGCCACCGGCACCGGACTTGATCTCCATGACCACGTCCTCACTGTCGTGGGGGTCGCGCGGGGCGAGCAGGTCGGTGAGCTTCTCCTCGAGACCCGGCAGGTCCGCGGCGAGGCGGTCGGCCTCGGCGGCGAAGTCCGGGTCCTCGGAGGCCATCTCGCGGGCGGCCTCGAGGTCGTCGCGGGTCTCCACGAGCTTGTTGTAGGTCTGGATGACCGGCTGCAGCTCGCTGAATCGCTTGGCCACGCGGCGGGCCGCGGCGGCGTCGTTGTGCAGCTCCGGGTCGGCCAACTGCATCTCCAGGCCCTGGTACTCCGACAGGATGTCGTCGACCTTGGAGGGGGAACCGGCGAAGTCACTCATCGTCGTCCTCCCCGGCCAGCGGTGCGGACGAGGCGATCTGCAGCATGAAGTCGCGGTTCGTCTTCGACTTGCGCAGCTGCTTGTTCAGCAGCTCGATCGCGGCCTGCGGGTCGAGCGCGGAGAGGATGCGGCGCAGCTTGTGCAGCAGGCGCGCCTCGTCCGGGCCGAGCAGCAGCTCGTCCTTGCGCGTGCCGGACGGGTTGACGTCCACCGCGGGGAACATGCGACGCTCGGCGATCTTGCGGTCCAGCTTCAGCTCCGCGTTGCCGGTGCCCTTGAACTCCTCGAAGATCACGGTGTCGCCGGCGGAGCCGGTCTCGACCATGGCGGTGGCGATGATGGTCAGCGAGCCACCGTCCTCGATGTTGCGGGCCGCGCCGAGGAAACGCTTCGGCGGGTACAGGGCGTTGGAGTCCACACCACCGGAGAGGATGCGGCCCGACGCCGGCGAGGAGTTGTTGTACGCACGGCCCAGACGGGTGATGGAGTCAAGCAGCACCACGACGTCCTTGCCCTCCTCCACCAGGCGCTTCGCCCGCTCGATGGCGAGCTCGGCGATGGCGGTGTGCTCGTTCGGCGGACGGTCGAACGTGGAGGCGATGACCTCACCGCGCACGGAGCGCTGCATGTCGGTGACTTCCTCGGGACGCTCGTCCACCAGGACGACCATGAGGTAGCACTCGGGGTTGTTCACCGTGATGGCGTTGGCGATGTCCTGCAGGATCGTGGTCTTGCCGGCCTTCGGCGGGGAGACGATCAGGGCACGCTGCCCCTTGCCGATCGGCATGATCAGGTCGATGACACGGGTGGTCAGGATCTTCGGCTCGGTCTCCAGGCGAAGACGCTGGTTGGGGTACAGCGGGGTGAGGTTGTTGAACTTCGGACGCTGTGCGGCCTGCCCCGGGGCGAGTCCGTTGACGGTGTCGACGGAGTTGAGCGGGGTGTACTTCTGACGGTTGCGGTTGCGTCCGCCGCCGCCACCGGCCTGCTGTGCCTTGGCGCCGGGACGGATGGTGCCGGTGATCGCGTCACCGTGGCGCATCCCGAACTTGCGCACCATCTGGATCGGCACGTACACGTCCGTCGGCCCGGCGTGGTAGCCGGTGGTGCGGATGAAGGCGGTGTTGGCGTCGGCGAAGTCGAGGATGCCGGCGACCGGGGTCGGAGGCTCGTTGTTGCCGCCGTTGTTGTTGCCGCCGCCGTTGCCGCCGTCGTTCTGGTTGTTCTGGTTGTTGCGGTTGCCGCGATCGTTCCGGTCGTTGCGGTCGTTGCGGTTCCCCCGGTTGCCACGCTCGCTCCGGTCGTTGCGGTTGCGACCGCCGCGCTCGTCGGAGTTCTGCTGGTTGCCCCCCTGGTTTCCGCCCTGGTTGCCACCCTGGTTCCCCTGGCCACCGCCCTGCTCGCCCTTGCCCCGGTTACGACGGTTGCGACGGTTGCGGCGACCACGACGGCCACCCTCCTCGTCGGAGTCATTGCGGTCGTTACGGTCGTTGCGGTCGCTCCGGTCGCCACGCTCCTGCGTGCCCTGGTCGACGCCCGCGCTCGCGTCCGCCGCGGTGTTGTCGGCCTTCGCCGCGTTGTTGTCGGCCTGTGCCGCGTCCTTCTCGGCGGGAACCTGCTGCGTCATCGGCGCCTCCTGGGTCTGTGGTGCGTCCTTCTTGTCCTTCGCCGGCTTGGCGTCCTTGGCATCCTTGGCATCCTTGGCATCCTTGCCAGCCGGACCACGCTGTCCGCCGATCCCGGCGCTGGCGATCGCGGAGACCAGATCCCCCTTACGCATCCCGGAGGTCCCCTTCAACCCCTGCGATGTCGCGATCTGCTTGAGTTCCGCCAGTTTCAGGGAGGCAAGCCCGTCGTTCTGTGCCCTGGAGACGATGTCCGGCAAAGTCACAGGTGTCCTTTCGGTTCACCTCCCCCTGCTCACCCGCCCGCGGTCGTGACCGCGGCCTGGTCCCTGTCCCCGCGGACCGGCACACCCCACGGGCGTTACCGGTCCCAGACGGCGGCAGGACAATGGAAGGTGACGTGCTCGAGTGAGTCGTCGTTTATGTGGAATGGATGTCACGGTGCGCGCGGACAACTGGTCCGGCGCCGGGGCAGACGAACACTCCCGGCGGATGAGATGTCGGTGCGGTGTACCCGCGTGGATCTCCGTGACTCCGGATGACCGCCCACCGTCTCGGACCGATTCGGTGACCCCGTAAATTCCTGGGGTCCTCGGGATGGCGGTGGTCGGTTCTCGTCGACGATGGTACCACCCCGGCACACCGGTGGTGCTAATCCACGCACCGGCGCGGAGGTCGTCCGGCAGGACGCACGGTGCGTCCCCTATCCTTGAGGTCATGGACGCCACCCACCACATGGACGCACGCACCAGATCAGGTCCGGCTCCCAGCACCGCGCCACTGACCGTGTCGACGATGCACGAGTACCCCCTGACAATGGCCTCCGTGCTGGAGTACGGACGCGTCGTCCACGGCACGACGACGGTGCGCACCTACTACGGGGACTCCCCCGAGGACACCACCTTCGCCCAGGTCGGTGGACGCGCCGCGGCCCTGGCCCACGCACTGACCGACGTCGTCGGGGTGGAGACCGGCCAACGTGTCGCCACGTTCATGCCGAACATCACCGAGCACCTGGAGTCCCTGTTCGCGGTGACCTCCATGGGCGCGGTGCTGCAGCCGTTGAACTCCAACCTCGTCGCCGACCAGCTGGTGCACATCATCAACCACGCCGGTGACCAAGTGATCATCTGTTCGCCGCGGTCGTCCCGGCGCCTCGTCCCCGTGATGCCCGACTGCCCCGACGTCCACACCCTCGTCGTCACCGGCACCGGCGGCGACGCCGCGCGCAAGGAACTCTCCGACCTGCTCGCCGACGCCGGACGCGGCAGCATCCGCGTCCTCGGCTACGAGGAGCTCCTCGACGGCTACCCCACCAGCTACGACTGGCCCAACGTCGACGAGACGTCCCCCGCCGCACTGCTGTACTCCACCGGCACCACGGGTGCGCCGAAGGGCGTGGCCTACTCGCACCGGTCGATGTGGCTGCACGCGATGAACCTGCGCACCCCCGACTCCTTCGGGATCCGCAACGGGCACAGTTTCCTGTGCGCCGTACCGATCTTCCACGTGTTGAGCTGGGGCGTGCCCATCGCCGCGTTCATGGCCGGCACCCCCCTGGTGTTCCCCGGCGGCGCCGGCGGACCCGCCCACCTGGCGCACGTCATCGCCGACGCCATGCCCCGCATGGCCCACGGCGCGCCCAGCGTGTGGATGCAGCTGGTGGTCCACTACCAGCACACCCCGCCGGAGAAGATGAGCCTGCAGGAGATCATCTCGGGAGGCGCCCCAGTCCCGCCAGCCTTGATCGACGCCTGGGAGGAGCGGTACGGCGTGGACATGATCCACTCCTGGGGCATGACCGAGACCGGCCCGGTCGGCACCGTCGCCCGCACACCCGTCGGTGTCGGCGGTGAGGCCCGGCGGCGCTACCGCGACAGCCAGGGCCGCTTCCCCATCGGCATGGAGTTCCGCGTCGTCGGCGAGGACGGCACCCCGCAGCAGGCCAACGACCGCTCCAGCGGCGAGATCCAGGTGCGCGGCAACTGGGTGACCACGAACTACCACCACTCGCCCGCCTCCGCCGAGGGTGGGGCCGCCCACGTCTTCCGTGGCTCCGACGTCGACGACAACGACGACGCGGCCGGACGCTTCACCGACGACGGGTGGTTACGGACCGGCGACATCGGCACGATCACCCGCGACGGCTACCTCACCGTGCACGACCGCCAGACCGACACCATCCGCTCCGGCGGGGAGTGGATCTACTCGGCGATCCTGGAGAACATCGTCATGGAGTCCGTCGTGGTCGCGGAGGCCGCGGTCATCGGTGTGCCGGACGAACGCTGGGGGCAGCGTCCCCTCGCCGTCGTGGTGACCACCCCCGGGGTGGAGCGTGGACGCGGGACCGCCGAGGAACTGGCGGCCGCGGTGGCCACGAAGGTCCCGCGGTGGATGGCACCGGAGTACTGGACGTTCGTCGACCGCATCGACAAGACCTCCGTCGGCAAGTTCGACAAGAAGGACCTGCGCGCCCACCTCACCGACGGCGAGTTCGACGTGATCAAACTGCGAGGCCCCGGCGAGCCGAAGCCCGCCGGGGAGGAGCAGTAGAGGTCGGAAGTGGCTAGTGGACCTCGACGCTGGCGCGGCGTCCCACACCGGTCTCCAGCACGCCGATGTCGCGGCCACGGGCCTCGTCGAGGAGTGCGGGGTCGACCGGGGTGGTCGACAGCACCATCACCGTGGGGCCGGCCCCTGACAGGAACGCCGGGAAGCCCAGGTTGCGCAGCCGGTTGACCCACTCGGTGGTCACGGGGAGCACCTCCGCACGGTACGGCTGGTGCAGCCGGTCGCGGGTGGCCTCCCACAGCAGATCGGGGTGCGAGCTCAGCGCCAGGGGCAGCAGTGCCGCCCGGGACACGTTGAAGCGTGCGTCCTGGTGCGAGACGTCGCTGGGCAGCACGCGGCGCACCGCCTCGGTGGAGGCGTGGAAGTCCGGGACCAGGGCGGTCGCCGCGATGTCCGGGTGCACCGGCACGGCCACGGCGTGGTACTCCGGGGCGCTGCGCCCGTCCACGGGGATGTTCGTCCAGGACACCACTCCCCCGCCGAGCACGCAGGCCGCGGCGTTGTCCGGGTGGCCCTCGAACGCGGAGGACAGCTGGATCAGCGTGTCGTCGTCCAGGGCACCGGTGGGGTGCTCACCGCCGGCCAGGGCGCTGGCGGCGGCGACCCCGGCGACCGCCGCGGCGGCCGAGGAGCCCAGTCCGCGCGAATGCGGGATGTTGTTGTGGCAGACGATACGCAGCCCGCCCACGCCCACACCGGCCTCACGCAGGCCCGAGCGCAGGGCGCGGACCACCAGGTGACGCTCGTCGAGGGGGACCTCCCCCTCACCCTGCCCGTGCACGGAGATGTCCAGGCCGGCGTCGGTGGACTCCACCTCGACGGTGTCGTACAGGCCCACGGCCAGGCCCAGGGTGTCGAAACCCGGACCGAGGTTCGCCGTGGAGGCCGGCACCGTGACCGTCACCCGACGTCCGGCGGCAAGGGTGCGCTCGGTCATGCGAGTTCCAGTGCCTCTGCCACGGCATTGGTGTCCACGTCGATCGGGGTGGGCTCCGGCATCTCGCTGAGCGCGGTCGTCGGGTCCTTCAGACCGTGACCGGTCACGGTGCAGACGATGCGCTGGCCCGGCTCGATCGAGCCCTCGGCGTGGGCGGCGAGCAGGCCGGCCACCGAGGAGGCGGACGCCGGCTCGACGAACACGCCCTCACGGGCGGCGATCAGGCGGTAGGCCTCGAGGATCTTCTCGTCGGTGGCGGCGCGGAAGGATCCGCCGGACTCCTCCTTGGCGGCGACGGCCTGGTGCCAGGACGCCGGGTTGCCGATACGGATGGCGGTGGCCACGGTCTCCGGCTCGAGCACCGGTTCACCGCTGACCAGGGGTGCGGCACCGGCGGCCTGCACGCCGAGCATCACCGGACGCTTCGTGGACAGACCTGCCTCGGCGTACTGCGAGTAGCCCTTCCAGTAGGCGGTGATGTTGCCGGCGTTGCCGACCGGCAGGGCGTGGATGTCGGGTGCGTCGCCCAGGGCGTCGACGATCTCGAAGGCGGCGGTCTTCTGGCCCTCGATACGCATCGGGTTGACCGAGTTGACCAGGGCGATCTCCGGGAAGTCGGTGGTGGTCTTGCGCACGAGCTCGAGGCAGTCGTCGAAGTTGCCGCGCACCTGGATGATCTTCGCACCGTGCATCACGGCCTGCGACAGCTTGCCCTGGGCGATCTTGCCCTCGGGGATCAGCACGGCGGAGGCGATGCCGGCACGTGCGGCGTAGGCCGCGGCCGAGGCCGAGGTGTTGCCGGTGGAGGCGCACATCAGCACCTTCTTGCCGGCGTGCACGGCGTCGGTGACCGCCACGGTCATGCCGCGGTCCTTGAAGGAACCGGTGGGGTTGGCACCCTCGACCTTCAGCCACACGTCGCACCCGGTGACCTCGGAGATGTGGTTCGCCCGGATCAGCGGGGTCCCACCCTCGTTGAGGGTGACCGGCTCCCAGTCCGCGGCGAAGGGCATCCAGTCGCGGTACTCGTTGATCAGGCCGGTCCAGTGGTGGAGCACCGGGGTGCGGTTGTCGGTCATCAGTTGCCTTCCATTCGGATCACGCTGTTGACTGCCTTCACGGCGTCGAGGTTCTTGAGGTTGTCCACGGTGGACTCCAGGTCGCTCTCGGCGGCGTGGTGGGTGATGACGACCAGGCGTGCCCCGTCGTCACCGGCCTCCTCCTGGCGCACGGTCTTCAGCGAGACGCCCTGCACGGAGAAGGTGGAGGACACCTCGGCCAGCACCCCGGGACGGTCCTCGACGACCATGTCCACGTGGTAGCGGGTGCGCACCGAGCCGAAGTCGCCGACCGGCAGGTTGGCGTAGGTGGACATGCCGGGCGCACGTCCACCGTGCACGATGTTGCGTGCGGCGGCGACCACGTCGCCGAGCACCGCGGAGGCGGTGGGGGCGCCACCGGCGCCGTTGCCGTAGAACATGAGGCGTCCTGCGTACTCGGCGACGACGAAGATGGCGTTGAAGGACTCGCTCACGCTGGACAGCGGGTGGTCCAGCGGGATCAGCGCGGGGTACACGCGCGCGGAGACCGACTCCTCGCCGTTGTCGTCGACGAGGCGCTCGCAGATGCCCAGCAGCTTGATGGTGCAGTCGGCGGCCTTGGCGGCGGCGATGTCGTCGACGCTGATCGAGCGGATGCCCTCGACGTGCACGTCGTCGATGCTGACCGGCGAGTGGAACGCCAGCGACGCCAGGATGGCGGCCTTGGACGCCGCGTCGTAGCCGTCGACGTCGGCGGAGGGGTCGGCCTCGGCGTAGCCCAGTGCGGTGGCCTCGGCGAGCATCTCGTCGTAGGACGCGCCGCGCCTGTACATCGCGTCGAGGATGAAGTTCGTGGTGCCGTTGACGATGCCCATGACCTGGTTGACCTTGTCACCGGCCAGGGAGCGGCGCAGCGGGCCGACCACCGGGATGGCGGCGGCGACGGCGGCCTCGAAGAACAGGTCGGCGCCGGAGGAGTCGGCGGCCTCGGAGAGCTCGTCGGCGTGTGCGGCGACCAGCGCCTTGTTCGCCGTGACCACGGACTTGCCGGCACGCAGGGCGGCGAGCACCACGGTGCGCGGGTAGTCGATGCCGCCGATGACCTCGATGACCAGGTCGATGTCGTCACGGCCGACCAGGCCGAAGGCGTCGTCGGTGAGCAGCTCGGAGGGCACGCCCGGGCGCGGCTTGGAGAGGTCGGAGACCGCGATGCCGCGGACCTCGATCGGGCCGCCGGTGCGTGCGGTGAAGTCCGCCGCGTTGTCCTCGAGGATGCGGAGCACCTCGGTACCCACGGTACCCATGCCCAGCAGCGCTACGCCGACGGTGGGCGCGGCATTGTTGTCAGCCTGATCAGCCATTACTCTCCCGTTGTTGTGTCGTGTGGGGTTGCCCCGCGTGAAGATTCGTTTTCCTGATGATAAACCATCAGAAATTCTCGAGTGCCATGACGTCCTCCACTGTCTCCCGGCGGATCATCTCCCGGGACTCCCCGTCGGAGACGACGACCACCGGGGGCCGGGTCATCATGTTGTAGCGCGAGGACATCATGTAGCAGTACGCCCCCGTCGCCGGGATGGCGAGCAGGTCGCCGGGGACGATGTCATCGGGCATGAGGGTGTCGTTGACCAGGATGTCCCCGGACTCGCAGTGGCTGCCGACCACGCGGGTGGCGACCAGCTCGCCGCTCGCCTCCCGGTTGGCCAGACGGCAGTCGTACTCCGCCTGGTAGAGGGCGGGACGGATGTTGTCGCTCATGCCACCGTCCACGGAGATGTAGCGGCGCACGGTGTCGTCGGAGGTGTGCACGTCCTTGACGGTGCCGACCCGGTAGAGCGTGACGGTCGAGGGGCCGACGACCGCGCGGCCCGGCTCCACGTTGACCACCGGCGCGGCGACCCCGTAGGACGCGGCCTTCGCCGCGACCCGCTCGAGCAGGTCGCCGGCGACGGCCTCGACGTCGAGGGCCTCCTGGTCGGGGGTGTAGGCGATGCCGTAGCCGCCGCCGAGGTCGAGCACGTCGAGCGCTTCGGTCTCGGATGCGTCGTGCGTGGACTCGCCGCTGACGAGGCGGACCCACAGTCCCAGCAGGCGGTCGGCGGCCAGGGCGAAACCGTCGGCGTCGAAGACCTGCGAGCCGACGTGGCAGTGCAGCCCGCGCAGGCGCAGCCCCTCGGTGGACAGGCAGGTCATGCAGGCGTCCTCGGCCGAGCCGGAGGCCAGCGAGAAGCCGAACTTCTGGTCCTCGTGGCTGGTGGCGATGAACTCGTGGGTGTCGGCGTGCACGCCCGGCTTCACCCGCACCAGGACGTCCTGGCGACGTCCCTCCTGCCGGGCGATCTCGGCAACACGCTCGATCTCGATGACCGAGTCGATCACGATGAGCTCCACACCGGCGCGCACGGCGGCGGTGATGAACCCGCGGTTCTTGTTGTTGCCGTGCACGGTGATGCGCTCCGGCGGGAAACCGGCGGCCAGGGCCACGGCGAGCTCGCCGTGGCTGGCCACGTCGAGCGCCAGGCCTTCCTCGTCGATCCAGCGGCACACGGTGCGCGACAGGAACGCCTTGGACGCGTAGTGCACCCGTTCCCCACCGCCGAAGGCGACGGCGAGACGACGGCAGCGCGCGCGGAAGTCGGCCTCGTCCATCACGAACTGGGCCGTGCCGTGGCGCTCGGCGAGGTCGGTGACGCGGTTGCCGGCGATGACCAGCTCGCCCTCACCGGTGCGTCCCGAGGACATCGGGAAGACGTGCGCGGGAATCTTGTTGAAGTCCTCGAGGGTCTCGGTGCGCTTACGCAGCGGGATCTGGGGCAGGTGGACGTCAGGATCCATGGTGGCGGGTCACATCCTCTCCGGTGCGGAAACCCCGAGCAGGCCCAGGGCGTTGGCGAGTACACGTCGGGTGGCGTCGGCCAGGGCCAGACGGGCCAGGAAGATCGCGGCGGTGTCGGCGCCGTTGGGCTCGTCCGACTTCGGCAGGACCTGGCACGAGTCGTAGAAGCGGTGGAAGGTGCCCGCGAGGTGCTCGGCGTACCGGGCGATGCGGTGCGGCTCACGCAGCTCGGCGGCCGTGGCGACCACACCCGGGAACTCGCCCAGCGTACGGATCAGGTCACCCTCGCGTTCGTGGTCGAGCAGTGAGAAGTCCAGCGTGGAGAGGTCCTCGGGGATCTCCACACCCAACGAGGCGGCCTTGCGCTGAAGCGAGCACAGACGCGCGTGGCCGTACTGCACGTAGTAGACCGGGTTGTCGCTGGTCTCGCTGGCCCACAGGCTCATGTCGATGTCCAGCGAGGAGTCCACGGACGTGCGGATCAGCGCGTAGCGGGCGGCGTCCACACCGATCGCCTCGACGAGGTCGTCGAGGGTGATCACGGTGCCGGCGCGCTTGGACATGCGCACGGCCTTGCCGTCCTGCACGAGGTTGACCATCTGGCCGATGAGGACCTCGACCTGGTCGGAGTCGTAGCCCAGGGCGGAGGCCGCGGCCTTGAGCCGGGCGATGTAGCCGTGGTGGTCGGCGCCGAGCATGTAGATGCACAGGTTGTGCCCGCGGTCGATCTTGTCGGCGATGTAGGCGATGTCGCCGGCGATGTAGGCGGCGTTGCCGTCGGACTTGATGACCACCCGGTCCTTGTCGTCACCGAACTCGGAGGACCGCAGCCACCAGGCGCCCTCGGCCTCGTAGAGGTTGCCGTTGTCCTTCAGGGTGGCGATGGCCTTGTCCACCGCACCGGACTCGAACAGGGCGTTCTCGTGGAAGTACACGTCGAACTCGGTGCCGAACTCGGCGAGGGTGCGCTTGATGTGCGCGAACATCAGCTCCACGCCCTGGGAGCGGAAGATCTCCTGGATGGTGGCGTCGTCGTTGTCCGCCCAGTCCGGGGTGGCCTCGATGACCTGGTTGGCGATGTCGGCGATGTACTCTCCGCCGTAACCGTCCTCGGGGGCCTTCTCGTTCTTCGCCGAGGCGACCAGCGACCTGGCGAACCGGTCGATCTGGGTGCCGTGGTCGTTGAAGTAGTACTCGCGGGTCACCGCCGCACCGCGGGCGGCGAGGATGCGGCCCAGGGAGTCGCCGACGGCCGCCCAGCGGGTACCGCCCAGGTGGATGGGGCCGGTGGGGTTGGCGGAGACGAACTCGAGGTTGATGCGCTGCTCGGCGTAGTCGTCGCCGGTGCCGTAGGAGTCGCCGGCGGTGATGATGTCGGCGACGAGCTTGCCCTGGGCGTCGGCGGCGAGCCGGATGTTGATGAAACCGGGGCCGGCGATGGAGGCCTCGTCCACCCCGTCGACCTTCCCGAGTGCCTCGGCGAGCCAGGTGCCGAGTTCACGGGGGTTGGTGCCGGCCTTCTTCGCTGTCTGCAGCGCGATGTTGGTGGCGTAGTCGCCGTGCTCCGGGTTGCGGGGACGTTCGACGGTGGCCAGGTCAGGCACGACGGCGGGGTCGAGATCATGCTCCGTCAGGACGGTGCGGGTGGTCTCGGTAATGATGGAGGCGAGTTCAGCTGGGGTCACAACCCACGAGAGTAACAAGTCCGGGGTTGGACTCCGCGAATCGCGTCCCGTCCGGGGGTTTTGCGGTGGCACGGATCCGCGGTGCTATAGTGACCGCATTGCCTCCGTAGCTCAGGGGATAGAGCACTGGTTTCCGGTACCAGCGGTCGGACGTTCGAATCGTCTCGGGGGCACACTGATGCGGCCCGATCACCATCGTCGATGGTGGTCGGGCCGCTTCTCGATGTCAGCCCTGCAGCTGCGCCATGGAGGTCACCGTGGCCCCGGGGACGCCGTCGAACCGTGCGGGGTCGCAGGTGAGCACGATGATCTGGTTGGTCCTGCCGAGCTGTGACAGCACCACGTTCATCCGCTGCACCCGCGCGGAGTCGGCGAAACCGAGGGCGTCGTCGATGACCACCGGCACGCCCTCCCCCTTGCCCACGATGTCGGCGACGGCGAGGCGGGACAGGATCGACAGCTGTTCCCTGGCGCCGCCGGACAGCTGCGCGGCGTCGAGTGCGGTGGAGTCCAGCACCCGGCGCGAGATGCGCAGGTCCTCGTCGAACTCGATGGTGACCGCCCGGCCGTAGAGGGTGCGGGCGAGCTTCTCCACGGAGGCCCGGTAGGGCGCCTCGTAGCGACGTCGCGCATCGTCACGGGCGGCCTGCACCGCCTGGTGGAGTGCGTCGGCGGCCTGGGCCTGGCGGTGGACGCGTTCCCGGGTACGACGGGCGCGTTGCAGCCGGGAGGTGGCCGCCTCCATGCGTTCGGCGACACCGCTGTGTTCACCGAGCGCACCGTTGGCCCCGGAGATCTCGTGGCCGATGCGGTCGGCGCGGTCACGCAGTCGCTTCACCCGTGACTGGGCACCCTCGGCGAGCCCTTCGAGCGTGTCGAGGTCGCCGGCGCTGTGGTCGGTCTCTGCGAGCAGGGCGTCCAACTCCCCCTGTGCCGTGGCAACGTCCTGGCTGGCACCGCTCACCTGCTGTCGCAGGTGGTCGTCGTCGACGTCGGCGCGCATGTTCTCCAGGGCCGTGGCGATGGTGCCCACCCGGGCGTCGGCGCGGTCACGTTCCTCCACCCTGCTGTTCAGCACGGCGACGGCCCCGGTGCGTGCCAGGGTGTCGAGGTCCTCCCTGGTCTTCTCCGCCTGCGCCTCAGCCTCGTCGACCTGCCGGGTCACCTCACCGGTGCCGGAGGTCGCAGAGGGGGCGGACGTCGCGGAACCGGCCTCGTCGGGGAGCTCGACCTCGCCGTCGGGATCCTCCTCGGCGATGAGGTCGTGGGCGGCGGTGGCCGCGGTGTCGGCGGCGCGGTGGTCCCGGTCGTTCTCCTCGATCTTCTGGCGGTGCTCGTCCAAGGACAGTCCGCCGGTGGCCTGGCTCAGGGTGATGCGCAGTTCCCCGAGCGACTCCTGGAGCACACGCCTGGCCTCTGCCTGCCCCGCCACGTCCTCGATCGTGGAGACCCCTGCCTCGGTGAGGGCGGCGCGAAGGGACGTCTGCGTCCTCTCGACCTCGGCGTCGAGGTCACCGCTCTCGAGCTGCCCGTCCTTGCCCCGGGCCGGGGTGACGCTGACGGTGACGTCGCCGAACTCCAGTGCCCGCGGGGAGGTGACCCGCAGGCTCTCGGGAACCTCGGCGAGTTCGTGGTCGCCGCCGTCCACGCGGAAGTGTGTCCCCGCCGGCCCGCTGACCTCGACGAGTGTCGCCGAGGCATCACGGACACCGAGGGCCCGGTGGTGCTCGGCCTCGACCTGCCGGATCTTCGACTCCAGCTCCGGTGTGACGGGGTTCTCGGCGAGTTGCCGCCGGGTCTCCTCGATCTTCCGGGAGACCTCCTCCGCCTTCTCCTGTTGTTCGGCGAGTACCTGGCGGGTCTGTGCCACCGCCGCCCGGCGCTCCCTGGCGTCGAGGTACCTGCCGTAGGCGGAGAGGGTGCGGGCACGGCGTCGCAGTTGCGCCAGTGTTTCGCGCAGCTGCGCCTCGCGGTGGCGTTCCCCGTCGGCGGCCTCCGTCGCGGCGGTGACGGCCGTGGCGGCGACATCCCGGACCGTGGTCGCCTCGGTCAGTTCGGCCACCCGGTCCTCACGCACCTGGAGTCGCTGCTCCGCCAGTTCCAGTGCCTGCTTCGCCCTGGTCACCACAAGGGTGTGCTCGTCGATCCTGCGCTGGCGCTCACGGCCCTTCTCCAGGTCTGCGGCGGTCGATTGCGCCTCGGCACGTGCCTTCGGCTCCTGGCGGGTGACCTCGTCCTTCTCGGCACGCAGGCGTTCGAGGTCGGTGATCAGCTTCTGCGCCTGGTCGTAGGCGTACTCGGCGGTGCGGTGCACGTCCTCGGCCACCGCCAGTTCATCGTCGGCCGCCTTGAGCTCCTTCGACGCCCTGCCACCCGGGGTGAAGTAGCGGGCCCGTTCGGCGGCGATACGGTCGACCAGGGTCGATGCCGCACCGATGTCGCCCTGGTCCCCCGCGGCGGGGTCGTCGACCCCGGTCTCCTCGGCCAGCGCCCGTTCCAGCGGTCCGAGGCCGGCGGCGGCCAGCTGGTCGAGACTCGCCCCCTGCTCCACCGTGAGGGCGTCCAGCAGGTCGGTGTCGACCTCGCCACGCAGGATCTCGGCGAAGCGGTCGGAGGCCTCACGTCCGGTGAGGCTCTCCGCGCGCGGCGAGCTGACCTGCAGTTCACACCGTCCGGTGCCCTTGTTGTAGGCCTTGGTGAGGTGCAGTTCCATGTCCCCGACGAGCATCTGCGCACTGATCGTGGTCGGCTCGTCGACGCCGACGTCCTTGAGCGCCTTGACCTCCCGCTTGCGTGAGCTGGTGGGCGTGTCGTCGAGCAGCAGCCGGATCGCGCGCAACAGGGTGGACTTGCCCACCTCGTTGGGCCCGTGGACCACGAGCACCCCGTTGTCCGGGAACTCCACGTGGGCGTGCTCGACCCCCGCCACATGCGACAGGGTCAGTGACCTGATTTTCAGCATCGTCTTGTTCCTAGCTCCCCTTCTGTGCGCTGAGCCGGTAGAGCAGGCGAAGCGCGTCCTGGGCGGTCTCGTCCTCGTGGGCACCGCGGTCGGCGAGGTGTCTCGCCGCCACTCCGACGACCCCCGGCCAGTCCGCGCCCACCAGCTCCTGGTCGCCCGGGACGACGTGCAGGTCCATCAGCCGTTGCCGTTCGTACAGTGCGGCGAACGCCGGACGCATCCGTTCCATCTCCTGGTCCAGCACCGCCGCGGTCGCCAGGTCGACGGTGCCGGTCAGCGCGTACTTCACCACGGTGGTGCGTTTCTCCTGCATCTCCTCGAGTCGGCCGATCCACTCCTCGACGTCCTGTGGACCGTTGATCTGGGCCGACAACGCCTGGAACCGCCAGCGCCCGGTGCGGATATCCTCGACCCCCACGGTGGACGCGGGCCGGCCGGCTACCGGGGTGATGTCCACGATCAGGGCGTGGCCCGAGCGGCCTTCACCGCCGCCGTCCTCCTCACGGAAGTCGGTGACCTCGGGGCTGCCGGAGTACCAGACGGTCCCGTCCTGGTGCAGGCACCCCACCGAATGGGTGTCGCCCAGGGCGAGGAAGTCGATGACCCCGTCACGGCAGGCCGCTGCGGCGGCGTCGACGTCGATGACCGCCGGGTCGCCGCCGGAGGTCCGCGACTGGGTCGCGCCGTGCCCCACGAGGATGCGCACCGCGCCCGGCTGCTTCTGCTCCAGCCCCCCGGCCTCCGCATCATCGCCGGTACCGGCGGAGCTGATTCCAGCGCCCGACCCGGACAGCGCGGAGGCCACCGGGTCGGCGCTCATGTACTTCGACAACAGAGGCGCGCCGAGGATCTCGGCAGGCACCGCACCGTCCACCTCTTCCCCACCCCGGGCGACGGTACGCGGCCGGCTGTCGGTGAGGACCTGCACGGTCGGCGCGAGGTCGTCGAACTCCCGGGACCGGTAGACACTGGCTGCGTCGTAGGGGTCGTGGTTACCCGGCAGCAGGAACACCGGGACCGGGCTGCGCCGCAGGATGTCCACGGCCCGGCGCCACGTGACCGGGTCGACGAGGTTGTCGTCGAAGACGTCACCGGCCACGACCACGGCGGCGCAGCCACGCTCACCGGCGGTGACGAGCAGCCGCTCCACCGCGGCCAGACGTGCCTCCCGGTACCGGGGCCCCGCCTCGTCGCCGAGGAACCAACGGTCCATGCCCAGCTGCCAGTCGGAGGTGTGCATGAACCGGAACACGCCGTCCTCCGGCAGAGGGGGCAGGCCCACGGGTAACGCCGCTGTCTCAGTCATGGTCACCACTTCTATCATCCGGCCCGGACATCCACGGCTCGCGTTCGAACACCTTGCCCCCGGCTCCGCGCGGACCGTCCTGCCCGTAGGGCTCGCTGGGGTCGTCCAGGGCGGTGAGCGCCTCATAGCACCGGGTCAGCGTGTCGAGCACGCGGAGCTGGTCGGCGTTGTTCCAGCTGAACTTGCGCAGGGCACGGTCCCTGGCCTGTGTGTCCCCCAGCTCGAGGCCGAACTCCATCTCCAGCGGGCCCCAGGACGGGAGGGCCTCCGGGTCGCCCCAGAACTCCGTCGGTGTGTAGGTCGTCGTGTCCTCCTGCGACCCGTCGGAGCCGTCGGCTGCATGATCTTCCCCGCTGCCGCTGGCGGTGCCGTTGCCGTTGCCGTTGCACCCAGCCCACCCGGACGCCCCGGCGTCCCCGGAGCCGTCTGCCTTCCCCGTGTCCTCGTCCGACCAGCCCGTCGGGGGGCTGACCGCGCCTCCGGTCGCAGCAAGCAGCTCCTCCACGTCGACTCCGCGCCATGCGAGGAACTCCGCGGGGTCCTTGGAGAACCTCTCGGCGAGCGCGTAGGCCACGCAGACCCGGTGCTTGCAGAACTCCGCGAGGTCCGGGCAGGTGCAGAACGAGTCCATGTAGTGCTCGACGCCGAACAGCACACTGGCCACAGACGCCGTCGGACGCATGCCCGCCAGCAGCCGACGGACGTTGTCGGGCTGGTCGCTGCACTCGCCGATGACGAAGTCGACCTGCCGGCGCGTCAGCGGACGCCACCGGATCTGCACCTCGAAAGGTTCCAGCTGGGTACCGCTGACCAGGGCGTCGACCCGCCCGAGTTCGTACTCCATCCGGGTCGCGTGGCCGCCGCGGAAGTAGGTCCGCCCACGCGACAGCCGCGAGGAGTCGGCCTGCGCGGTGGCGGTACGCATGATCTCCTCGGCGGCCCACCCCTCCCTGGCACTCCGGGGTTCCTCGGCGCCCGTACCACGCCGAGCCCGTTTGCCGCCCGCGCCGCCCGCGCCGTCCGAACCGTCCGGCTGCACCGGTGACGTGGGGTCGGGCTGGCGGGCGCGTCCCGGCTTCTTCGTGGCGCCACGACCGCGGCTGAAGTCCGCGGACACCACGTTGTCGCCCCACTCGGGCTGGGGGATGCCGATCCTCTCCCTGGCCTTGCGACGTTCGTCCCAGCGGTTACTCATCGTTATCCCCGTTCCCTTCCCTCTCACCGGCGCGTCCGCGGGTGGCGGGCTCCGCCCTGTCGCTGCCGGCGGACGTCCTGTCCACGGTGGAGCGCCTGAGCATCCAGAGCTCGGCGAGGTCGCCGTCGTCCAGCTTCGCGATCCACCCCTCACCCGTGGTGACGATGTCTCCCGCCAGCTCACGTTTCGAACTCAGGATGTCGTTGATGCGTTCGTCCAGGGTACCCACGGAGACCAGCTTGTGGACGGTCACCTCGCGTCCCTGCCCGATCCGGTAGGCCCGGTCGGTGGCCTGGTCCTCGACCGCCGGGTTCCACCACCGGTCGATGTGCACCACCACGCTGGCGTGGGTCAGCGTGATGCCGGTCCCTCCGGCCCGTGTCGACAGGATCATCACCTTCGGCCCGTCGTCGGACTGGAAGCCGTCGACCATCCTCGTGCGCTCACCACGGCTGAGTCCGCCGTGCAGCACCGGGACACCACCGTCGGCGAGCTCACCGAAGTTGCGCTGCAGTTCCGGAGCGAGCATCGCCCCGAAGGACGGGAACTGGGTGAACACCAGCACCTTGCGGCCACTGGCGAGTGCCTCCTCCACGATCTCGAAGAGTCGCTCGACCTTCTTCGACCGGTGCCGTCCGTTCTTCATCAGCCCGGACCCGTCGCCGGTGAAGTGCGCCGGGTGGTTGCAGATCTGCTTGATGCGCACCAGGGCGCCGAGGATGATCCCGCTGCGACCCTTGCCCTTCGCCTCGGCGATCCGACGCTCCAGGCTCGAGGTGTACGCCTCGTAGAGCGCCGCCTGCTCCTCGGTCAGCGGCACCTGGTCGATGACCTCGTGCTTGTCCGGGAGGTTCAGCCCCACCGACTCGTCGTCCTTGACCCGGCGCAGGATGAAGGGTTCCACGAGCCTGCGCAACTGGTCGCGGCTGTCGTCGTTCTCCCCCTTCTCCGCCGGCATCGCCAACCGGTTCTGGAAGGCCTGGGCGCTGCCCAGGATCCCCGGGTTGCAGAAGTTGAGGATCGAATGCAGCTCCGCCAGGCGGTTCTCCACCGGGGTACCGGTCAACGCCAGCCGGTGGCCGGCGGGGATCAGGCCCACCGCCCGACTCTGCGCGGTACCGGGGTTCTTGATGTTCTGCGCCTCATCGGCGACGACCCGGCCCCAGGTGAGCCGGCCGTAGCGCGCGGGGTTACGGGCCACGGTGCCGTAGGTCGTGAGCACGATGTCGTTGGACGTGGCGCGCTCCACGAAGTCCTTCTCGGCGACCTTCCGGGAACCGTGGTCGACCAGCACCGACAGCCCCGGGACATGGCGATCCACCTCCGAACGCCAGGTGTCGAGCACCGAGGTGGGCGCGATGACCAACGTCGGCCCCTCGACCTCGCCCGCCTCACGCTCCCACGCCAGCAGGCTCAGGACCTGCAGGGTCTTGCCCAGCCCCATGTCGTCGGCGAGGATGGCGCCGATGCGGTGCCGGAACATCCACACCAACCAGTTCAGGCCACGGCGCTGGTGGTCACGCAGCGTCGACTGCACCATGGCGGGGACCTCGACGATCTCCGGCGGGGCCAGGGCGGGACGCCCCTCGTCCTTCCACGGGTTCGGGAAGAAGGAACGAACGAGCCGGTCGAGCCAGCCTTCCGCGTCGACCGTGATCTCCTCCATCCCCGGGCCACCCTCGGACAGGGAGTCCAGCTCCGCGTCGACGAGGTCGACGAGGGTGAGCTGCGCACCGTCCGACCCGTCGCCGGACGCTGCGTCCGCCGCCTCCGCCGCCGCGTCCCGCAGCCTGGCGAAGTAGTTGCGCGCGGCGTTGAGGGAGTTGGTGTCGAGCCGGACGTAGCGCCCGTGAATCTCCACCATCGACGAGGCGCTGGTCATCAGCTCCTCCATCGTCTCGGCGCTGAGCTCCTCCCCGTCGACCGCGATCGACCAGTCGAACGACAGGACCTGGTCCAGGCCCATCTTCCCCGAGCCCGGCCCCTGACCGACAGGGGTGACCTTGACCCGCACGTCCGGTCGCACCCGCGACCACGCCCGCGGCACGAGGACCTCGATGCCGCTGGAGGACAGCGCCTGGACGGCCTCTCCCAGCAGGGTCTCCACCTGGGAGATGTCCAGCGCGAGGTAGACCACGCGGTCCTTCTCCGGTCGCCCGGTCAGCGACTCCGACGGCGGGAACCACAGCTTCGTGCGCAGCCACGCCTCCGCGGCCGAGGTGTACTCTCGCAGCTGCGGCCACGCCCGGTAGGCCTGGTCGAGCCCGGTGCGCAGGGACTGACGCACCGACCCGGTGGCCTCGGCTGCCTTGATCGGTTGGGCAGGCCCGTCATCCACCGACAACCTGACCTCCACGCGCCAACACGGCCCGGCCTCCTTGCCCGCCACCCGGTTGTGCCCGGGGGTCACCGCGCCGGCGAGACTGTCCGGTTCCTCCAGGGACAGCACCAGCCGGGTGGACGCCGCGCGGGCCGAGGCACGCCAGCCGTTCAACAGCTCGGCGACCGCCGAGTTGGCCCGCTTGTCGGCCTCCCCGGTGACCAACGAGTGGATGAAGTGGTTCTCCGGAAGTCCTCCGACCAGTTCCATGCGGTCCTGCAACAGCCGCACGCACATCCAGTGCACCAGTTCGTCGGCGGCACGCAGCAGCACGTCCGGCCCCCCGTTGAGGGTGAGCACAGCCGGTGCACCGGCCTGGAACTCGCGCACCACGCGGTTGTGGTCGCCGCTGGTGGACAGACACCAGGTGGGGAACCACCGGCCGTCGGCGAACTGCATCTTCATCATCACCCGGCCGGCGTGGACCGCCTCCAGGAGGAGCTCGTAGAGGCGGATGAACCACAGTGACTCCGGGCTCAGCCCCTCGTCCGAGCCCGCCGAACGCACGTGGCGCGACAACTCGCCGAGCACCTCCAGCGCCTGGTCGGGCGTGTAGCCCTGGGTGGGCAGGTCGAGCGCCAGCACCTTACCCTTCGGCGTCGCCACCTGCACCGGTTCCCGGCGGCGCAACGGGCGTGCCGTCATCAACGTGCGCAGCCGGTCCGGCAGGGCGCCCTCGGCGATCTCGGACGCGTCGACGACGGCGGCATGCCCCTCGACACGTTCCGCCCAGACGTGGAGGCCCTGGCCGTTGAGCCAGAGGAGATGAACCTGGTAGTCAGTCACTCCCCTTGTGTACCACGGGGCACGGACATGGAAACCACGCGCGCACCCGAACGGTCGAACAACGGGCATACCAGCGTGATCCTGGCAGAATCCTGGGGGGAACATTCGGGTTTTTTGGCTGTCCGGCTGGATATCACGGTGCGGACATGGAACCCTGATGGGGTGTCGCCTCCCCACGTAGTGGGGTGGCGCCTGCTAATTCTGAACGATCAACCGCTACCACCTACTGAGGAGGCCAACGGTGAGTGAACAAACCTGGTTCATTATCGCCATGGTGATCTATCTGGCTGTGATGCTCGGCATCGGAGTCTGGAGTTTCACCAAGACAGACAAGTACGAGGACTACATGGTCGGAGGCCGCGGCCTCCACCCGTTCGTCGCCGCACTGTCCGCCGGCGCGTCCGACATGTCCGGCTGGCTGCTGATGGGTCTGCCCGGCGCACTGTTCATGTCAGGTTTCTCCGAGATCTGGATGGGCGTCGGGCTGCTGATCGGTTGCTGGCTGAACTGGAAGCTGGTCGCACCCCGGCTGCGTAGCTACACCGAGGTGTCGAACAACTCGATCACCGTGCCGTCGTTCTTCGAGAACCGCCTGCGCGACCACAGCCACACGCTGCGTGTGGTCGCCGGCATCATCATCCTGGTTTTCTTCGTCTTCTACGTGTCCTCCGGCATGGTCGCCGGCGGACGTTACTTCCAGTCCAGCTTCGACGGCGACTACCTCACCGGCCTGGCCATCATCGGTGCCGTCACCGTGGTGTACACCTTCGTCGGCGGCTTCCTCGCGGTGTCCTACACCGACGTGGTCCAGGGCTCGATGATGTTCCTGGCGCTGATCCTGGTGCCCGTCTTCGCGATCATCTCCCTGGACAACCCGGGGGACATCTTCACCTACCAGCTCGACAACGACTACGGGTCGATGGCCGACGGCGCAGTGAACGCCGTCGCGGCGAACTCGAACTTCTACAACCTGTTCCAGTTCAACGACACGACCACCTGGGCCGCGTTCATCATCATCATCTCGAACCTCGCCTGGGGCCTCGGCTACTTCGGCCAGCCCCACATCGTGGTTCGCTTCATGGCCATGCGTAAGCCGTCCGACGCCGTCGCCGGCCGTCGCTGGGGCGTCAGCTGGATGTTCCTGTGCCTCATCGGCGCGGTGTTCATCGCCATGACCGCCCCGGTCTTCTTCGCCCAGACCCCGGAGGCCATGTTCTCCGACACGGCGAACTACGAGACCAACTTCCTGGACATGGCCAAGGTGCTCTTCCACCCGCTGGTCGCCGGCCTGATCCTCACAGCCGTGCTGGCCGCGATCATGTCCACGGTCTCCTCGCAGCTGCTCGTGGTCGCCTCCGCACTGGTGGAGGACATCTACGCGGGCATGATCAACAAGAACGCCTCGGACACGCTGCTGAAGAACCTGTCGCGTGCGATGGTCGTCATCGTGGCGATCATCGCCGCGCTCATCGCCCTGGATCCGGATTCCGCGATCCTCGGCCTGGTGGAGTTCGCCTGGGCCGGCTTCGGTGCGGCCTTCGGCCCGGTCATCGTCGCCTCGCTGTACTGGCGTCGACTCAACACCCAGGGTGCGGCTGCCGGCATGATCGCCGGCGCGCTCGTCGCCTTCATCTGGGGTGGCCTGCCGCAGTTCGGTGTCATGGACAAGCCCTTCGGCCTGTACGAGATGATCCCGGGCGTGGCGCTGAACGTCATCCTGATGGTCACCGTCACCCTGGCCACCAAGGCCCCCTCCAAGGAGATCACCGACGAGTTCGACGAGGCCCTGCGCTTCGCCCAGCTCACCGTCGACAACGGCGACGCCGACCTCGAGGCCGCCCGTGCCAAGGTCGAGGCAGAGTCTGCCGAGGGCAAGCTCTAGCAGTGATCCACCCCGGGCACTGACCCGCGCCCCGCGCGGATCTGCCCCGGACGGGAACCTCCGGACCGGTCGGGGGAGTCTCTCTTCACCATGAGACTCCCCCGGCCGGTTTCGTCGTTCCCGCCGTTGTTCGTCGCCGGCGCCCTGCTGGCCGCCTGCGTGCTGACCCCCTCCGGACGGGCGCAGGACGCCCCGGCGTCCGCCGACCGCGCGTCCGTGACGGCGGCGCTGGACGAGCTGCGCACCGTCCCGCGCCGCGTCCACGTGCTCGGCTACTCGCGCGAGCACTTCGGCGGGTGGTCGCAGCAGTACGGCGACGGGGTGGGGTGCAGCACCCGGCACCTCGTCCTGTTGGACGCCTTCGCCGACCACTCCCCCGGTACGCCCGGCTCCTGCCCCGTCGCGACGGGCGAGACCACCGACGTGTACACCGGTGGACCGCTGAGCCCGGGGGACGTGGAGATCGACCACGTGGTCCCCCTCTCCGCGGCGTGGGACCACGGCGCGTGGGGGTGGGAGCGCTCGACGCGCGTGGCCTTCGCCAACGACCGGGAGGTCAACCTGTTGGCGGTCTCCGGCGCGGCGAACCAGGCCAAGAGTGACGGGACGCTGGGTGAATGGCTCCCGCAGACGGCGAAAGCCGGCTCCCTCTCGGGAGCCGGCTGTGCCTATGCCGCGCGCTATCTCGTGGTGAGCCTGACCTACCGGCTCACCGTCAGTGCCGCGGACGCGGACGCGGCACGACGGGTGTGCGGTCTGTGACCGTCAGTCGCGCTTCGCGCCGCGGTTGCCGCGGAAGCTGCCGCGTCCACCGCGGTCGCTGCGGTCGCGGTCGAAACGTCCGCCGCCGTTGCCACGGTCGTTCCGGCCGCGGTTGCCGCGGTCGTTACGGTCGTTGCGATCGTTACGGTCGCCGCGGGGACGCCCGCCGCCGCGGTTGCCACCACGGTCACCGCCGCGGTCGCCGTCCTGACGGGTACGCGCGGGGCGTCCGGCGGGGGCGCCGGGATCCGGCTCGATGTTGATCAGCTTGCCGGAGATCCGGGTCTGGTCGAGGGACTCGAAGGTCTCGCGCGGCAGGTCGGCCGGCAGCTCCACCAGGGAGTGCTCGGAGAAGATGCTGATCCGGCCGAAGTCGCGGGAATTCATGTTCCCCTCGTTGGCCAGGGCACCGACGATGGCTCCCGGGCGCACGCGCTGCCGGTGGCCGACGCCGATGCGGTAGACCGCGAGGGACTTGCCGTTACGGTCGGTGACCGTGGGCGCCTGCTTGTTGAAGCGCTCCTTGAACGGGCGGTGCACACCGGACTGGCCGTCGAAACCGTCACGGCGGTCGCCACGGTCCCCACGGTCGTTGCGGTCACGACGCTCGCGACGCGGCGGCTCCTGGATCTCCTCCATCAGGAACGGCTCCTTGCCCTGGAGCTTGGCGGCCAGGGCCGCGGCGATCTCCGTGGGCTCGACGTCGTTCTCGGTGGCGTACTCGGCGATCAGGTCGCGGAAGGTCGCGACCTGCTTGCCCTTGAGCGACTCGGTGATCGAGGCGTGGAACTTCTTCTTGCGTGCCTCGTTGACCTGGTCGACGCCCGGCAGCTCGATCTCGTTGAGCTTGGACTTGGTGGCCCGCTCGATGTTCTTGAGCAGCCGGCCCTCACGCGGGGTGACGAAGAGGATCGCGCGGCCGTGGCGACCGGCACGGCCGGTACGGCCGATGCGGTGCACGTAGGACTCGGTGTCGCGCGGGATGTCGTAGTTGAAGACGTGGGTGATGCGCTCCACGTCGAGACCACGGGCGGCGACGTCCGTGGCCACGAGGATGTCGAGGCGACCGTCCTTGAGCTGGTCGACGGTGCGCTCACGCTGGTTCTGCGGGATGTCACCGTTGATGGCGGCGGCGTCGAACCCGCGCTCACGCAGCTTCTCGGCGACCTCCTCGGTGTCGTTCTTCGTACGGACGAAGAGGATCATCGCGTCGAAGTCGGTGACCTCGAGGATGCTGGTCAGCGCGTTGAGCTTGTTGCGGTAGGTGACGTACAGGTAGTCCTGCTCGATGTTCTCCGCGGTGCGCTGCGTGGACTTCACCGTGATCTCGGCGGCGTCGTTCAGGTACTGCTTGGAGAGGCGACGGATCGCCGACGGCATGGTGGCCGAGAACAGGGCGACCTGGCGGTCGTCGGGGGTGTCGGACAGGATGCGCTCGACATCCTCCTGGAAGCCCATGTTGAGCATCTCGTCGGCCTCGTCGAGGACGAGGAAACGCAGACCGGACAGGTCGAGGCTGCCCTTGGCCAGGTGGTCGATCACACGACCGGGGGTGCCGACGACGACCTGGGCGCCACGGCGCAGGCCGGACAGCTGGGCACCGTAGGGTGCGCCACCGTAGATCGGCAGGACGCTGACGCCGCCGAGCTGCTTGGCGAAGGTCTCGAAGGAATCGGCGACCTGCAGGGCCAGCTCTCGCGTGGGGGCGAGAACCAGGACCTGCGGGGTGCGCTGGTTGGGGTCGAGGCGCGACAGCGCGGGCAGAGCGAAGGCAGCGGTCTTACCGGTACCGGTCTGCGCCAGACCCACGACGTCCCGACCCTCCATGAGGGTGGGGATGGTGGACGCCTGGATCGGCGACGGGGTCGTGAAGCCGACCCGTTCCACGGCCTCGAGGATCTTCGGCGGCAGGCCGAGGGTGTCGAAGCCGTTCTTCTCGTTTTCTGTTTGGATGTTCTTCTCGGTGACGTCCCCGTCCACAGTGCTCTCGGGAATCTCTGCGCCCACTTCGTCACCGAGGTCCGACGACCCCGTGACCGGGGAGGTGGCATCCTCGTGCAGATTCTCCTGAGGTACTGACGACTGGGAGGTTTCCGGCATATTTTCGTCGCCGGTTACGTTCTCAGTTTCAGACATTGACCTCACAGTACGTGGTCGGCGCCATAAAAGCGATTCGACCGGCCCGCGCTGTGATATAGGACTCCCCGATGGTTAGTATGTGAGTCCGTGAGTGACTTAAGCGCCCCCGTCCGGCAGGAACGCCAGCTCCGCCGCACGCTGACCCACCGGCACATCCACTTCATCGCACTGGGCTCCGCGATCGGCACCGGCCTGTTCTACGGTTCGTCCGGCGCCATCGGCGCCGCGGGCCCCGGCGTGGTGTTCGTCTACCTGCTCGGCGGCGCCGTGGTGTACTTCATGCTCCGGGCCCTGGGCGAGATGGCCGTCGCCGACCCCGCCCCCGGGTCCTTCGCCGAGTACTGCCGCCGGTACCTGGGCGGCTGGGCCGGCTACATCACCGGCTGGATGTACGCCTTCGAGATGATCATCGTGTGCCTGGCCGACCTCACGGCCATCACGGTGTACATGACCTTCTGGTTCCCCGACACCCCAGGCTGGGTCTGGGTCTCCGTGGCACTGCTGATCGTCGGCGCGGCGAACCTGGCCAGTGCGCGCTGGTACGGGGAGCTGGAGTTCTGGTTCACCTCGATCAAGGTCACGGCCGTGGTGGCGATGATCCTCGGCGGTGCGGCGATCCTGGTCTTCAACCTCGACACCGGCGGGTCCGCCGGATTCGACAACCTGTGGAACGACGGCGGCCTGTTCCCCAACGGCGTGACCGGCGTGTTCAGCGCCCTGATCCTCGTGCTCTTCGCCTTCGGCGGCACCGAGATCATCGGGGTTACCGCCGGGGAGGCCGCCGACCACGAGAAGACGATCCCCAAGGCCGTCAACACCGTGCCGATGCGCATCCTGCTGTTCTACGTGCTGGCGATCCTGGTGATCGTGGCGGTGATCCCCTGGCGGCAGATCACCGGCGAGGAGTCCCCGTTCGTCCAGATCTTCAGCGACCTGGGCATCGGCTGGGCCGCGGCGGCACTGAACGTCGTGGTGGTCTCCGCTGCGCTCTCGGCGATCAACTCCGACCTCTACGGCGCCGGACGCGTGGTCTTCGGCATGGCCCGCCAGGGCCTGTCCCCGCGGATCTTCGCGCGGCTGAACCACCGGGGCGTCCCGGTGACCACGATCGGGGTCATGCTGGTCGTCCTGCTGGTCGGTGTGGCCCTTCAGCTCGCCAGCAGCACCGCTGCGGAGATGTTCCAGAGCATCGCGGCGCTGGCCACCTTCGCCACCGTCTTCGTCTGGCTGATGATCCTGCTCGCCCACCTCGGCAGCCGCTACGGCAGGAACGCGGTGACGAAGGACGACGGCACTCCCCCGGCGTTCCCGGTCCCGCTGTGGCCGGTGGGCCAGTTCTTCGCCATCGGGGTGATTCTGATCACCTTCGGGACGATGGTCTGGATGGACGAGTACCACTCCGCCCTCTGGGCGGGGGTGATCTTCCTGGTCGCGATGACCGCGCTCTACCCCCTCACCCGGCGCCGCGCGGCCGCCGCCGCGTCTGATCCAGCGTCCGACTCCCCGCAGCGGGGGGATGACATCGGGGGCGAGTAGCTCTCCGTACGTCCGTTCCCTTACCTTTGTAGTGTCCTTCTACCCCCTTACCGGGGACCATCACGACCGCCCCCTAGGAGCTCCCACACCCATGAGTGCACCGGCCACCGATTCCCAGAGCGACTGGAACTCCCGCATCCTGCTTGCCGAGCAGATCCTCCCGCTCCTCTCCCGCCTGCACCGGGAGCACAACGTCGTCACGTCCGTCTTCGGTCGCCTGCTGATCAACGTGACCGGTGTCGACGTGATCAAGTCGCACCGTTACGCACGTCTGGTGACCGACCGTGAGCTGCCGCTGAGCTCCACCCTGCCGATCCTGCAGGAGCTGGTGGAGATGAACCTCGGCAGCGCCTCGATCGACCTGGGACGCCTGGCCACCGGCTACGAGGCCGAGGGCGAGTCCGCCGGCACACTGCGCGACTACCTCGAGCGTGAGCTCGCCGAGGTCGTCGGCGCCCACACCGAGAAGGATCCGACGGACGTCGTCCTGTACGGCTTCGGACGTATCGGACGCCTGCTCGCCCGCATCCTCATCGCCCGCGAAGCCGCCTACGGCGGCGTGCGTCTGCGCGCCATGGTCGTGCGACGCAACGGCGACGACGACCTGGAGAAGCGCGCCAGCCTGCTGCGTCGTGACTCGGTGCACGGCGCCTTCGACGGGACGATCTCCGTCGACCACGACAACGAGATCATCTGGGCCAACGGCACCCCGATCCAGGTCATCTACTCCAACGACCCGGCGTCCGTGGACTACACCTCCTACGGCATCGACAACGCGGTACTCGTCGACAACACCGGCCGCTGGCGCGACCGCGAGGGACTCTCCCAGCACCTCGCGGCCAACGGTGTGGCCAAGGTCCTGCTGACCGCGCCCGGCAAGGGCGACGTGTGCAACCTGGTCTACGGGATCAACCACGACGACATCACCGAGGACGACTCGGACCGCATCCTGTCCGCCGCGTCCTGCACCACCAACGCGATCACGCCGGTGCTCAAGGTGATCAACGACCGCTACGGCATCAGCCACGGCCACGTCGAGACGGTGCACTCGTTCACCAACGACCAGAACCTCATCGACAACTTCCACAAGGGCGACCGGCGCGGACGTGCCGCGGGTCTGAACATGGTCATCACCGAGACCGGCGCCGCCAAGGCCGTGGCCAAGGCGCTGCCGGAGCTCGGCGGAAAGCTCACCGGCAACGCCATCCGCGTCCCCACCCCGGACGTCTCGATGGCGGTGCTGAACCTCAACCTCGACACCGAGACCACCCGCGACGAGGTCAACGACTACCTCCACAAGGTCGCCCTGCACTCGAACCTGCGTCAGCAGATCGACTACATCAAGTCCCCCGAGGTGGTCTCCACCGACTTCGTGGGCTCCACCCACGCCGGCATCGTCGACGGTCTCGCCACCATCGCCGAGGGCAGTAACCTGGTGGTCTACGTGTGGTACGACAACGAGTACGGCTACTCCAACCAGGTGATCCGCATCGTCGAGGAGATCGCCGGCGCGCGTCCGCGGGTGTTCCCCCAGCGTGTCGCACCGGTGGACCTCTACTGACCTCAGCACTATTTTCGAACGGATGTTCGATTGACCACGGCCGGTCGCGGATTCATGTCCGCGGCCGGCCGTAGTGTTCCCGGCATGGAGAACACCACCACACCCACGACACCGTCCATCCACGTCCTGATGCGTCGGCCGCTCAGTGCACTGAGGCCGGCACCGTCCGTCTCCCGTGCCGCCGAGCGGTGCGCCACGGTCCTGCGCCACCCGCGCAGCCGTATCCGCGTCTCCCCCGGCTGGACGGCCCCGTCCCTGCGCATCGCACTCCCCTCCGGCCCCGCACAGGTGTTCATGTCACGTCACCGGGTCTCCACCACCATGTGGCGCAGGCTCACGGGGGCCGGACCGGACGAGACCCCACCGCCGTCACCCGTCCACCTGGTCACCCTGACCGCCAGGGCGGAGAAGTCGAAGCTGACCGCGTCCGCCCGGAACATGACCACGGACGTGCACTCGCTGTTCCGTCGGACGCTCAGGTCCGACGCCGATGAGACCGGCGAGGGTGCCGAGGACGGCCAGGGCGGCCAGCTCGTCTGCGGCCACGTGCTCTGGGTGTCACAGGAGTCCTGCGGCGGGCCCGCCCGGACCGACGGACTCATGGAGTGGACGTGGCACGCCCTCCTGAGCGGTGAACCCGGCCGCGCGTCAGCACCCGAACCCGGTCACGGCACCGCGGCCTGACCGTCCCCATCATCGTCTTCATCGTCTTCGTCGTCTTCCTCCCACAGGGTTTCCAGCGGAACCAGGAGAGCCTCCCAGTCCGGGGCCTGGACCTGCGCCAGGGCGAGGACGTCGAAGAGCCGGTCGAAGTCGGTGTACACGCCGAGGTCAAGGACCTCCTCGGACATCTCCGCGACGTTGCTGACCAGCCCACGGAACATGGCCTGGCGTTCCATCTCCGAGTACTCCTCGCCCACCGAGTCGCCGTCCCAGACGTCGGCGATTGCCTCGTCCATGAGGTCCTCGAACCCGTCGCCAAGGGAGATGAACTCGACGCGTGCCGTCGGTTCGGTCGACTCGCCGTCGAGGGTGACGACCAGCTCCGAGCTCTCCCCGATCTCCGCGGAGACGCGGAGGGCGTCGACCGGGTCCTGCACGAACTCCAGGTCGACGATCCTGGAGTCCGTGCCGTCGATCAGGTCGCGGATCACGCCGACGACCTGGTCGGTCGCGATATGGCGGGCAACGGTGGCGACCGCCTCCTCGACAGAGAAGACAACACCCACCAGGGCTGCCTCGAACTCCTCGTCATCCTCGGCGACGTCGGCCATGGCGAGGAACACGTTCGCCGCCACCAGTCCGGCAGGAACCCCCTCCCCGATCTCCACGAACTGGATCTCGAGGTCCGAGGACACCGGGACGAAAACCGTCCCGTCATTCACCCTCGACTCAATGCCCTCGGCATCCAGCGACTCAGCAACATCCTCATAGAACCCCATGGCGGGCGCCTCCTCGGTACTTCCTCCGAATGATGTGCAGCTTGCGCAGGCTTCGCGCGGTCGGGCTGCCGGAACGACACCATGCTAGCCCAGTTGCCGCCACACGTCCCTGCCCACGGCCCCGCCCTCCTCGCCTCTCGCTTCGCCGCCCACCAGGAGTGGTTTCGTCCAGGTAACGGGCCCATCTCCGCGAGCCATACGCGAAGCTACTGAAAACATACGCTCAGCTGGCAATATCGACACCTCCCCCACCACGGTCACGGAAACTGGTGTTGTAGTAGGGTGGAACGTCGAGATTGACCACATCATGAAATGAGGCGAGGACCTGCTGTGAACAGCACCAATTTCGGCCAAAATGAATGGCTGGTCGACCAGATGTACCAGCAGTTCAAGGAAGACCCCCAGTCCGTAGATCCGGAATGGCGGGAACTCTTCAACAAGCGGCCGGACAAGGTTGACCACGCATCGGGGACGACGTCCCCGAGCTCCACGACCTCCAAGAACGACGGCACGTCCGCCGACAAGGGGACCAAGACCGCCAAGGCTTCGACCGGACCGTCGAAGTCCGAGCCGAAGGCCGCGGCGAGCAGCACCGGCGGCTCCAAGCCCGGCAAGCCCGGTAAGCCCAAGGGCGCGGTGGCCCCGAAGAAGTCGCTTTCTGCATCGGTTAACCCGATTCCGGACCGCGTGGCTCCCCCGGCGCCCAAGGGCCCGGCCGAGGCACCCACCGCCGGCGAGCACCCCCTCAAGGGAGCGCAGAAGTCCATCGCCAAGAACATGGACATCTCCCTGGAGATCCCCACCGCGACCACCGTGCGCGACATGCCCGCCAAGCTCATGTTCGAGAACCGCGCGATGGTCAACGACCACCTGATGTCCCGCGGTAAGGGCAAGATCAGCTTCACCCACATCATCGGCTGGGCGATGGTCAAGGCCGTCCAGGCCCACCCCTCGATGAACAACAACTACAAGCTCGTCGACGGCAAGCCCGTCCAGGTCACCCCCGAGCACATCAACCTCGGCCTGGCCATCGACATGGTCAGCAAGAACGGTGCCCGCAACCTCGTGGTCGCCGCCATCCGCGAGTGCGAGACCCTGACCTTCGACGGTTTCGTCGAGGCCTACGAGGACATCGTCAGCCGTGCCCGTGTCGGCAAGCTGACGATGGACGACTTCAGCGGTGTGACGATCCAGCTCACCAACCCCGGTGGCATCGGCACCCGCCACTCCGTTCCGCGCCTGACCCGCGGGCAGGGCACCATCGTCGGCGTCGGTGCCATGGACTACCCGGCGGAGTTCGCCGGCGCGTCCGAGGACCGCCTGGCGGACATGGGTGTCGGCAAGCTCGTCACCATGACCTCCACCTACGACCACCGCATCATCCAGGGTGCGGAGTCCGGCGAGTTCCTGCGCGACATCAGCCGCCTGCTGATCAACGACGACTTCTGGGACGACCTGTTCGCCGCCATGGCCGTGCCCTACGCCCCCGTGCGCTGGAGCCAGGACCTGCCGAACATCGGCGTCGACAAGTCGACCCGCGTCATGCAGCTCATCGAGGCCTACCGCAGCCGTGGTCACCTGATCGCCGACATCGACCCGCTGCTGTGGACCCAGCCGGGTCTGCCGGTCCCCGACCACTCCGACCTGGAGATCGAGACCCACGGCCTGACCCTGTGGGACTACGACCGCAGCTTCAACGTGGGTGGGTTCGCCGGCCGCGAGAAGATGACCCTCCGCGAGGTGCTGGCCACGCTGCGCCGCGCCTACACGCTGAAGGTCGGCTCCGAGTACACCCACATCCTCGACCACGACGAGCGTCAGTGGCTCGAGGAGCAGATCGAGGGTGGCCAGCCCAAGCTGTCCAACCCCGAGCAGAAGTACCTCCTGCAGACCCTGAACTCCGCAGAGGCCTTCGAGAACTTCCTGCAGACCAAGTACATCGGCCAGAAGCGTTTCTCCCTCGAGGGTGCCGAGTCGCTGATCCCGCTGCTGGACGCCGCCGTGGACTCCGCCGCCGAGCAGGGTCTCGAAGAGGTCGTCATCGGCATGCCCCACCGTGGCCGCCTCAACGTGCTGGCCAACATCGTGGGCAAGCCGTACTCCAAGGTCTTCACCGAGTTCGAGGGCAACATCGAGCCGACCGTCGCCGGCGGCTCCGGTGACGTCAAGTACCACCTCGGCCAGACCGGCCAGTACACCCAGATGTTCGGTGACAACGACATCGACATCACCCTGACCGCGAACCCCTCGCACCTCGAGGCGGTCAACCCGGTCATGGAGGGTCTCGCACGCGCCCACCAGGACATCTCGACCAGCCAGGCCGAGCACCCGGTCATGCCGATCCTGATGCACGGCGACGCGGCCTTCACCGGCCTCGGCATCGTCCAGGAGACCATCAACCTCGCCCGCCTCGACGGCTACTCCGTCGGCGGCACGGTGCACGTCGTGGTCAACAACCAGATCGGGTTCACCACGACCCCGGACTCCGGTCGCTCGACCCACTACGTCACCGACCTGGCGAAGGGCTTCGACGCCCCGATCTTCCACGTCAACGGCGACGATCCCGAGGCAGTCGTCTGGGTCGCACGTCTGGCCGTCGAGTACCGTCGCCGCTTCGGCAAGGACGTCTTCATCGACCTGGTCTGCTACCGCCGACGCGGTCACAACGAGTCCGACGACCCGTCGATGACCCAGCCGGAGATGTACGACCGCATCCACGACCGCTCCACCGTGCGCGCTCTCTACCACGACACCCTCGTGGGACGTGGCGAGCTGTCGGAGGAGGACGCCCAGCGCGCCGCCGACGACTTCCACGGCCAGCTGGAGACGGTCTTCAACCAGGTGCGCGAGGCCGAGAAGGGCACTGCCCCGGCCGAGCAGACCGGCATCGCCGGTTCCCAGGCCCTGACCCGTGGGCTGGACACATCCGTCTCCCGCGAGGTCGTCGAGGCCGTCGGAGACGCCTTCACCGGCGTCCCGGAGGGATTCAACGTCCACCAGCGCGTCAAGCCGGTCGTCAAGCGCCGTCAGGAGATGACCCGAAAGGGCGGCATCGACTGGGCCTTCGGCGAGCTGCTCGCCTTCTCCACCCTGGCCCAGGACGGGCGTCTCGTGCGCCTGGCCGGTGAGGACTCCCTGCGAGGCACCTTCACCCAGCGCCACGCCGTGCTCTTCGACTCCGAGACCACCGAGGCCTACAGCCCGCTGGAGAAGCTCGCCGAGGAGTCCGGCAACGGCGGATCGTTCCGTGCCTACAACTCCCCGCTGACCGAGTTCGCCGGTCTCGGCTTCGAGTACGGCTACTCGGTGGGCAACATCGACGCCGTCGTCGCCTGGGAGGCCCAGTTCGGTGACTTCGTCAACGGTGGCCAGACCATCATCGACCAGTACATCGCCTCCGGTGAGGCGAAGTGGGGTCAGCTCTCCAGCGTCATCATGCTGCTGCCCCACGGTTACGAGGGACAGGGCCCGGACCACTCCAGCGCCCGTATCGAGCGGTTCCTGCAGATGGCCGCCGAGGGTTCGATGACCATCGCCCAGCCGTCCACCCCGGCGAACCACTTCCACCTGCTGCGTCGCCACGCCATGGGCACGATGCGTCGTCCGTTGGTGGTCTTCACCCCGAAGTCGATGCTGCGCAACAAGGCCGCGACCTCGCCGGTGGAGGACTTCACCGAGGTCAAGGGCTTCCGCTCCGTGCTCGACGACCCGCGCCTGGCGGACTCCGCCGCCACGCACGAGGAGATCACCACGGTCCTGTTCTGCTCGGGCAAGATCTACTACGACCTCGAGAAGAAGCGTCAGGAGGACGGTCGCGACGACGTCGCCATCGCCCGCATGGAGATGCTGCACCCGCTGCCGCACAACCGTGTCAAGGAGATCCTGGACCGGTACCCGAACGCCGAGTACCGCTGGGTCCAGGACGAGCCCGCCAACCAGGGCCCGTGGCCGTTCCTGGCCCTCAACCTGCCGGAGCGTATCGAGGGTCTGCGCCTGAAGCGCGTCTCCCGCCGCGCCCAGTCGTCCACGGCGACCGGCCTGGCCAAGGTCCACAAGCTTGAGCAGGAGCAGCTGCTCAACGAGGCGTTCGCGAAGTAGCGTCCCCACCCCGCCGTCGCCGGCCGGGGGCGGGGAAAAGCCGGAGGCCCGGCGGGAACCGAAAGGTTCCCGCCGGGCCTCCGGCATGTCCGGGCGGCTAGGAGCTGTCGGACGACTCCTCGGCGAGGTCGTCGTCGGACACCCCTCCGGCGACGTTGTTCAACGCCCGCCGGTCAGGACGGTCCAGCGCGGTCTTGCGGTAGACGGCGACGAAGTTCTGCGGCAGGGAGTCGTCGTCGCACGCCGCCACCTCACCGGGGTCGCTGGCCTGCAGATCCGTCGGCAGCGCCGAGAACATCGTCGAGTGGGCGATGTCGCGCCACTGCGAGGCGTCCGCACCCTCCTCCTGTGCCTCGGCGTAGAGCCCCCGCAGCTCCTCGCCCTTCGCCGGGTCGAGCTCGTCGAGCAGCTCGCCCACACAACCGATCACCACGCTGACCTCGCCGTTGTGCAGCTTGTCCAGCCGGTCACCCGTGGTCACGTCCCGGGCCTCGACCTCCCGGCCCGCCGCCTCGAAGGCACTGCGGTACCTGTCCTCCAGCCGGTGCTGGACGGTGTCGTCGGTGACCCCCAGGTACACCGGACCCGAGGTCTCCTCGCTCATGGCCACCGACGCGGGGCCGGTGACACCGCCTGCCGTGCAGGACGACACCCCTGCCGCCGCTACGAGGACCGACGCCGCGACCGCCGTACGGCGCGCGCCGGCGCGCGTCCACCGTCCGGCACGTGCCGTGTTCCCGTGAGTGCTCATGCGCCCGTCCTGTCCATCGTCTCGTCCGCCACCGGCCCAGCCTCTCACACCCATCTCACCACCACGCCACGAGATACACGCCCACCAGCGCCAGCCAGGGCACGATCCCCCACCACCGGGCACGGTCGGAGAGCAGCGCCCCGGCCGTGGCCACCACCGCCGCCACCGCATGGGGGATCCACAACGGGCTCCCCAGCACCGCGAGGATGAGCGCGACCCCGCACAGGCCACCGGCTATCAGACGCGACATGGTTTCCTTCCGCTCATTCGGCAGTAGCTCGACATCCGCACCAGAATACCTGCAGTGCGCGTCCCGGAAGAAGCCGTACAGGCCGGTTCAGGGCGCGGTCACAGGAAGCTGTGCCGTAACCTCTAGTTCCATGAACTCCACTGCGAACGCCGGCAGGAACCCCAGCCGGATCACCACACGGTTCTTCGCCGGCCGTCTCGCCGGGATGCTCCTGCTCGGCGCGGACGGCGAGTCGCTCGGACGCGTCCGTGACGTCGTGTTGACCATCCGCTCCACCCGCGCGGTCGCTCTCGGCATCGTCGCGGAGGTCGGCGCGAAACGCCGCATCTTCCTCCCCATGGGCCGCATCGCCTCGATCGACCCGAAGGAGGTCACCCTCAACACCAGCTCGGTGAGCCTGCGTCCCTTCCGTTCCCGTGCCGGTGAGATCTCGGTGATGGAGGATCTCGTCGGGGCGATGGTGCACACCGACGACCCGGAGTTCGGCCACCTGGCCGGACGGGCCGTGGAGATCTCCGACGTGGAGCTGGAACGCACCCGGACCCGTGAGTGGGAGCTCAGCCGGGTGGCCGTGTTCACCCGCGGACGACTGGGCCGGCGCACCACCCCGGCGGTCATCCCCTTCACCCACGTCCACGGTCTGTCCGCCTCGGGTACCGGGCCGGTTGACATGGACGCCGAGCTGATCGCCGAGTTCGCCACGATGCGCAACGCGGACGTCGCCCACGCCCTGCGCGACATGGACCGGGAACGCCGGCTGCGCGTCGCCGCCGAGCTCGACGACGAGCGTCTGGCCGACGTCATCGCCGAGCTGCCCGACGACGAGCAGACCGAGATCGTGGAGGTGCTCAACATCGAGCGCGCCGCGACGATCCTGGAGGAGATGGACCCCGACGACGCCGCCGACCTGCTCGGTGAACTGCCCGGGGACAAGGCCGACGTCCTGCTCGAGCTGATGGACCCGGAGGAGTCAGAGCCGGTGCGCCGTCTGATGAGCTTCTCCCCCGACACCGTCGGTGCGCTGATGACCTCCGACGCGATCATCCTCACCCCGCAGGCGACCGTCGCCGAGGCCCTGGCGCACGCCCGCAACCCCGAGGTGCCGTTGTCGTTGAGCTCGTTGATCTTCGTCGTCCGCCCACCGCAGGCCACCCCGACGGGGCGCTACCTGGGGTGCGTGCACCTGCAGAAGCTGCTGCGCGAACCGCCGTCGTCCCTGGTCGGCGGCATCCTCGACCTCGAGCTTCCGGCGCTGCACCCGGAGGACACCGAGGAGACCGCGGCGCGCTACTTCGCCACCTACAACCTGGTCTCCGCGCCGGTCCTCGACGAGGACTCCCACCTGCTCGGGGTCGTCGGCGTCGACGACCTGCTCGACCACCTGCTGCCGGAGAACTGGCGCGACGACGACTGGCGCAGCAACCGCCGGGCTGCCACCACCACCCCGTCCGCCTGACGAGAAAGAGACACCCCATGCCCGACAATTTCTCCCGGACCGACCTCGACACCCCGTCGACGGGGCCTCGTCGCCGCCTGTTCGCCTACAACGACGACGCGGTGGGCGTCGGCGCCGAGAAGGTCGCCCGTTTCCTCGGAACCGGCCGCTACCTGATGTGGCAGACGATCATCGTGATCGTCTGGATCTGCCTCAACGTCGGCGGCTTCTGGTGGAACTGGGACGTCTACCCGTTCATTCTGCTCAACCTGGCGTTCTCCACGCAGGCCGCCTATGCGGCACCGTTGATCCTGCTGGCCCAGAACCGGCAGGACGACCGTGACCGTGTGTCCCTGAACGAGGACCGCCGGCGAGCCGAGGAGACGAAGGCGGACACCGAGTTCCTCGCCCGTGAGCTCGCCGGACTGCGCATCGCCGTGGGCGAGAACGTGACCCGCGACTACCTGCGCCGCGAACTCGACGACCTCGGGGACGTGCTGCGCCGCATCGAGGACAAGCTGGAGGACCGTCGCAACGACGAACTGCCGGATGACAGGGACGAGACGGCCGCCGGCGGCCGCTGACCGCACACGGTGATTGGCCCTGAATCGGGGTGGGCGTATCATCGGGGTCAATGTCTACTGTCACTGAATCAGCAGTTCGCAGCGCCCTGGACACTGTCGAGGACCCGGAACTCAACAAGCCGATCACGGAACTCGGCATGGTCAAGTCCATCGACGTCGACGGCTCGTCCGTGGCCGTCGAGATCTACCTCACCATCGCCGGCTGCCCGATGAAGTCCACGCTCACCACGCGTACCCGCGAGGCCGCGGAGAGCGTGGAGGGGGTCGAGAGTGTCACGGTGGCCACGGACGTGATGAGTGACGAGCAACGTCGCGAACTCCGCACCCAGCTGCGCGGCGGTGTCTCCGAGCCGGTCATCCCCTTCGCCCAGCCGGAGTCGACGACCCGCGTCTTCGCGGTGGCCTCCGGCAAGGGCGGTGTCGGCAAGTCCTCGGTCACGGTGAACCTCGCGACCGCCCTGGCGCGGCGCGGGCTGAACGTCGGTGTCGTCGACGCCGACATCTACGGTCACTCGGTGCCGCACATGATGGGCTCGAACCACCGCCCGCACCAGGTCGACGACATGATCATCCCGCCGCAGGCGCACGGGGTGAAGATCATGTCCATCGGGCACTTCCTCGAGGGCAACTCGCCGGTGGTGTGGCGCGGGCCGATGCTGCACCGCGCGATCCAGCAGTTCCTGGCGGACGTCTTCTGGGGCGACCTGGACATCCTGCTGCTCGACCTCCCGCCGGGAACCGGCGACGTGGCGATCTCCGTCGCACAGCTCGTGCCGAACGCCGAACTGCTGATCGTGACGACGCCGCAGACGGCGGCCGCCGAGGTGGCCGAGCGTGCCGGGAGTATCTCGGAGCAGACCCGTCAGCGCATCGGCGGGGTCATCGAGAACATGAGCTGGATGGACATGCCTGACGGCAGCCGGATGGACATCTTCGGCACCGGTGGCGGCCAGGTCGTGGCGGACCGGTTGAGCCAGCTCACCGGCGGGGAGGTTCCCCTCATGGGGCAGATCCCGCTGGACCCGAACCTGCGCATCGGCGGCGACCTCGGCAACCCGATCGCCATCTCCGAGCCGGACTCGGCCGCGGGCAAGGCACTCGGCGCGATCGCCGACAAGCTCTCCACCCGCCGGCAGTCCCTGGCCGGGCGTCAGCTGAACCTCGGGGTCGCCGGGCAGTAGCCGACCACTACACGTCTCAGGCGCCTCACCTTGCCGGGTGAGGCGCCTGAACTGTCTGGCCTACAAGTGTGTTGCCCTACATCGTGTCGTCGTAGCTTCCGGAGCGTCCCCAGTCCCGGGACTGACCGACCTCGTCCTGCTGGGGCAGCTCCACCCGGGGCTCCTCCCCGCCCACGGCCCCTGCCGAGCCGCCGTCCGCCTGAGGATCCGCCGCCCCCGCATCCGGAGCACCCACGGCGGGGTCTGCAGCGGGCTCTGCGGGAACCTCCGTGGGACGCGGCGGGTTCTTCGGGGCCTGCCCCGAGATCCGCGACCCGGTCCCCCGGAAAGCGCCGGTGACGTCCTTCGCCGAGGACTCCAGGTCCGTGAGGAAGCTGTCGTCGTCGTCCAGCAGCGTCTTGGTGATGAATCCCCGGGCGCCCATCTGCCGCACGCTGTTGAGCTGCGACAGCGGCTTGCGGAACTCCTCGAAGTCCTCCCCGAAGTCCTGGTCGAGTTCCTTGCGCGCGTCGGCGATGGCGTTGCGAGCGGCGAGCAGCAGGGCGCGGACGTCCGTGATCAGTCGCGGCAGGCGCTCGGGCCCGACGACGATAATGCCCACGACGACAATGATGAGGATCTCAACCCACCCGACGCTGGAGAACACCTGCCACGCCTCTCTCTCGGATCACTCGGTACTGACAACATCTCGATCCTAGCCCTCCCCCTGCTGACGCGGCGACTTCGAGCGGCCATTGGCCGTCCATCCCGTCGTGCGGCGCTGCACCTTGCGCGCGGCGGCCGCCATCCGGCCGGTCAGGCTGTCCGGCCGGCGGCACCCGTCGATGCCCACCGGGTCATGCTCCGCCGCCGCGTCCTGCTCCCCGGGGCCGGTGCCGTCGCAGTCGTCGGGGATGCGCGCCAGACGGCTCATCAGGCTGCCCGAGACGTGGATCTCGTCCATCGGGATGCTGCCCCGCAGTCGCTCGGCGGCCTGGCGTTGAGCCCTGACCTCCTCACGGCATTCCCCGCAGTGCACCAGGTGAATCCGGGCCCGGTGTTCGGCGCCGCGGGTCAATTCCCCGTCGACCAGCGCCGCAACGACCTCTGGGGTCAGATGACCGACATCTGACAGTCGCCCGACTTCCGACATGACTGGGACCTCCTCGTCGGCCTCGCACCTACCGTGCGCCGTCCGGCATCAACGGACTCAATGGCTTCGTTGCCATCGATGATAGCGCTAAGACTGCGGCACGTAGCTGAGTTCGCCGGCGGAGCGCTCCAGACTGGCCCTCAGCTGGGTCCGCGCCCGGTGGATGCGTGAGCGGACCGTGCCCATCTTCAACCCGAGGGTGTCGGCGATCTCCTCGTAGGTCATGTCGAGACCGTCACACAGGATCACCGCGACGCGGAACTCCGCGCTGAGATCGTCCAACGCCCGCTCCAGGGCCGGGTCGAGGTTGCTCATCTCGAAGGCCCGCTCCGGCCCGAGCCGGGTGCCCTCCACGCGGTCGTAGTCGTCCGGCAGGGCCTCCATCCGGATCGTGCCGCGGTGGCGGACCATGTCCAGGAAGAGGTTCGTGGTGATCCGGTGCAGCCACCCGGAGAACGTGCCTGGACGGTAGGACTTCAGCGACCGGAACGCCCTCATGAAGGTGTCCTGCGTGAGATCCTCGGCGTCCTGCCGGTCACCGCTGAGCCGGTAGGCCAACCGGTAGACGCTGTCCGCGTGCTCCTGCACCAGCTCGCTCCAGCTCGGCATGTCGCCCTCACCGCGGTCGAAGGCGTCGGTCGCCCCGGTGGTGCCGGGGTCTGCTGCGGTGTTCATGATATCCATCCTCACGCACGTGCATTGCCACGGAGTACCTGGTCGCTTCGGTTTTCCTGTGAGGTTAAGGCGGACTCACCAAGAGGACCAGGCAGCAATTGACTTCGTCGTTAAATATATCGGTTACCTACCCTCGGTGGCAATACCGCTGCGGCACCCCTCCAGGCACAATGTTCACACTGGTATCCACGGTTCCCACGTTGTCCGCGAGCTGTGGCGACTCGCCGGGGGCGGTCACCGCCAGGACTCCCCGACACACCTAGAGTTACAGCCGTGAACGCAGAATCCAGCTCCGCCCTCGACGCCGTCCGCGACTACGTCAACAGCACGGCCGCCACCGACGAGACACTCGACGCCGCCCGCGATTCGGCGAACGAGTACGGGCTGCTCAAGCCGGACGCCATGACCGGCGAGTTCCTCACGTTCCTGGCGGCGCAGGTCACCAGCACCTCCCCCACGGCCGTGGTCATGTCCCCCGCCTACGGGGTGATCGGCCTGCACCTGTTCGCCGGGCTGCCCGGCGGGGGCCACGTCACCTGCATCGACCCCGAGGTCCAACACCAGGCGTTGGCACGCTCGGCGTTCAACGCCGCCGGGGTGCGCTCCAACGCGTACCGGTTCCTGCCCTCCGCCCCCCTGGTGGGCGTGTCGCGGCTGGCGACCTCCTCCTACGACATCATCGTCTCACAGTCGGCCGTGGAGCACCTCACGGCGACGGTGGACGCCGCGCTGCCGGTCCTGCGCCCCGGCGGCATCCTGGTCCTGCTGGACTCCCTGCTGGACGGTTCCCTGGGCGACCCGGAGAACTCGGACCGGCAGACCCGCGCCGCCGCCGACGCCGAGGAACACCTGCGTTCCCTCGACGACGTCACCGTGGCCCGTCTGCCCCTGGGCGCCGGGTGCACCGTGATCACCACACACGCCGCACGGTAGTCCGGACGGCGGCGACGGTGGAGACGATTCCACGGCCCCGACTTTGCTAACGGTGGTATACAGGGATGCCGTGAACCGCTACAGACCTGAACTACACGTCACCGCGGAAGTCGGCGTTCTCGAGGCCCCAGCCGGAGCCCTGAGCCGGGGAGAGTCCCTCCATGTCTTCCACCAGTTCCGGCCACGACCTGACGCCGGTGCCCGGTGGGCCCACCAGGTCGCCTCCGGGATCCCCTACGGCTGGGACGTGTGCGACGACGTCCTCATCCCCCGCGACGACGAGATCGACTGCCTCGCCGGGTCCGCCGTACCGGTGGACGACGGGGTGGAGCTCTTCTTCGTGACCACCACCGCCGCTGCCGACGCCGCAGATGCCGCGCCGTCGTCCCTGCAGTCCAACGTCGTCGCCCACGGCCGCCGTGGGGCACGGGATTTCACCCTCCAGCGCGCACGCATCGCCGACTTGGCGTCCGCCACGACCGAGGTGTCGGACGACCCCAGCGTGGTCTCCCCCTTCGTCGAGCGCCTCGGCGCCGTCGACGTCGACGACTCCGCGTTCCCCGTCCACAACCTCGCCACCCCGTCGGTGGTGCGCCGGGGCGAGGGGTGGACGATGCTCGCCCTCGACCTCGTCGACGACGAAGACGCCCGCATCGTGGTGCTGGACTCCCCCGACCGCCAGTCCTGGACGGTACGCGGCGAGCTCACCTTCGTCGGCGAGTCCGTCCCCGAGGGACGCCCCTACGCTCCGCGCATCACGCTGATGACGGACCTGGGCACGGGCCAGGACCGGGTGGTCCTGTTCATCACCTACCCGGACGACAGCCTGGCCGTGGGCACGGACGGAGCGGCCGGCACGAAGTCCGGCGAGACGACCGGCTACATCGTCGGGGACCTCGACGGGACCACGTTCCGCACCGCCACGGACTTCCAGGTCCTCGACCACGGCCACGACTTCACCCGGCCCCGCCTGGTGCACGGCACCCGACCGGTGCTCTCCGGGCTCGTGGGCGCCTTCCCGCACAGCGAGGACGGCGATGAGCCGGCGACGTGGGCGAACTGCCTGTCGGTGCCGCGCTTCCTCAGCCTGCGTGACGGACACCTCTACCAGGACGTGATCGGACTCCCCACCGCGGTCCGCTCCTACACCGACCGTGCGGCGGTCTACACCGCCCAGCTGTCGGTGGAGAGCGGTTCGGCCACCGTCGACGTGCTGGACACCGAGGGCAACGTCCTGCTCGGCATCACCCACTCCGGTGAGGAGGTCTCGGTCACCCGCGACGGTGACACCCGGTCGGCCCCGCTCGCCGACGCCGACAGCGACACACTGACCATCTTCGTCGACGGCCCGGTCTGTGAGGTCTTCGCCGACGGCGGGCTGGTCTCACTGACCACCGCGCTGACCGGTCCCGGTTCCTTCGACCGGTTCGCCGTACGTGCCACCGGTGGCGCCAGGGTGCTGTCGGCGATGGAGTCGTTGGGACGCCAGCTGCAGCGTCAGCTCGCCCACCTGGACGACCCGGAGGAGCAGGAGAAGCTCATCCGCGAGGCCGTGCTGGCCGACCGTGACCTCGCCGCAGGGGTCGACCCCGGCGAATAGGCCCCGGAGTCGACCCCCTCGACTCAGCCGAGTTGCGGGTCGCGCTTCAGACGGGTGATCGCCGCGCGGGCAGTCACCGTCATCGTCTCGGGCAACCCGGCGATCCGCTCGGCGAGCACCTTGGGGTGGATGTGGCGGGCGGACGGGCTCATGCCGATCTGCGCGGCGATGGACGCCTGGTCGAGGTTCATCTCGAACTCCACGTTCTGCGGCTCCCCCACCGGCACCAGGTGCCCGGACGCCTGGGTGATCATCCGCTCGACCTTCCCCTCCTCGACATCGATGATGCCCAGTGGTTCACGCAGTTCGGCGAGGTGCCCGGCGTCCGCGGTCAACACCACCACCTGCCCCTCCGGGGACAGGACGCGGGCGAACTCGGCGGCGTTACGCGGGGCGAAGATCACCGTCACCGCGTCGACGACGCCGTCGCGCAACGGCAGACGTGACCAGGCGTCGGCCACGACGGCACCGATGCGCGGGTGGCAGGACGCCAGCCGCTTGGCTGCCGGCACGGACACGTCGATGCCCACACCCCGGGAGTTCACGATGGAGTCCAGCGTGTGCGACAGGTAGTAGCCGGTGCCCGCACCGATCTCCACGACGGAGGGGTGCGCGTCGTCGGCGACCCCGGCGTCGTCGAGGGCGTGACCGACGTTGTCGGTGATCGCCTCGACGAAGGGGGCGAAGTGTCCGCCGGACAGGAAGGTCTCGCGTGCCTGGATCATCTCGGCGTCGTCGCCGGAGTAACGCAGGCCCGCGCCACCGGCGAGGGTGACGTACCCCTGGCGGGCCACGTCGTAGTTGTGGCCGGAGTCGGACACCAGGGTCTTCCACGCGTCGTCACCGGCGCGCAACAGGGTGCCGTCCACCGGGTCGGCGAGCAGGTCGATGACATCAGAGAGCACGGGTGCGAGGTCTCCCCTCGGTTGCGGGACTAGTCAGAAACGGGACTGGGAAGCACCGGGTCGGCTACTTCCGGAACCACTCTACAAGAGTCCTGGCCGCGAACCCGGAGCTACCCCGGTCCACCTCGCCACGGACAGACTCGGACCACGACGGGCCCGTGGTGTCGAGCACCGTGCAGGGCACACCGGCGGCGAAACGTCGCAGGAACAGCGGCGCCACCAGGGCCTCCGGCCCGTCGGAGGCCACCGTGACGTCGGCCTCGCGGGTGCTGACCTTCTTCTCCAGGTGCGTCGGCGACGGCAGCGGCCACCACCGTTCACCGACACGGGCGCCACGCAGCGTGACGCGCCGGACGGCCTGGGCGTCGCGCGGGTCACCGCTGACGGCACCGGTGAGCTCCCCGAGCGCCGACTTCGACGCCGTGGTGAGCGCGCCGACGACGACCACGCGGCGCGGCCGGTAGCGCTGGACGCCGTAGGCCACCGCGTCGGCGGCGGCCAGCCGCCGGCACACCTCCGCGCGTTCCGCGGCCCCGCTGAACCCGGGGATCTGCGTGGTCGTGCCGTTGACGTGCTCGATGACGGCCTTCGCCCGCCCGGGGACGGACGCCGGCGGACTGTAGCCGTGCACGGGGACCAGGCCGACGACCTTCTTCGGCCCCTTGAGCTCGGCGAGGGCACGGATCACCGCGGGCACGGTGGCCCCGCCGACGAGCAGGACGTCCGGACGCTCGTCGGTGAGGTCGCCCTCGGCGGCCGCCGGGTCCCAGAACATCTCGACCAGCCCGACCTCGTCCTCACCGTCCGGGTCGTTGACGCTGGTCCCTGCCGAGGCGGTGGCCAGCAGGCCGCCGAACCCCTTGCGCTGCAGCCAACCGCGCCCGTGGGTCTTCACCCGGGTGCCCGGCACGTCGCCGAGCACGGCCTTGGCCTTGCGTCGCCACCACACCGAGGTCGCGGTCGGCGAGGGCACCGCGTCGATGTCACGGGCCATCATGGTCGCCGCTCCGAGCACCCGACCGCGGTGCACCGCGTCCTCCACCCGCTTGACCATGGCGACATCGCCACCGTCGGAACCGTTACCGTCGGAACCGCTGACATCGCTGACGTCGAGGTGCACGGAACGCACCTCCGCCGCGGCGTCCTTCCTGGTCACGACCATGGACCGGCCGCCCAACACGATGCCCATGGCGAGGTTGCGCAGGTTCTGGACCGTGGCGGTCCGGGGCACCCGGATCTGGACGGTGTGGCGCTTGGCGCGCACCGGGTGGGCGTCGATCAGCGTGCTGAGCCGGCGGCTGAGCACGGCTCCGGCGGCCCGCCAGCCGTCGTCGCCGAGGCGTGGCTCATCGGCCAGTTCGGCGAGGTCGGTCAACGCGGTGGGTTCAGCGGGCACACGGACCTCCCAGACCCCGTCCGCGGCAAGGTCCGCGGCGAGGTCCGCTGTGGACTTCTCGTCGACCAGCACCCGGCAGTCGACCACGTCGCTGCCGGTCACCGTGGTACCGACGGTGATCTCCGGGGTGGGACGAGGTAGGTTCGGGATCCTCTTCACAGGAGCTTCTCCTCGGTTTCGTGGTCGGTGGCCTGGGTATCACCCGGGGCGGTCCCCAGGTCGGACCGGAGGTCGGCGATCGTGGCGTCCCGCTCGGCGAGCTGGGCGGTGAGCCCCTCGATCCGCAGGGCGGCGTCCCGCTTGCCTGCCAGTCGCTCGGCCCGGGTGCTTCCCGGTGCCGCCGGTTCACGGTCGAAGACCACGAGCACGAGGTAGACCAGCACCAGGCCCGCGAGCAGGGCGGCGATGACGGTGATGAGCAGGTACATGGCAGCCGAGGTTACCCGAGATCCCCGGTGGCCCCGGCCTGCTTCTCCAGGTCCTGGAGCTCCCGGAGCAACCGGGCACGCTTCTCCTCCAGTTCCTCGACCTGCCCCTGGTGGGCGGCCACGCAGTACGCCACGGCCTCCTCCGGGGAGTCGGTGACCAGGAACAGGTCCGGATCACCTTCCGAGATCATGCCCTCGTCGACCAGCCGTGAGGTGATCCAGTCGACCAGGCCGCTCCAGAAGTCGCAGCCGAGCAACACGATCGGGAACTGGCGGACCTTGCCGGTCTGCACCATCACCAGGGCCTCGAAGAGTTCGTCGAGGGTGCCGAATCCGCCCGGCAGGCAGATGAAGGCCTGGGCGTACTTCAGGAACATCATCTTGCGCACGAAGAAGTAGCGGAAGTTCAGGCCCAGGTTCACCCAGGAGTTCAGTCCCTGTTCGTGGGGCAGTTCTATACCCAGCCCCACGGACAGTCCACCACTCTCGGCGGCACCCCGGTTCGGTGCCTCCATCAGCCCCGGACCGCCACCGGTGATCACGGCGTAGCCGGCCTCGTTGAGGCGGCGACCCAGTTCACACCCCGTGGCGTAGTAGGGGTGGTCCTCGGCGACGCGTGCGGAACCCCACACCGTCACTGCCTTGGGGAGCTCGGCCAGCGCCCCGAAGCCCTCCACGAACTCCGACTGGATGCGCATGACCCGCCACGGGTCGGCGTGCAGCCAGTCGGTGTTCGGCTGCTCGTCGAGGAGACGCTGGTCGGTCGTGGACCGCGGGTAGGGGGTGTTCGGGTAGACCCCGTCGATGCCCCGTCGCACCACCGGTCCCTGGAACGTGAACGGCTGGGGATTCTCTCTGCTCACCGTGCTTACCGTGCCTTTCGTGTCAGGTAGTCGATCAACTGGTCACTCACCGTCTCGATCATCTCCACCGGGCAGTTCTCCTGCGGGGTGTGGCACAGTCCGGGGTCGCCCGGCCCGAAGTTCACCGCGGGGATCCCCAGCGAGGAGAACCGGGCGACGTCGGTCCAGCCGTACTTGGCGCGGACGTTGCCACCCGTGGCGTCCACCAGGGCGAGCGCCGCGGGCTGGCTGAGCCCGGGCAGCGCACCCGGCGCGAGGTCGTCGACCTCGACGCTGAAGCCCTCGGCCGGGGCGTCCGGCGTCCCCACGCCGAGGACGTCGAGGGTGTGGGCGAGCGCCTGCTCGCCGGAGCGGTCCGGGGCGAAGCGGAAGTTGACGAACATCCACGCCTCATCGGGGATGGTGTTCGTGGCGACCCCGGACTCCAGGTGGACCACGTTGAGGCCCTCGCGGTAGGTGCAGCCGTCGATGGTGACGTCGCGGGGGGTGTAGTCGCTGATGCGTGCGATGACCCCGCCGAGCCGGTGGGCGGCGTTGTCGCCCAGCCACGCGCGCGCCGAGTGCGCGCGCGTGCCGTGGGCGGTCACCCGCAGCCGCAGCGTCCCCTGGCACCCTGCCTCGATGACCGCGCCGGACGGCTCGCCCAGCAGGGCGACGTCGCCGACCAGCCACTCGGGGTGGGCGGTGACGAGGTGGCCCAGCCCGTTGTAGCGGGTGGCGACCTCCTCCCCCTCGTAGAGCACCAGGGTGAGGTCGTGGGCCAGCTCCGGCGAGCCGGCCAGCGTCGCGAAGGCGTGCAGGTAGACCGCGTCGCCGGACTTCATGTCCACCGAGCCGAGCCCGTGGATGGCGTCGCGGCCCTCCCCGTCCGCCCGGCGCACCGAGGGGACGTTGTCCGCCACCGGGACGGTGTCGATGTGCCCGGCCAGGATGACGCAGGTGGGCAGGCCCCGGTTCGTCCGTGCGACCAGGGTGTTGCCGTTGCGGTCCACGGTGACGTGGTCGTGTTGGGCGGCGAGTTCGCCCAGCACCCGCTCCAGCGCGTCGGCGATGTCCTTCTCCTCGTGGGAGACGCTGGGGATGTCGACGAGCGCCCGGGTCAGCTCCACCGGGGAGCCGGTCAGGCCGGACAGGGTCAGTTCGGTGGGATGGTCGTTGACGGGGGGAGTCGAATTGTTCATCGTGCCCTCACTCTAACGACCTGTGCCGGAAACCGCCTGCCCAGTGTGCGAGAATTTGAACCTATGAGTACACAGCACGCCGGTTCCCCCGCCGGCCAACCCTCCGATCCGCAGGGGGCCGACCCGGCCGAGGCCGGAAACAGGGATCTCGGGCACAGCCTGAAGGTCCGGCACCTCACGATGATGGGACTGGGCTCCGCCGTCGGCGCCGGTCTCTTCCTCGGCACCGGGGTGGGCATCAAGGCGGCCGGGCCGGCCGTCCTGCTGTCCTACATCGTCGCCGGCATCATCGTGGTGTTCGTGATGCGCATGCTCGGCGAGCTCGCCGCGGCACGTCCGGCCTCGGGCACCTTCGCCACCTACGCGAAGATGGCCCTCGGCCCCTGGGCGGGGTTCTCCACCGGCTGGTTGTACTGGTTCATGCTCATCATGGTGATGGGCACCGAGATCACCGGTGCCGGGGCGATCATGGGCAACTGGTTCGGCGTGGACGGCTGGATCCCCGGGCTGATCTGCGTGGTGCTGTTCACCGTGATCAACCTGGCCTCGGTGCGTGGCTTCGGTGAGTTCGAGTACTGGTTCTCCTTCGTCAAGGTCGCCGTCATCGTCTTCTTCCTGGTCGTCGGCGCGCTGCTGATCTTCGGCCTGCTGCCCGGCCACGAGGCGGTGGGCGTCGACAACTTCACGCCCTTCGCCCCCTACGGCATCTCCGGCATCGCCGCCGGTCTGCTCGCCGTCGCCTTCGCTTTCGGCGGTATCGAGATCGTGACGATCGCCGCCGCGGAGTCGGAGAAGCCCAGCGAGGCGATCACCGCCGCGGTGCGTGCCGTGGTGTGGCGCATCTCGGTGTTCTACCTGGGTTCGATCCTGGTGATCGTCGCCCTGCTGAACGTCTCCACCCTCGACGAGGCCGACAGTGCCGCGGACTCCCCGTTCACCCGGGTGCTGGCCATGGCGGACGTCCCCGGCGTGGTCGGGTTCATGGAGGCGATCATCGTGCTGGCGCTGCTGTCGGCGTTCAACGCGCAGATCTACGCCACCTCCCGGCTGACCTTCTCCTTCGCCCACCAGGGCAATGCCCCGAAGATGTTTCGGAAGGTCTCCGCGCAGAAGGTGCCGACCGCCGCGGTGGTCTGCTCCCTGGTCTTCGCCTTCGTCTCCGTCGGTCTGCAGGTCTGGGGCCCGGACAACCTGATCAACATCCTGTTCAACGCCGTGGGCGGTTGCCTGCTGGTGATCTGGTTCATCATCGTGCTCAGCGAGCTGCGGCTGCGACCGCAGCTGGAGGCCGAGGGCAGCCTGAAGGTGCGAATGTGGGCCTGGCCCGTGCTGCCGATCATCACGCTGGTGGCCCTGGTCGGCCTGGCGGTGCTGATGCTCTTCGACGAGACCGCCCGCGACCAGGTGGTCACCGTGGCCATCGCGTTCACCGCGGTCAGCCTGCTGGGGCTCTACGTCACCCGCCACCACGCGCGCACGGAGGCCAGGGAGGCTGAGGAAGCCACCGCCGGCGCCTAGCAGCACACCGGGTACCGGCCGTGCGCCCACCCGGGTCCGGGTAGACTGACTCACCATGACTGCCGCTTACGGAACCGGAATCGCGACACTGACCGCAGACGACACCGTCCTGGACGTGTGGTACCCCGAGTTCGGCCTCGGGGCCGCACCGGGTGCCCCCCTGGACCTGACCCACCTCGAGGGCGAGGACGCCGACCGCGGCGTCCGGCGCACCGTGGTCTCCACCGTCATCGACGACCTGGACGCCACCCCCACCGACACCGCCGACGTCTACCTGCGTCTGCACCTGATCTCCGGACGTGAGATCCGCCCGCACGGCTGCAACCTGGAGGGCATCTTCGGCAAGCTCGCCAACGTGGTGTGGACGAACTTCGGCCCCTGCGCCGTCGACGGCTTCGAGGCCACCCGCGCCCGCCTGAGCCGCCACGGCCGGGTCACCGTGCTGTCCGTGGACAAGTTCCCGCGCATGGTCGACTACGTGGTGCCGTCCGGGGTGCGCATCGGCGACGCCGACCGTGTCCGCCTCGGCGCCCACCTCGCCGAGGGCACCACCGTGATGCACGAGGGCTTCGTGAACTTCAACGCCGGCACCCTGGGCTCCTCGATGGTCGAGGGCCGTGTCTCCGGCGGCGTCGTCGTCGGCGACGGCTCCGACGTGGGCGGCGGCGCCTCGATCATGGGCACCCTGTCCGGCGGCGGCAAGGCCGTGATCTCCGTGGGTGAGCGCTGCCTGCTCGGCGCCAACTCCGGGCTGGGCATCTCCCTCGGCGACGACTGCGTGGTCGAGGCCGGCCTGTACGTGACCTTCGGCACCAAGGCCGTGGTCTCCGGCGACGTCGCCTGCGCCCTCGGCGTCGAGGACGGCGCCACCGTGAAGGCCTCCGAACTCTCCGGTGTCTCCAACGTGCTCTTCCGCCGCAACTCCGTGTCCGGCGCGGTCGAGGCCGTGGCCCGTCGCAGCGGTTCGGTGGAGCTCAACGAGGACCTCCACAAGAACTAGACCGGGGGCGCACGCCCACTCTCCTCCCTCTCCCCGCTCTCCTCCCTCCTCCAGGGCCGTCGGCGGCCCGGAAAGCTCTCCTCTCCCCATGGGACTCCCCGCAGCCTCACCTGCCCTCCTGCTCCCCACCCTCACCCGCCCCCGATGAGCGCGGCGGCCACCGTCCTGCGGCTGAGCACCCGCGGGCTCCGCGCACACCTCGGTCGCCTGGCGCTCACGGTGCTGGCGGTGGTGCTCTCCACCGCCTTCATCTCCGGCACCGCCGTGCTGTCCGGGGTGCTCGACGACTCCGTCGACCGCCTGCTCTCCCCCGGCCACGGCCGCGCCGAGGTCGTGGTGCTGCCCGGCGACGGTCACCTCGTCCTGCCCGACGACATCCCCGACCGCCTGCAGGACGACCCGCTGGTCGACCGGCTCACCGTGCTGGACCGGCGCAGCGTGGTGCTCACCCGCGGCGGCGCGGACAACGGGACGACCGTCGACACCGGCGGCGTCCCGGTGCGCCCGGGCCCCTGGCACGACGCGTCCACCGCCCTGGACCCGGACACCCGGATCGTCGAGGGCACGGAACCCGCCCCCGGCGAGGTCGCCCTCGGTGCCGACGTCGCCGCCACCGCCGGGCTCGACGTCGGTGACGAACTCACCGTCAGCCACGCCGCCGGCGACCTGCAGGTCACCGTCGCCGGGCTCTACCACGGCGACGGTGACGGCGGCGGCGCAGACGGTGCCGTCCGCCTGGCCCTCAACGAGGACGACTACCGCAGCGAACTCGCCGCCGACGGACTCCCGGGCCTCGGCCTCACCGTCGCCGGGGGCAGGTCCGCCGGCGACGTCGCCGAGAAGCTGGACGGGGAGCTCTCCGGCCAGGACGACTCTCCCTCGGTGCGCACCGCCGAGGCCCTGGCCGCCCAGGAACGCTCGCCCGCCACGTCCGGCCTGGCGTTCCTGCGCTACACCCTGGCGGTGTTCGGTGCACTGGCCCTGGTCGTCGGCATGTTCATCATCGCCAACACCTTCGCGATGACCGTCGGTCAACGCCTACGCGACTTCGCTCTGCTGCGCGGCCTGGGCATGTCGCGGATGCAGGTCGGCGTCTCGGTGCTCGCCGAGGCCGTCGTGATCGGCGTGCTCGGCTCCGTGCTCGGCGTGCTGGCCGGCGCCGGCGCGGTCGTCGCCGGGCTCTGGGCGACCGCGAAAGTGACCTCCGGACTGCCGCTGCCCGAGCCTGCCGAGGTCGCGTCCTCACCGGGTGCCGCGACGGCCCTGGTGCCGTTGGTGCTGGGTACGGTCACCACCGTGGTCTCCGCGTGGGGACCTGCCCGACGTGCCGCGGTCGCCTCCCCCACCGTCGCCGACGCGCAGGACGCCGCGACGCCGCTGGTCCGGCGCACCGTCGTCGGCGGCGTCCTCGCCGTGCTCGGTGCCGCGGCGACGGTGCTGGCCGTGCTTACCGGGGACGGGGACTGGGACTGGGGCACCAGCGTGCGCGGCGGCCTCTGCGCGGCGGGGCTCCTGGCCGTGCTGCTGGGCACCTACCTGCTCTCCCCGGGGGTCTCGACCGTGGTCGTCCCGGTGCTGGGACACTGCCTCGTGGGGGTACTCGACCTGGTCCCGGGGCGTCCTTTCCGCGCCCCCGGCGGACTCGCGGTCCGCAACGCCGGACGCACCCCGCGCCGCACCGCCGGCACCGCCTTCGCCCTCACCCTGGGCCTGTGCCTGGTGACGGTGACCGGGATGACCGGGGCGTCCACCGCGGCGTCGATGCGTGAGGTCATCGACACCGAGGTCACCGCCGACCGGGTCGTCGCCGCCCCGGGCGGGGCCGTCGACGTCCCCGTGCCCGGAGAGGCGGTGAGCGCGGTCCGCGACACCGACGGGGTGGGCTCCACCTTCACCGTGGCCAAGGCATTGGCCACGGTCGGCGACCCGTCGCAGCACGACGGCGGCACCCTCCCCCTGGTCACCGTGAGCAACGGCGACCCCGCCGGCGTCCTGGACGTCGGCGGGGTCCACGGCGACCTCGACCTGGGCCGCGAGGACGGTGTCACGATGTCGGCGTCCTACGCCGCCGACAACGGCTGGCAGGTCGGTGACATGGTGCCGGTCGCCGCGCCCGGGCAAGGCCGCTCGGTGACCATGCCGCTCAAGGGCACCTACGAGGGGTCCCGGGTGCTCGGCGACGTCGTCGTCGGGGCGAGCGCCTTCTGGCGGCTCGCACCGGGCGCGCAGGGACGCGGCGGTCACCGCGTCCTCGCCCTCTTCGTCGCCGGCGACGGCTCGACCGGTCCCGACGAGCTGGACACCCGGCTCGCCACGACCCTGGCCACCACCCCGGCCACCGACGTCCTCACCCCGGACGAGTACGCCGGCGAACAGTCCCAGCTGATCGACCGGGTGATCATGGCCGTCTACGCCCTGCTCGCCCTCGCCGTCGCGGTGGCGGTGCTCGGTGTGGTCAACACCCTGGCGTTGTCCGTGGTGGAACGTCGCGCCGAGATCGGTGTGCTGCGGGCCGTGGGGGTCACCCGTGGGCAGGTCCGGCGCATGGTGGTCGTCGAGTCGCTGCAGACCACCCTCTACGGGGCGGTGCCGGGCGTGCTGCTCGGGCTGGGTGCCGGGTGGGCGGTGCTCACCGTGCTCTCGGACGTGGGACTGTCGGTGCTCAGCGTGCCCTGGGGCCTGCTGGGGGCCGTCCTCGGCGGGTCCGTGGTGCTCGGCGTCTGCGCCGCCGTAGCCCCGGCCGTGCGCGCGGCCCGGGTGCCACCGCTGGACGCCGTCGAACCGCGGTAGGAGCCGTCGGCACGACCTGTCGAGGCAGCAACCCCGCAGGCTGGTCGGACCAGCCTGCGGGGTTGCTGCCTGAAAGCGGGTGCTGCCGCCTGGGCGGTCTACTCCGCCTGCCCGGCGAGGCGACGCGCGGCGGTGACGATCTGCTCGTCGGTGGCGGTCAGCCCGATACGCACGTGCTCGGCGCCGGAGGGACCGTAGAACTCGCCCGGGGCGACCAGGATGCCGAGCCCGGCGAGCCGGTCCACGGTCTCGCGGCACGGTCGGCCTTCGGTGGCCCAAAGGTACAGGCCGGCCTCGGAGTGGTCGATGCGCAGCCCGGCGACCTCGACCGCTGCGGACAGCAGTTCGCGACGCTTGCGGTAGCGCTCCTTCTGCAGGATCTCCTGGCCGTCGTCCTCGAAGGCTGCCACGCTGGCGGCCTGGATCGGGCCGGGCATCATCAGCCCGGCGTTCTTGCGCACGCTGAGCAGCTCGGCGATCAGGTCACGGTCGCCGGCGAGGAACCCGGAGCGGTAGGACGCCAGGTTCGAGGTCTTCGACAACGAGTGCACCGCGATGAGGTTGGTGTGGTCACCGTCGCAGACACGCGGATCCAGCACGGAGACCGGCGCACCATCGTCTCCGGACTCGGCACTGTTCCAGCCGAGGCCGAGGTAGCACTCGTCGGACACCACGACCACGTCGCGTTCACGGGCGAACTCCACGACCTTGCGCAGGTGCTCGACACCGAGCACCTTGCCGTGCGGGTTGGCCGGGGAGTTGATGAAGATCATCGCCGGGGCCTGCGGGCCCAGCGCCACGAGCGAGTCGCTGCGCAGCACCTCGGCACCGGCCAGCTTCGCGCCGACCTCGTAGGTCGGGTAGGCCAGCTCCGGGATGACCACGGTCTGCCCGGGTGTGACACCCAGCAGGAACGGCAGCCAGGCGATGGCCTCCTTGGTGCCCACCACGGGCAGGACGGCATCCTCCCCGACACCGGTGACGCCGAAGCGCCGGCCCAGGGACGCGACGATCGCCGCGCGCAGCGCCGGGGTGCCGACGGTCTGCGGGTACCCCGGTGCCCCGGCACTCTCCGCCAGGGCCAGCTGGATCGACGGGGCGACCTCGTCCACCGGGGTGCCCACCGACAGGTCGACCATGCCGTCGGGGTACGCCGCGGCGGTGGCTTTGGCGTCGGCCAGCGAGTCCCAGGGAAAATCCGGGAGTTCTGCGGAGAGCGTTCGGCGGGTGCTGCGCGGCATGCGGTTTCCTCTGGCTGTGGTGGTGGTTTCTGCTTGTCCGGTGCTAGTCCTGGTTCTGCGGCGGGAGGTTCGTGATGCCCTCCACGTCGAAGTCCTGCGGGCCGAGCTTGGCGGCTCCGCCCGGGTCACCCAGGTCGTCGAAGAAGGCGACGTTGTAGTCGATGTAGTCCTCCCACTCGTCCGGCAGGTCGTCTTCGTAGAAGATCGCCTCGGTCGGGCACACCGGTTCGCAAGCGCCGCAGTCCACACATTCGTCGGGGTGGATGTACAGCGAACGCTTGCCCTCGTAGATGCAGTCGACGGGGCATTCTTCCACGCACGCCCGGTCCATCACATCCACACACGGCTGCGCGATCACGTAGGTCATCTCGTTGTCACCTTCTGGAGTTCGTCACTGTCAAGGATTCTCGGGGTCTTGTCTCTTGGTCTAGCTCGGTGGGTCCCGGAGTCACCGGGTCCCGGTGGCCCGCACCTGTGAGGTGTGCGCACCGCAGTCGTGGCTGCTGCACAGCCGTTCGTCGAAAGTGATCATCTCACTTCAACCGCAGTAATGCCCAACCACCCCCGGCCGCCCCCAGTGCGAGCAGCAGGACCGCCCACACGGTACCGCCGAGGGGCGTGTCTCCGCCGGTCCCCGGGAGCACCGGCCAGAACAGCAGGACGCTGTACGTCGCCAGCCACACCCACAACGGTGTCGCGGCGACCCGACGGTTGTCGGTCCACAGCATAGCCGTCCTGACCAGCACGAAGTTGAACCACGGTGCGGCGACGACCGGCCAGGGGAACGGGACCGAGACCTCACCGACGGTGATCCTCGACCCCAGGTACAGCGCCGACAACAGGGTGGCGACGACCGCGCCGACGCACAGCCAGACGATCCCCGCCACCCGTTCGGAGCGTGAGGTGTCACGACGGACCTGCGAGCGCTCCGGGTCTCCCCAGTGCGGCTCGGCGGTGCGGGACGTGTCCGTCCCGTCCTGTGCGCCCATCGCTCTCACCTCCCTTCGGCAAATAGACAGTCTAGTCTGTCCACTGTCTCCTGCGAAACACCGCCCCGCGCCGGAAATTCCCGGGCGAGGGTGTAGCTCTCGGTGTCCAGCAGCGGCTGGGCGATGAGGTTCGACAGGCAGTAGGCGACCGTCCCCGCATGACCTGCACGCCCAATGCGGGGCCGGTCGTTGACGTCGCTGACGGAACCGTCGGCGACCCAGATCTGCGTGGCGTGGGCCGCCATGGCCCGACGCTTCGCCGCCAGGTCCTCCCCGCTGCCCTCGACCCTCGCGTCCACCACGCGGGCCGGGACGGTGGCCAGCTCCCCGGGCTCGGGACGCCGCCAACCCTGCGGCGGCTCACCCTGGGAGTCGAGGTCGCGCAGGCCCTCCTCGACCCGCTCACGTTCCTGGGCGGTCCAGTAGATCCGCGACGGCACCCACCTGCCGCCGTGAGCGTCCTGAGCGTCCTGAGCCGCCTGGTCGGCAGCGGTGTGGGTGATCTCGTGGGCACGGATGTGGTCGGGGTGGCCGTAGCCACCGTCCGGGCCGTAGGTGACGACCACGTGGGGACGCAGCTCGTCGAAGATCTCGGCGAGCTGGTCGACGGCCGTCTGCCCGGAGTTGACGAATGCACACGGGTGCTCCGCGGCCGGGGTTCCGACCATGCCGGAGTCACGCCAGCGCCCCGGGCCGCCGAGGAACCGGGGGCGTCCGAGCCCCAGTTCACCGAGGGCCCGCTGGAGTTCGGCGATGCGGTATCCGCCAAGGATGTCGTAGCCGTCGGCGACGATGTCGGCGTACTTCTCGCCGATCACCTCGCCCTCCTCCCCCAAGGTGCAGGTCACCACGGAAACGTCGGCGCCACGGCGCACCCAGTTAGCCAACGCCAGGCCACCCCAGATGGATTCGTCGTCGGGGTGGGCGTGGACGGCGAGCACGCGCAGTCCGGCGAGATCGCCGTCCCCGCGCGCTTCTTCGGTTGTCACGTCAGTCATCGTCTGCCTCATTCGTGGTGTCCGCCTCGTCGTCGGAGGCGGCGTCGGACTGCTGGCTGGCGCGGAACCACTCCGGGATGCTCACGAAGAGGCCGGTGCTCTGCCCGACCGGCCAGTCCGCGACGCGGCCTGCGGGACCGGCCAGCTCGGCCGCGCGGCCCACGACCACGGAGTCGCCCATCAACGGCAGCGAGAGCGCCAGGTTGGAGAGGTACCCGGAGACCTGGGTGTCCGAACCGTCGTCCAGCAGCGTGTCGAGTTCGGGGTCGCAGATCCCGGAGACGTTCGACGCCCGGGCGGTCAGCTCGCTGTCGCCGGGGGCCGGGCTGGTGGTCGTCGGTTCGGAGGTCTCAGAAGACTCAGAGGACTCAGAGGAGTCGGTGGCAGCCGGGTCCTCCGTGCTCTCCGGGGTCTCCGGGGATTCCGGCAGCTCGGACTCGGTGGGCAGGGAGCGCGACGGCGACATCACGGGTCGGTCGGCGTCGTCGCAGGCGAAGGAGCTGCGCAGGTCGGTGCGCGAGCGGTCCCGGTCCTGCCACACCAGCACCGCATCGACCTCGCCGCGTGGAAGGAAGGCGGAGTACAGGTCGGACGCGGACGGGGTGACCACCGTCGCGGGAATGCCCGCGGAGGTCAGCTGGTCGGCGACCCGGCGGGCGGCCTCGACGGCCTCGTCGTCCAGGGTGTCCGCGGCGATGCGCAGCGGGTCGGCGTCGCTCGCCCCGACGGCCTCCGCCGCGTCGACGTCGCCGGCGCCTCCGCCGTACGCGCCGATGACCCCGGCGGGTGCCGTGGCGTCCGGCGCGCCGGTGACCAGGCGTGAGACCTGGTCGGCGTCGATGCTGCCCAGCAGCGCGCGCCGCGCCGCGGCGGACTCGAGGCGACCGGAGGCCACGTTGGGCACCAGGTCGAGCCGGGTGTCCAGGTCCACGGTCCTGGCGCCCACCGTCGGCACGGAGTCCACGGACTCGGAGGTCACCGCCCCGCTACGGGTCGTCAGCATCTGGTACTGCCCCGCGCGCAGCATCTGCGTGGAGGTGTTCAGGTCGGCCGACTCGGAGAAGACCACCCGGTCGGTGCGTGCCGGGGACCCGCCCCAGTAACGGGTGTTGCGCTCCAGGACCAGGTTGCCGCGCGAGGGGTCGAACTGGCGCACGGTGTACACCCCGCCGGACGCCGCGGGCAACGATCCCAGCAAGGTGGTGAAGTTGCGGCCCTCGGCCCCGTAGATGTGGCTGGGCAGCAGGTGTGCGAACAGTTCGCGCCAGTCCTGCTGCGGACGGGTGAAGGACACCGTCACCGTGCTGCCGCCGGCGGACACGGCGACGTCGTCGACGTCCCCGTACCCGGCGGTGTCGGTGGTCCCCGGCATGGTCACGACCTGCTGCCACAGGTAGTGGAAGTCCGTGCCGCTGATGGGCGTGCCGTCGGACCACTGGGCCTCGCTGGCCAGGGTGTAGCGCACCTCGGTGGGTGCGTCCTCCTCGCCGGCCGTGACCTCGGCCGCGTCGAGCAGGTCGGTGTTGAGCACGGTGCGGTCGCCGTCCTCGCCGACGGTGAAGGCGCTCGGCAGGGTGAGGTCGGCGACCGTCGATGTCAGCATCGACCGCGACCCGACCAGGTGCGGGTTCAGGTCCGCGGGGATGCGGTCCACGCCCACGGTGATGGTGCGCAGTTCCTCGGGCACGGAGGACGCCCCGGTGTCGCCGTCTCCCCCGCCGTCGGCGGCGTCGCCGGCCTCGGTGTCGGGGTCGTTGGCTTCCTCGACCGTCGGCGCGTCACCGGGGTTCGCCTGACAGGCGGACAGGACGAGACCGCAGGCCGCGAGGGCAGCTACGACCGACGGAAGCCGCCGCCGGGGACGACTGATCTTGTTCACCTGGCGACGGCTCCTCATGTACGTGGCTGCGACTGTGCCGGAACGGCCTACTTGTTGCGGGCCTTCATGCGCGACAGCGCACGGGCACGCTCGGTGGCGCCGAGGATGACCTTGCGCACGCGGATGTTCTCCAGGGTGACCTCCACGCACTCGTCGCCGCCACAGAACTCCATGGCCTCGTCGAGGGTGAGGTTGCGCGCCTTGGCGAGCGTCACGGTGGCGTCCGCGGTGGCGGAACGCATGTTCGTGAGCTTCTTCTCCTTGGTGATGTTGATGTCCATGTCCTCGTCGCGGTTGTTCTGCCCGACGACCATGCCCTCGTAGGTCTGGGTGCCGGGCTCGACGAAGAACTCACCACGGTCGCCGAGCTGGGTCAGCGCGTAGGCGGTGATCTGACCGGTGCGGTCGGAGACCAGGGAGCCGTTGGGACGGTCCTTGATCTCGCCGGCCCAACCCTCGTAGCCGGCCGAGTAGTGGTTGGCGATGCCGGTGCCGCGGGTCTCGGTCATGAAGATGGTGCGGAAACCGATCAGACCACGGGACGGGACGGTGAAGTTCATCCGGATCCAGCCGGTACCGGTGTTGTCCATGCCCTCCATGCGGCCCTTGCGGGCGGCCATGAGCTGGGTCACGGCACCGAGGTGCTCCTCGGGCACGTCGATGATCATGTGCTCGTAGGGTTCCTGGAGCTTGCCGTCCACGGTCCGGGTGACCACCTGGGGCTTGCCCACGGTCAGCTCGAAACCTTCGCGGCGCATGGTCTCCACCAGGACGGACAGGGCCATCTCGCCACGGCCCTGAACCTCCCAGGCGTCGGGACGCTCGGTGGGCAGCACGCGGATGGAGACGTTACCGATGAGCTCCTGGTCCAGACGGGCCTTGACGACGCGGGCGGTGAGCTTGTCGCCGCCGCCACGGCCGGCCATCGGGGAGGTGTTGACACCGATGGTCATCGAGATCGCGGGCTCGTCCACGGTGATGCGCGGCAGGGCGACCGGGTGCTCGGGGTCGGCGAGGGTGTCGCCGATCATGATGTCCTCGATGCCGGAGATCGCGGCGATGTCGCCGGCGATGACCTCCTCGGCGGGGACGCGCGAGACGCCGACGGTGCGCAGCAGCTCGGCGATCTTGGCGGTCTTGGTGTGCTCGACGCCGTCGGCGTCGTAGTGGATCCAGGCGACCTGCTGACCCTTGCGGATCGTGCCGGCGAAGACACGGATCAGGCCGATGCGGCCCAGGAAGGAGCTGGAGTCCAGGTTCGTGACGTGGGCCTGCAGCGGGGCCTCGATGTCTGCGGACGGCTCCGGGAGCACGTCGTAGAGGACGTCGAAGAGGGCCTGCAGGTCCTCGGCCTCCGGCACGTTGCCGTTGCCGGGGTTCTCGGTGGAGGCCTTGCCGGCGCGGCCGGAGGCGTAGAGCACGGGCAGGTCGAGGAGGGTCTCGGCGGCGGCCGCGGCCTCCTCGTCGTCCAGTGCGGAGGCGAGCTCGAGCAGGAGGTCCTGCGCCTCGGTGACGACCTCGTCGATCCGGGCGTCCGGACGGTCGGTCTTGTTCACGCAGATCATGACCGGCATCTTGGCCTCGAGGGCCTTGCCGAGCACGAAACGGGTCTGGGGCAGCGGGCCCTCAGAGGCGTCGATCAGCAGGACGACACCGTCGACCATGGACAGGGCACGCTCGACCTCGCCACCGAAGTCGGCGTGGCCGGGGGTGTCGATGACGTTGATGACCAGGTCACCGCCGTCCTTACCCAGGCCGGCACGGCGGATCGCCGTGTTCTTGGCCAGGATGGTGATGCCCTTCTCCTTCTCCAGGTCCCCCGAATCCATGACACGGTCCTCGACCTCGCCGTGGGCATCGAAGACCCCGGACTGACGCAGCATGGCGTCGACGAGGGTGGTCTTGCCGTGGTCAACGTGGGCGACGATGGCGACATTGCGGAATTCAGTCAGTGACACAGATCCTTCAGCTTCCTAATTGAGAATGAGTCGAGGTCGGCGGGCCCGGAGGACGACTCGGGGTTCAACGACGGTCCAGGGTACTCGACAGCACCCTGTTTTCTCTCATCGAGACTATCGTGTGCTGCTCTCCGGCGCGCGGTGAACGCCTATCGCTGCTATGGTAGGCAAAACCGACACTTGGTCCGGCCTGTTACGCATGTTACGGTTGGGACTCATGTGACGTTTGATGTTCCCGGCGACCGCAGCGTACGGGGCACCATTCCAGACCACCGAGAGGCTGACAGTGCTACCCCAGCTACCCCAGCTCACCCAGCTCACCCGCCCCGCCCGCCCGGCCCGGGCAGGACGCACCAATCGCGCCGGACGCCCCACGCGCCGCGTGGCGCGCACCGTCGTCGCCGTCCTGACCGCCGCCGCGGCGTCCGCCGGCATGTCGCTCGCCGCCGCCCCGGCGGCGCAGGCCGCCCCCACGATCCCGGGACTGCCCGGGCTCCCGGCCATGCCGGACCTGCCGCTCGACAACCTCGGCCGGCCCACCCCCGAACTCCTGGCGCAGATCGAGGACGTCGCCAACCGGCCCGAGATCCCCGAAGAGGTCTCCGGTGTCCTCAAGCGCGTCGTCAGCTTCTTCCGCGGCGACGGTGAACCCGGTGTGGGCCTGCCCGAGGACGCCCCCGGCTTCACCCAGTTCGGCTGGCCGACACTCGCCCAGAACTGCATCGGCGGCGACAGCAACGCCGTCGGCCTGGCCATGGGCGTGCCCGGCCCCGCGGAGCTGCCCCTCCCCGGCGTCCCCGCCGGACAGATCTCCTTCGTCTTCACCGCCCTGGGCACCGGACCCGTCGCCGAGCACCAGAACGACGGCATGCGCGTGCACTGGGTCAACATCGACAACGGCCGCGTGGGCCAGACCCCCCTCGGCTTCGGCGGGATCAACCCCGACGGCCCCGCCACCATCAACGGCCTGGCGGACACCGGCCCCGGCAACGTCCTCACCCTGCTCGAGGGCGGCGTGACCACCGACGAGGAGGGCGCCCAGGGCAACTGCACCTTCCTGCCCACCGCCGGTATCTTCAACGTCCGCTGACCCACCACCGGCCACCCCCGGAGCCGAGATGAGCGACCTGCACCCGCCCAAGGTCGAGACCTTCGACCTCGTCAACGACACCAACACCGACCCCAAGGGCTTCCTGCGCGCCGTGGACCACTGGTCGCGGACCGACGGCATGCTGTACATGGCCCGTCCCGCCGACCACCCCCGCTTCGGTTACCTCGAGAGCTGGCTCATCCCGGAGCTCGACCTGCGGGTCAACCGATTCCACTTCCGGAAGGGCGAGGGCGGACGCTTCGACGGCCAGGACCTCTACGTCGACATCGCCCTGGTCGAGGACGCCGGCGACACCTGGCACACCACCGACCTCTACGTCGACCTGGTGACCTACGCCGGACGCAAATGGGAGGTGCTCGACCTCGAGGAGCTCGGCGACGCCCTGCTCGCCGGGTACGTCGACGCCGCCGCGGCGTCCCGCGCACTGCACTCCTCGCAACGCCTCATCAACGGCATGCTCGACGCCGGCGGCGTGGAAGCGTGGCTCGACGGGGTGGGTTTTCCCCTCCACTGGGCCACTGACGTGCAGCTCGCCGCCCCCTGCGACAGCGCTACGTGAACTTGCACTGACGCTCCAGCAGCCTGACAGCTTCCCCCAAGAACGCAGTCGTAGATTGATGTCAGTGCCACCGAGAAGGTGGCCGAGCGACACGGACCCCACCGGAAGGACACCTCGTATACGGCAGCTGAGCATTCTCCTCTTGAAACGTCAGCAGTGCACCCCCGGCCCTTTCGGTCCGGGGGTCCACTGTGTCCGGGGCCGGGTGCTCGTCGCTTCCCCATAGGGGCCGAAATCGAGCGTGGGATGGTTGAACCCGACGGTTCAACCATCCCACGCTCGATTTTTGCCCCTGGCGCCCGGCTCAGCGCCTGTCTAACCGCCTACTTCAGGATCTGGCGGCCCATCACCATGCGGCACACCTGGTTGGTTCCCTCGTAGATCTGGGTGATCTTGGCGTCGCGCATCATGCGCTCCACCGGGAAGTCACGGGTGTAGCCGTAGCCGCCGAGCAGCTGCACGGCGTCGGTGGTGACCTCCATGGCGATGTCGGAGGCGAAGGTCTTCGACCCGGCGGCCAGCAGGCCGAGCTTGTCGCCGCCCTCGGCCTCGCCACGCTCTGCGTTGGACGCGGCGGTGTAGATCATCAGCCGGGCGGCGTCGATCTTCATCTTCATGTCCGCGAGCATGAACTGGGTGTTCTGGAACGCCGCGATCGGCTTGCCGAACTGCTTGCGCTCCTTGACGTAGTCCACCGCGGCGTCGAAGGCACCCTGGGCGATGCCCAGCGCCTGGGCACCGATCGTGGGGCGGGTGTGGTCCAGCGTCGCCAGGGCGGTCTTGAAGCCGGTCCCCTCCTCACCGATGATGCGGTCTGCGGGGATGCGGCAGTCCTCGAAGTACAGTTCGGCGGTCGGGGAACCCTTGATGCCGAGCTTGTGCTCGAGCCCGCCGACGCGGAATCCGGGGTCGTCCTTGTGCACCATGAACGCGGAGATGCCGTTGGCCCCGGCCGCCGGGTCGCTCACGGCCATCACGGTGTACCAGGTGGACTTGCCGCCGTTGGTGATGAAGCACTTGGAGCCGTTGAGGACCCACTCCTCGCCGTCGCGCACGGCCTTGGTCTTCATGCCGCCGGCGTCGGAACCTGCCTCGCGCTCGGTCAGCGCGTAGGACGCCATGGCACCGTTGGCGATGTCCGGCAGGACTTGCTGCTTGAGCTCCTCGGAGCCGGAGAGGATCAGGCCCATCGTTCCGAGCTTGTTCACCGCCGGGATCAGCGAGGAGGCACCACACACGCGGGCGACCTCCTCGATCACGATCACCGCAGCCAGCGAGTCGCCGCCCTGTCCGCCGTACTGGTCACCGACGTGGATGGCGTTGAACCCGCTGTCGTTGAGGGCCTTGAGCGCCTCCTCCGGGAAGCGCTCGTCCTCGTCGACGGCGGCGGCGTAGGGGGCGATCTCCTGCTCTGACAGGCCTCGGATGCTGTCGCGCAGTTCGCGGTATTCTTCCGGCAGCTGGAAGAGGTCGAAATCGGGGTTGAAAGCCATGGACGTCAGTCTCCTGGGGAAAATCGTGGGCAGTGCTCGCACGGGACGTTACCCCGGGGCCGCGGTCCCGCGTGGAGGTACCGTGAACCCGGTGTTGTGATTCAGCCTACACTGGGGGTCATGTCTACCGAGCACCCGTCAGACGCCCCGACCACCCCTCGCCTCACCGCCGGAGGCGCCCACGACCTGCACAGACGTCGTAGGACGCCCCGGCGCGCCGCCGGTGCCGCGTGCGCCGCCGGCGCGGTCGGCGTTCTGGCCCTATCCGTCCTCGCCGGGTGTTCCGACGGCGACGGCTCCGGGTCCGACGCCGGTTCGGACGCCTCGACGAGCACGACGACGCCGACGCCGGTGGCCACCGGCGAACCCGGCGGCAGCGGCGGCGACACTGAAACCTCGGAGGGCGCCGCGGCGTCCGGCGCCGACAGGCGGTGCACCACCGGCGACCTGGACGTCACCGCGGATCAGTCCCAGGGCGCGGCCGGCAGCATCCTGCTGGACGTGGAGTTCACCAACACCTCCGACGGCTCCTGCGCCCTCGCCGGGTTCCCCGGGGTCACCCTCGTCGACGAGGCCGGCGAGCCGGTCGGTGCGCCGGCCGAGCGTGAGGAGAACGTGCCGTCGTCGGTGGTGGAGCTCGCCGCGGGGTCGACCGCGACGTCGGCGCTGAGCATCGGCCGGGCGGAGAACTACGACGAGACCGCCTGCGGCCCCACCCCGGCCGGTGGTCTACAGGTCATCGTGCCGGAGGAGGAGCAGACCACCGTCCTCGACGTGCCTGACCTGACCGCCTGCACCGCCGATGACGTGACGCTGCTGTCCGTCCAGCCCCTGACCGACGGCGCGTGAGACGGGGCCGGCTCCCGGTCCTGCTCCCGCTGCTGCTCGTCGTCGCGCTCCTGGCGTTGCGCGGGTGGCAGCTCAGCCAGCGGACCTTCTACTGGGACGACCTGGTCATCCCTCCGTCCTTCCGTGACTCCGGACTGTGGGCCCCCTACGACGGGCACCTGATGCCCGGCTCGGCGGCGCTGCAGATCGCCGTGGACTCCCTCGCACCCCTGCAGTGGTGGTTGCCGTGCGTGGTCACCCTGGCGGCGACGGCCCTGGCCGTGGGCCTGTGGCGGGTCCTGCTCGGCCGGCTCACCGACCGGTGGGGTCTGCGGGTCCTGGGGTTCACCGCCCTGGTGTTCTCCCCGTTCCTGGGCACCGCCACCGGGTGGTGGTCGGCCGGAGTCAACGCCCTGGCCTGGCAGCTCACCGCCGCAGGTGTCGGCCTGGCGCTGACAGCCCCGCGCGGGGTCGTGCTGCGCACCACGCTCGCCACGCTGGTGCTGCTGGGCGGGTTGCTCATGACGGAGCGGGCGCTGACGGTGGTGCCGGCGGTGCTGGCCGTCGCGCTCGTCCTGCGGGTGCGCCGGGGCCCCTCCCGCGACCGGCTGGTGCTGGTGGCGCCGGCGCTGCTCACCCTCGCATGGGCCGGGGTGTACCTCGCCCTGGTCGGACGTGGTGACGGCGGTGGTGAGGCGCCGGGGCTGCACGGGGTCACCTCCGCGCTCGGCTCCTCGGTGCTGCCCGGCGTCCTCGGCGGGCCGTGGAGCTGGGACCGGTGGGACCCCTCCCCCGCGTTCTCCACGACGTCGACCCTGGTGCAGGTCATCGTGGGCGTCCTGCTGGCCGTCCTGCTCGTGTGGACGTTGGCGCGCACGCGCCGCCGCCCGGCGGCGTTCCTCGCGGCGCTCACGGCGCTGGCCGCGTCCTGCGCGTACCTGCTGGTCGTCCTGCTGCTGCTGCGTGAGGGACGCACCGGCGACGGGGCGTCCGACCTGCTCGCCCGCGGCATGCACTACTACGCCGACTGGTGGTCGGTCACCGTGGTGCTCGTGGTGGCCGCGGCCCCGGTAATGGCACGCACCTGGACCGCGGTACTGGCCGCCGTCCTGTTCACGCTGAGTTCCACGGTCTCGACCGTGACGTGGGTGTCCGCGTGGTCGGACGACGCGACCGCCGCGTACCTCGCCGGCGTGCGGCAGGCCGTGTCGGAGGCGCAGGACGCCGGCACCGTCCTACTCGACCAGAACACCCCGCTGGAGGTCCTCACCCCGCTGATGTCGCCCTACAACAGGGTCGGCGCGATCGCCGCCGGTGGCGGCGGGGACGGTGTCGGCGACGTGAGCACCGCGCCCACGGTCGTCCTGCCGGACGGACGCGTCGCCGAGGCCCACGTGCTCGACGTCGCACGCCGCGTCCAGGGCGACGTCCCCGACTGCGGCGTCCGTGTCGACGCCGGCCAGCCGCAGATCATCACCGTGGAACCCGCGCTGCCCTTCGGCGACTGGACGTGGGAGTTCACCGCCACCGCCGACCGGGAGCTGACCGTGGAACTGTCCACCCCCAACGGCCTGGAGGACGAGGCGCAGTGGCGGGCGCGTGCGGTGGACGTGGACGTCGACACCGACCTGGTCACCAGGTGGGTCAACCTCTCCGGCGGAGGCGGCACGATCCTGGCGGAGATCGACGGCCCACCCGGCGCCCACGTGTGCGTCGGTGCCGGGGCTGTGGGCGCGCTCACGGCCCGCTAGGCTGGGGAGACCAGCGACGCGACAACGCCCTCGACGAAAGGCACCCCACACCATGTACGACATCGTCATCATCGGCGGCAACGGGAAGGTCGCCAGGCTCACGGCACCGATGCTCGTCGAGGCGGGCAATTCGGTGACCTCCGTGATCCGCTCGCGTGACCAGTTCAACGACGCCCGCGAGACCGGGGCGACCCCGACGGTGGCGGACGTCGAGACGATGAGCACCGACGCCATCGCCGACCTGCTCGAGGGCCACGACACGGTCATCTGGGCTGCCGGCGCCGGCGGCGGGAACCCGGAGCGCACCTTCGCCGTGGACCGCGACGCGGCGATCCGCACCATCAACGCCGCCGAGGAGGTCGGTGTCGGCAGGTTCATCATGCTGTCGTGGTCGGGCTCGTACCTGGACCACAGCTTCCCGGAGGACAGCGACTTCTACCCCTACGCCGAGTCCAAGGCGGCCGCCGACCAGCACCTGCGGGACTCCGAACTGGACTGGACGATCATCGCGCCGAGCCGGCTGACCGACGACCGCGACCGTGGCGGCATCGAGATCCTGCCCGAGGGCGACGGACGCACGGACGCCACCGAGGTCCCGCGTGAGACGGTGGCCCAGACCATCGTCGCCGCACTCGAGTGCCCGCAGACCTCCGGTCGCACGATCCGGTTCAACGCCGGCAACGAGGATCCCCACGAGGCGCTGCGCGGGGTCGAGTGGTGAGCGGCTCCTCCGCACTGGCCGCGCCCGACGTGGCCCTGATCTTCGAGGGCGGCGGCATGCGCAACAGCTACACGGCCGCCTGTGTCAGCGCCCTGATCGAGCACGAGGTCCAGGTCGGCTGGGTCGGCGGCATCTCCGCCGGGGCCTCGCACACGGTGAACATGCTCTCGCACGACGCCGAGCGCGCCCGCGAGAGTTTCGTGGAGTTCGGGGCCGCCCCCGGCACCGGCGGCATCAGCTCCTTCCTGCGCGGCGACGGCTACTTCAACGCCGAGTTCATCTACGAGACCTCCGGGCTCCCCGGCAACGAGTTCCCCTTCGACTGGGACACCTTCACCGCCGACCCGACGCCCTTCCGCGTCGGTGCGATGCACGCCCGCACCGGTGAGACCGTCTACTGGGGACGCGAGGACCTCACCGACCTCCCCTCGCTGATGAAGCGGGTCCGGGCGTCCTCGACGATGCCGGTGCTGATGAAGACCCCCGTCGTCGACGGGGAACCCTACGTGGACGGCGCCCTGGGATCCTCCGGCGGCATCGCGCTGGAAGCCGCCGAGCAGGACGGCTTCAGCAAGTTCCTGGTGGTCTGCACCCGCCCGCGCGACTACGTCAAGCCCGAGGTCAAGTACCCCGGCGCGGTGCGCCGGGTGCTGCGCGACACCCCGGCCGTCGCCGAGGCGGTGATCACCCGCCCGGGCCGCTACAACGCCACGAAGCGTCGTCTCCTGGAGCTCGAGGAGCAGGGCCGTGCCCTGTTGTTCTTCCCCGAGCACATGCGCATCTCCAACACCGAGCGCAAGATCGACAAGCTGCGGGCGTCCTTCACCGACGGTGAGAACCAGATGCGTGACGACTGGGCGCGCTGGGAGGACTTCCTCACCGCCTGAACCCCGGGGTGTGTCGGGCATACCGCGCCGGATCGCCGAAAGCACTGTACAGTTCCCATCATGTACGTCAGGTCCAGCGGGGACGGTGGTCTCC